>PMAK01000010.1 GCA_003153655.1 Phycisphaerales bacterium
CCGCCGTCTTGATCCCCCGCAGAGCCTGCCCTGAGTATGTCGAAGGGATCAACTCGGCGTACGGCTGGCGGATGGAGAGGGCGAGCATTCATTTTCCATCGGCTAATCGCCGCATCCGTTTAACCGTGATGGCTGCAAATGCTGTCGCCGCCCTTTCGGACGGCGACAACAATAAGAGGGTCAATTCGAAGTCGGTGAACTCGGACCGTCCGGTGCGGGTTCCGGGTCTTGCGGCGGATCGTAATCCGGAGAACCTTCTTCGTCGGTCCCTTCGTCGGGGCCGTTCAGCAGGTACTCCGACCTTCGGGGTGTCCACGAGACACCGCCAAACCCGTTCGTGTAGAGATCGAACTCCACACCCTCAGAACCGAAACCGTCTGTCTCGTCGTGCCAATGCATCTGGCCCTTCTTTCCCGCGACACGTCGGTCGCGAAAGTGAATGATCGAGGCTCGATGGGCGGCTGCTGGAACGTCCAGCAGCCGCCCGAACCCATTTTCAGTCGTAGTCCGGCGTGCATTCCGATCCACCGCCACCGGTGTCCGGTGAGCAATTGCAGCCGCTCTTGCTGCATTCGACACTGGTCGCGAACGTCGGCGACCAGTTCGCCGACAACTCGCTTCCAAACAGGTTCCGCGCCGCCTCGCGCGTTTCCGCCGGCGACGATCCGGTTCGGTCCGGATTGGCCATCTTGTGCGGGCTGTGGTGGATGAAGCGGCCGAAGAAGCGCTGGCAGAAATCGGCATAATCTTGCGTGAACAAAATCATGTTGTGCCAGCCCTCGTCGATGATCTTCGTTGGACTCCATTTCCCCGGCACCGTGCCGCAAAGAAAAAGGAACCGCTTCGTGTCGTCGAACAGTTGCCGGGCCTGTTGCTCATCCAACCCGAGCTTGTTCTGATATCGCAGAACCAAATCCGGGTTCTCGGAGCTCATGACTTCGAGCAGCGAAGACATTACATTGCGCCGATTGACACAGGCTCGGCACTTGCCTGACCGCGGGGTAGTCGTCACCATGACGGCTCCTTTGCTAGGGGTTTGACCGGTCTTCGGAACGCCCGATGACCATCAGACACGTTAATATGCCCGCGACCTTCCAAGTTTTTCCAAAACAGGGCATTCGACATCGCAATTTTGTTATTTATCATCATTCTGAAATTTCTCGGAAAAATCTGGTGGGCAACGGGCATATCAAGTTGGATACCGACCCGAAAGGAGCAACAGTATGCCTCACTCCGCAAGAGCGATGGCTCCTCTGTTGTGGGAGTTGCCGGATGAGGCGCGTTGGCCGAAAGAATTGCCCGCGCCTGATCCGACCGTACTCCGCGCAATCAGGCAGGAGAACGTCGCCAAACTTCTAGAGCGCCTTACACTATCAGTGGCGAAGCGCATGCGCCGGCGATATAGCTGGATTGCGCCGCGCAGGGGGACAGTTGATGACCGGATCAAAGACTGTGAAGGACTGGTTGACCCCGCAGAAATTGCTTTTGACGCAATCTACGCCGCGCTAACTGGCACTGGACTGGACGGCAAGGGTAAGCGGCATTGGGATTCTGAGCGGGCGACACTCGCGCAATATATCTGGGGAATCGCCTATAGTTTTTTGAATCATCGGGCACAAAGGTTTCGGAAGGTTTGTTCGGATGACAATGCGATTGGTCAGGTTGTGGACTGCGATAATTCCAACCTCGCCGACAAGCCCGCGCTGTCCCTCGAATTAGCCGACCAGATTCGACGTGTGCTATCGAAGAATCCTAGCTTTGCGCCCGTGGTCGAGTTTCTTTGTGATAAAACGGTCGCAGCGCAGGTCATTGCGCAAAAGCATAATCTTCCGATCGAAAAGCTATACAAAATGATCCATGAGGCGAAGCACTCACTACGCGCACTGTTAGCGGAGTGGAAGCCCGGAAAGGAATGAAGATGTCAAACAAGAACACCAAACTTATCGACGAGTTGCAATCGCTTCTCGCATTTCTGGACGAGGAGCCGGACGTTGCTGCCGCGATTCCAATTGAGACGGTGCGTGCGGAATTGCAGCATATGGCGATTGACACAGGTAACGCGCTGTCGAAACTCAATGAACTTGCGCAACCGGGACCAATGCGGATAGTCCACACCGACAATCCCATTCCGTTTGCGATGGCATCCGCCGATGCAACACAGAACTCCGTTCTGCCGCTGGCCGATCAACTGTTCCCCGTGACAGACGATGCGGTTTGCATCGACGGCGTATTCCACTACTTCCTGACCAACGGGGATGACGTGTTCGTTACGTTGCAGGAAGGCGAAGGCAACGTTCCGCTCTGCTTCGACAGCAGGAAAGTTGGCTTGAGAATCAGTTCAGACAAGACCAAAGCTCTGTTGGTTGATTATGGGCGCGGAAAACTCTTAAACTTTCTTGATCGAATGAAGCGCGAGCCTGGCCAACATGTCATCCGATGGGCCGACCCCGGCAGGAGTGATCAACATGATTGACCAATGGATATTAGGACAACAGATTGGACTGGCAGCATACTGCCTTCGCGCGTTCTCTGCCGTTCGTGAAGGTGCGGCGAAAGAAATGTGTGACGTGGCATTTCTAGGTCTGCCGCGTTTGTTGAACGAGTGGGGCTGGGAGAACGATGATAGGATGCAAGCCCTTCCGACCAGCACGCTGCAATTGCTTACCGCTTTGGGCAACAGGCATCTTGATGAGCCGTTCGACAGGGGCCGGTTACAACTCCGCGCCAAGGCGGCATTACTTTCCCTTATGCCCGAAAGGGATGCTCCATTGGCAAAAGCTCGCGCGATTGCGCACCATATCATGCACGGTGCAGGTAGCGCAACTCGAATCACGCGCTTTGGAGCATCGCTCTTTGGAAAAGGGGGAGGATGGCAAGCGATTGAGAGCACGGAGTCGTTCGCACAATTTGAGGGTGTGCTAAATCGGCTTCGCAGTAATCCCCGCACCACCGACCAACGAATAGACGACTTGGACACCCTGCTGCGTATGATCGCGCATACTCCTGCATCGGGGCAGATCGCGACGATTCTGTATGCGCACCTCTTTTGCTGGCCCCTGTTTGTGTTCCCCAGTCGTGAGGGCGAATTGGGAATCGCCTTGCCACTCGCCGTGGATGTCGATTTGGCGGAGCGCGACTCCACGAGTCGTCACCAAGTCGTCTCCCGTGGTGATTCTGCATTCAACATCAACTTCAAAGGGAGAGACGGCAAAACATGGTACGACCATCTGCATCATGCGCGATATGCCGGTCGTCTTCTATGGCTACGCGCTCACGGCCATACCGGCTCGGCATTTCGACAACAGGTGATGGATCATCAAGCGGCGTACGATTTTAGATGGGCATCCCAAATCGCAGCAGGTGCAATTGGCGCTGATGAACAACGCAGGTTGCCGTTGGTCGGAGGTAGCGCAGCACCTTATCTATCGCAGGTTGTGCTTGCGCGGTTGCTGGGCAAAACATGGTTTTTGTCAAGCGTCGTCAGCGGCCTAATTGGTGAAAGGGTCGTGGATGAGGAAACGCACGAAGAGGATCGAGATTTCTGGCTTGAAACACCCGGGGGTATCAAGGCGAAGGTGCGTCATTTCTTCGATACGCGAGCGTTTGAACGGATCGTTCTACCCAACGACAACGCCGTGAATCAAATTGTATCCGAAGTACGTGCGCAGGCACGGATTTCCCCCATTGATCGAGAAGGGGCCGCGTTCGCCGACGATGCGGAAGTGCTTTTTGCGAGCAAACTTTCCAATATCGCAGACGTCGTGCAAGTCGAGGGCTGGCGAAAGACGGCGTTCGTCCGTTGTCCAGAAGTCGCGTGGCATCTCTACGGGGACGGCGCACCCGGCCCACATCTAGCTTCCGACCCCGCCGTGACAAAGGTGCTCGAAAGCCTCGCATCAAACACGGACTGTGTGCTGTCGCTGCAAGATGTTTCACCAACCGCAGTGGCGTCCGCCTTGATGCGAATCAATCGGCGAATCCACTTGGACAACCAGCCAAACTCGCCGCCCGGTCTTTCTTGGTGTGTGGTGCGAGCGATACGCGAAGAACAAGACTCCAAATTCTGGCGTATGCTATGGCGGCTCGTCGGCGCACCCCTCACGGAATACGAGCTATTCCGCGCAAGCCCGACCGAAGCTATCGCCGCGCATCGGCTCGCAGACGCGCTAAACCGATTTGCGCCGACTGACATCAGGCCCAGTCACAGATCGCCCGATGTGATTGTTTTGGTCGGAACCGAAATGTTTGCGGAAGGAATGAAGAGAAACAAAGCACCGCTCGCGCGGCCCCTCGCCATTCAGCCGTTACTCTCGCGATTCGCGAAGGATAATTCACTTCGCATTTCACAAGATCGCGAGAAGCCGGGTGTATCTAGCCACATTGGGCCTGTGCGCATCGTGTTGCTGACGGAGAGTGAATCAGTGGGGGATGAAGTACAACTGAATTCACTGTCAGAACAAGAGCATCGCGCGTTGGAAGTGCTGGCGACGTTTCGCTTTGGGTTTTCGCAGTACATGGCCGCGCCGCTTTTGTCGGAACGTGGCATTTCGGTGAGCGACGTGCGCGAGTTACTTTTCCGACTTGTCGAACGCGGAGCGCTGCGCCGGGCAATGGGTCAGTTTCACATTCCAAAGCCCATCAAGATGCGATTGGAATCATCGCATCCCTCCGATATTCGCGATCAAGCCAGGCGACATGCTGCCGCCGGGACCGGGCTCGCTCCGTATAGCGTAACCGCACCATTACCTGCACTTGCTTTCGATGCGGCGTTTCTTCCAGAAAATGTTGTGGAAGCAGAGATGCACTTGGTGACAGCTTACGATCTATACGGAAAGCTCCAGAATCATCCTGAACAGAACGTAATGCGGACAGGATTGCAACGCCTATGCCGCTTCGCAACCTTACCCCATTGGGGAACTGTTGATCGACTAAATCGAAGCAAACTTGGACGTGACGCATATGAACTGGCATGCGAACTCATGGAGAATTGGCGCGGACATCCGGACAATACCGAAGGGTTGCCGCCACACCCCATTCATTATGCAGAGACGATTGAAGCGCTGATGAACTGGGAGCCCGCAAGGCGACATCTCGAAGAAATAGACCACCTCTATGCCGAAGGGCTGGCCGCCTGTGACCGTTATAAAGGCGCAGAAGAAACGTTTAATCGAATGAATCTTCTCGGCACAATGTCAATGTATCTGTACAAGCATTGGCCAGAACTTCAAGAGAGACTCGATGCGGTGGATGCGCAACTATTGACGCTCGAATCTCATTGGGAGCACTTGTCCGGTAGAGGCGACTGGTTTGAGAGAGTTGGAGACAGCGAAACATCGGACGCAATCGCTGCAACTCGATACGCGGCTGGGGTTCGGCATGCACCTGCTTATTGTCAGAACTGGATCAAGTGTCTTGGCTCAACCGAACTCGCCAAGCTCGGTAGCGATGAGATACGAAGTGCGCTGGCAAGTTTGTCCGAACAGCAAGCCCTGAACATGGCGCGATGGGCCACGAAAGCATATCGGAAGGAATCCGACCCAAACAATCCTGGGACTCAGGGATTCAAGGATGCACGAGCGCGACGTGAACGGGTAACTCGTCGGTGGGAAGCAGCGTTTCCGACACTCAGCAGTTTGTGGAACAGATTCCCGCAATGCGTAAAGATCATCGGCGAACTCACGGCATTTGAACCTGGGGCAAAAGTATCTGCCGCCAGTCGCTAGCATTTGAAATTCGAACGTCCATCGCACCGCCTTGAAAATGCCAGCCGGCTGATCGATGTTTTATGGCGAGCAGCTTTTCGCCATTGGGTAACCGTCGTTGCTTGGAAGCAAACCTCTTTCTTTTCCAATCATCGAATGTTCGCGGATGGCGAACTGCTCTTGTTTCCGAACAAATCGCTCTTGTTGTTAACAAATTAACCTTGCTGATCAGCACGGCGCTCTTGCAGATTGCGAAGGATCGTTTTTTCCAAGCAACGCGCTTTTGCAAATGGAAAAGCGGTTTGCTCACTGACGCTTGCTTTTTGTCATTTGAGACCTTCACAAACCCCGTTGTCGAAAAAAAACATCGCGATTTTTGACCGCGCCAAGGCGATTATTTAACGAGAGCATGAGGTTATATTGAAGGTCTCACTTGCGAATCCGGCAGCGCAACACAAACCCCGCGGCATCGCCCCCGCAGTTTTCCAAACATTCGCAACAGAATCAGCGGCGTCGGCCTTCCATATCGCAACACGGCGAAATTCTCATTGAAGAATGCGAATGCAGGAGAGATGGCCTCCAGGTCCGGCCCTCTCTCCCGCACCCTCTCACCTGGCCCTAAATCCGGTGTGTGGNNTGTGGTGCTGTCGGAAACAATAGGGATGGCGCCGGGAACATTTGTGGAAGGTAGGTGAGCGATATGTGAACGGCATCCCTTGTCTTTTCTCAGATCCTTCACGTGCGCCTCTCAACGCCACGACGATGCCTTGGCATCAGCATTAGTCCAGACGCCATTAACAGCGACAGTGACACCGGTTCAGGGACGGACGTGGTGGTCACGCTAAAGTTGGTGGGTGCGGCGCTATTATATAAACTCGAAGCGCCGGAAGGATTCAGCGGGTCCAGGTTGTTGTCAAGATCATAGCCACTGTCGAAGGTGACCGTGTTGCCATTGCTAGGGTCATACGCCCCGACGGTAAACGTTGTCGTCTGACCTGGACTAGAACTCGCTTGAAGCACGAGCGTGCCCANNCCAAAATGGCGGCGGAAATGCTGGTGTTGGACTGGTCGAGGACATCATCAAAGCCGGTCGTGGGGCTGCCGGAGTTGGGGTTGACGCCGGTGATCGTTGTTACGACTCCGCCGGATGAGGAGGAGAACGCCACGCTTACGCCGGCAGCAAACAGGCCGCCTTCGCTGGCCAGCAGTGAGTTGGTGGATCCGTCGCCATTTACCTCCTGTAGATAGAGCGGAACGTTGATCGTACTGCCTGGGGTGAGGCCGGTGTAAGTCGCCTGCCCGCCGATGTAAAAGTAGCTGTAGGTCGTTTGGGCCTGCGCGGCGTTAAGCCAGCANNCAAGGAAGACCACCAACGCCAATCGCATTTTCTGACGCATTGCATTTCTCCCACTCAAATATCCCATCCAAGGCCGCGACCCACGCGCGGCCTTCAAACCGATCATTCATTCATTATACAGATTCCACAAATTCTGTTCTTGTGTTCCCGTCACGAAGCTTTCGGCTGCAGTAAGGGCGCTGCTGTCTGCACTATCGAATCCGGCACTGAAGGCGGCACCATCGTTGTCGAGATACTGCTCGTAAGTAGCCCAATTGCTTGCACTTGCATCCGAACGAGCCACAACTGTCGTAACGTATCCAGCGTTGGTCAGATCTCCATAGAGCCGGTGGAACAACAGCGTCTGCGAGCCGCTGGGAACGGCTGCGGTCCCGGAACTCACATCGCCGAAGTTCACAGTAAGAACGTAGTGTCCATTGGGCAACGACGTTGCCAGTGAACTGCGGCTGACGAAGCCGGCGCCTGAGAAGGTCAGCGTATACGTCTCTCCGCCGTTGGAAGAGGTCAGGGTGAACGGCACGCTCGTGCCGGCGGCTGCGCCGAATGGATTGGTCGGGTCTTGATCGGTGAGGGTAATCGCGCCTGCCGATAGCGTCACCGGGGTGCTGAAGTTGATGACCAGGCTCGTGACCTGCGAACGCTGGGTGTTGGCGATGGCACCTGTACTGGGCAAGCCATTGACCAGCATCGTTGTGGTCAGGGCGACCGCCGGGCTGATCGTAAAGGTGGTCGATGCGCTGGAAGCCAGATAGTTACTGTTGCCGCCATAGCTGGCGACCACGGTATAGGTGCCGGCTGTCGTTGGCGAAGATGTCAGCGGTGTGCCGGTGGCCGTCGAGCCGAGATAATAGGTGTACGTCGGCAGACCGGATGGCGCTGGAGCACCAGCAACGCCGGTAACAGTGGCCGTGGCCCAACTGGTCACGCTGGTCGTCCCGTTGGCGATGATGGAAGCTGGCGGCGTGCCGAGCGTGGTCGTGGTCGGGGCGCGGTTGACGGTGAAAGTGACCGAGGTCTGCGCCGCACCATAATTGCTATCGCCGCCGTAGCTCGCGACCACCGTGTAGGTGCCGGCATTGACCGGCAATGAAGTCAGCGGCGTGCCCGTGCCCGTTGATCCCGCGTAGAAGAGCAGCGTCGCTGTGCCGGTTGGCGCTGCCAAGCCGGTGATGCCAGTAAGCGTCGGCTTCGCCCAGTTGGTCACATCGCTGGTCCCATCGTACGTCAGTGTTGGCGCGGCGGGCAGCGTCAATGTCGGCGCGGCCTTGGCGACCGTGGTGGTCGCCTGCGCAGAAGACGGGGTGGCTTGTACATTGCCGGCGTTGTCGGCTGCGACGCTGTAGAAGCCATAACTGTCGCCGGTTTGCCCGGTGTAAATCGCGGACGTGGCGGTTGTATCGGACAGCCAAGGCTGGAACGCTCCGCCGTTGATAGAGACATAAATGTCGAAGTCAGCCACGCCAGAGCCGTTGGGGTCGTCCACACCTGACCAACTCACCGTGAAATTGGGGGAGGCTTCCGTGGTTGGTAATGCTGCCACTGTGCTGGTCGGCGCGACAGAATCAATGGTGTTGACCGCTTGGTCCGTGGTGATCGGAGGCTGTGTATCAAACGTGATGGTCGCCTGATTGTCAATCAGCGTCCCCGTCGGTTCGTTGGTTGCCGCGTTTACCGAATACGTCACGTAAGCTTCCCCGTCGCCCGCGGCATCATCCGGCGGCAGGAAGCCCTCCAGCGGATTGGTCGGCGGCTCATTGGTCGCCGGGTCGATCGTCGAGAAAGTCCAGTGAACGATGCCCGTCGTCGGATCGATTCCCGCATCGATATCCACTTCCAGATTATTCAGACTCGCCCCAAGCTGAACCACCGTGCTATAAAACGACCGGCCCGCTGGAACATTAATGACATAAGACCCAAAGACAATCTCACCAAGTTGGAACGTCTGCCAATTCACAGTCGTAGGCAGTTGATCGGTAATGGTCACGACCTGTGCCGGCGCCGTTGCCGTCGATTCATTCACAAAGTCGATGCGATACGGCAACGTCTGTCCGGCCGCAACAAACGCCGCATCGCCCGCACCAATCGGGCCGATCAGGTCATTTGGGTCGTGCGGGATAACGATGTCGCCGGGGCCTGTGGACGTGCCCGTTTGGCCAGTACCCGGAGGAAAGATCGGGAGATCGAGCGTGGGGTTGTATAAGAGCCCTCCGGGTGCAAACTCATTGCTAAGGAACGCCAGTAGCTCCGCTCCACCAAGAATCCATCCAATGGGATCGCTGAGTTCGAAAATCGTAGCTAGATATGGAAGAGCAGCCGAAAGCGCGCTCAATCCTGTGCCGCCCAAAGCATTCCACCACTCCAAGACGTTGCGTGCCACCGCGAGTTCATAACCACCAAAGAAAACACCCAATAGGCTGCTGCCTTGGTCCAAGACCTGCGCGACGTGCGATATTGTCGCAAACTCAGAAAATTCCTTCGAAATCAGCTTAAAAGAATTTTCAACTCCCGTAAGGTTGACGCCAATAAATGAATTGATGCCATTCCAAAATTTCACTGCGTTATCCCAACCGCTCACTTGGCCAGCAGTCAATCCGATGGGGTCGAGAAGCTGCGTTGGATTGTTGAGGGAGTACCGATAGAGATTAGCATCACCGCCACCCAAGCTCAGTGGGTCGCGACTAATAAACCTTCCGATTGTAGGAGCATAATACCTTTCCAGCATAAAGCTCAGGCCCACCCCTGCGCTCTGAACACCGAATTTTCCCACAAACTGAAACGGATTTGCCACCGTCCCCGAAGACGAAAGACTCCCTCCAAACGGCAGATAGCTATAGCTGGCAACCGTCGCGCCAGCGCTATTCGTCATCGCCACCGTGCTGCCCAGAGCGTCGAAGTCGTAGAAGTACACCGACCCGCTAGCCGAAATCTGGCTCACCAGTCCCAGGCCGTACCTGTAATCTGCGATCACATTTCCGCTGCCGTCATATGTGCCAACGACATTGCCTAGGCCATCGGGATCGATAAGGTACTGCGTCGTCAATCCGCCAGCGGCGGAAGCCACGCGCTGGCCAAGGGCGTTATAGGTATATGTCGTCGTGTCGGAGCTACTGGCCACTGCGGTAAGCTCGTTGATCGGATTGAAAGTGTATGTATTGGTCCCATCGGAAATCAAATTTCCATTTGAATCATACGTATACGGCACGCCACCGACGCTCGTGTACTGGTTCATGTTGTTGACGGTATAAATCGTCGTGACGCCATTGATGATCGTGCTGGTGCGGTTCCCCATCGCATCGTAGTTGTAAACCAAATTCTGGCTCGTCACGCTCGGATTGGTCGAAACAAACACCGCATGGGTTAGCTCCCCATCGGCGTCGTAGCTGTACGTCCATGTGCCATCCAGTGTCGTCTCGCTCGTCTTGAGCCCCAGGCTGTTATACGCGTATACGAAACTGCTGCTCGTTGCCCCGCCTGGGGCATGGTTGACCAAGTCGAGAACATTGCCATCGGCATCATACGAATAGGTCGTGTACATCCCGTTGCTGTTGACCTTTTCGGTGAGTTCCCCGGCTGCGTTGTAGGTGTAGGTGACGATCGGGTTGCCGCTTCCATCAGTCAGGCCCGCGAGGTCGCCCGCGGAGTTGTACTGGTAGTTGGTTGTAAATCCGGTTTGGTCGACCATCTGAGTCCGCCGACCGCCGGAGTCATAGGTGAACTTCAGGTACATTCCGGCCGGATAGCTCACTTCGGTCAGTTCGAGCGCCGAGTTGTATGTAAATGTAGTCGTGCCGGTGGAGTCGGTGGCCGTCAGCAGGTCGCCATGACTGTCATAGGTATAGGTGTACAGGCTACCCGGGAAAGTCTCGGACGTGAGAAGCCCCTCGGAGTTATAGGTGTAACTAGTCGCCTGGCCGTTCTGATTCACGAAGGAGAGCGCCTCTCCTTCCGGATTAAACGTGCTGCTCGAAGAAGTTCCATTGGCATAGCTGGTACTAAGCAAATCACCAGCGGCATCGTAGGAATATTTCGTGACATTTCCGTTGGCATCGGTCAATGAACTGATCTGATTATCAATGCCGTACGTGAACGTGGTCTTATTCCCCAACGGATCAACGCTGGTAAGAAGATCGCCTGAGGGGTTGTACGTCAGCGTCTCGGTTTGATTCGCCGAATCCGTGATCTGGCTCACCAGTAGCGTGTTCGGATCGTAGCCATAGACGGTCGCATTCCCCAAAGGATCGATGGTCCGCACGAGGAGCCCGCTGTTGTCGTAAAAGCTCTGCGTGGCATCGCCGAGCGCATTCGTCGAGGTAATTTCGCCCGGCTGGTTGTAGCTATAAGTGACCGAGTTGACGCCGCCATCTTCTGAGGTGCTCGCCAGTCGCCCCTGCGAATCATACGTGAAGAAATTGTGCGTTCCGCCCGGAAATGAAATCGAGGCGAGGCTGAATTCAGCCACACCGGAACCAGCGTTGTATGTATAGTTGGTCGTCCCCTGGGCCGTCGTTACCGAAAGCAGATATTGACCGCTAGGATCGTAGGTGTACGTGACGCTATCACCAGCCGAATCCACCGCCTGAGTAATGCGCCCGTCGGCGTTGTAACTGAACGTAATGGATTGGCCGTCGGAATCCACCAGGCCGGTCAGCAGACTTCCGGTGAACACCGTACTGATAGAGTTCCCGTTGGAATCCTGAATGCTGACCAATTGGCCTGCCGAGTTGTACGTCGCCAGGCCGCCATTTGTCGATTGCAGGATGTAAAGCCCCTGGTCGTACGTCAAGGTGTTTGTATCGCCCGTCGGGCTGATAAACGCACCGTTTGTTTGCTTCAGGTATTGCTGCGTGACACCGTCGGAAGTAATCGTGGCATTTCCGGACGAATCGACGCTAAGAGAGGTCTGCCACTGATCCGTCCATCCATATCCAAAACTGCCCAGCGTATCGCGATTGTTAATCGAAGATGTGTACTCACGGCTCAAAGCCAGTGCCGGGCCCACACCCGGCACCGACAAATCGGTGCTGCTAGCCAGCGGCTGCACTCCAAACGCCCCGGCCGCTTGTCCAATGATGAATGACGTTAGCGTCGAAACATTGTCCGTGTACGTTCCGAGCTGACTGAGATACGTCGCGTTCTGAGCCAGATCGGAATCGTACGTGCCCCAGGTGTTGCCGACATCTGCAACAAAATTGTTGACGATTGCGCTCCAGGCCATCGCTGAAATCCCTGTTGGCGGCGTTGTGCCAAGGACCGAGCTCCAATTGATGAGATAAACCGCCGGCGGCAGGGCCGACCCCACCGCACCAACCCCGGTAATCGGGCTCGCTCCAATATCAAAAGACCCCTCCGTAGACGGTGCCTGGAAATTGAGCACAAAAGTCCCCGTAGACCCCGGTGAAAGAATTCCTGCTGGGCCGTTGTTATTGATTCCCAGAACTATCACAGGCGATGTGCTGAAACTGGATTGCCCCGGAGCTTGCAACTCAATGTTGCCGGTCTCGGAAATGTCCAGTAGCGGCGCGGATATGTCCGTATTACCGATGTTCGTGTACTGAATCTCCACCTGGTCAGTCGATCCCGGTCGAACCGTGCCGGGAGGCACCACGTAGACCTTGAGCGCGCCGACGGGTCCGCTATTAACCGTAAACGCGTTGGCAAGCGTCGAAGAATTTGCCCCGTCGGTGGCGACGATGTTGTAATTGCCGGCGGCAACTCCCTGGAGATCAAACGTCGCCCAAATCGTCGTCGAGTTGACCCACCACTGCTGAACCGCCGCGGCCACGACGGCGTTGCCCTTGTCCAGCGTCACCGTCGTCTTATTGTCGAGAAGTGTTCCGTTGACAACAACCGTTGCATCGCCGGCATTGCTGCCATAATTCGGACTGGCACCGGTGATGCCAAAGCTTGGGGTCTGTGCGGAGATCGTATACGTGGTGCCCGATCCGGCCCCGGTCTCCCCGGCCAGAAGGATGTAATACGATCCGGCTTGCGTCGCAGGCACCTGAAGTTGCTGGCTCAAATCCGAAGCGTTCCCAAAAACCTGGTCAAATTGGGTTCCCGTCGGCGGAGTTCCGAAGCGCAAAAAGAATTGCGCAGCATCGGTGGCTCCAAACGACGGAGAGACGATCAACTCCTGCCCGGCCTGGACGTTCACTTTGTAATAAATGTTTTGCCCATCAGCGATTGTGCCGGTGGCCGGCGATCCGACGGCGAGCGTTGGCACGTCAAGCATGCTGATTGTCGAAGTCGAAACAATTTGGTCAATGTTGCCACTGGCCTCGCGGACGTCATTCAATACGTCGGTGCGGACGATCACATAGTAGTTGCCGGGAACTATCACGCCGGGAATGGCGGCGTCGGTTGAGGCTGTGTACGAAGCGCCGGGCTGGAGATCACCGGTGTGAACAACGGTGGCGATGAGGGGATCAGAGGCGCTCCATGTGTCGGTCTGCGAAAGGTAAACTGAATCTGACCACTGCCCCGCCGATGTCGCGTTGGTGCCTTCGTTTGTGACGNNTCGGTGTCGTGGGAGCCTGGCCAAGTTGGCCGGTGGTAGGAACGGTAACGGCCGTTGGCACTAGATCGGCCAGCGGCGCGAGACTTACGTTTATCGCGGTGGGCAGGAAACTCGTGTTGGTCGCCGTTTGGCCGTTTTGAAACACAGCGTGTCCGCTGTCTGTCACGACGAATACGTAGTACGCTCCACTGATATTTCCCGGCAGGGTCGCCGTCAGGCTTCCACCATATCCAGCCCCGGGCGCTAGCGCGCCGCTATGCTGAACGCTGCCGAGATAAACCGACGTGGCATCGATGTATTGGTCGAGCGAAAGGTAAACGGAATCCGTCCAATTTGAAACGGCGGTCGCGCCGTTGCCGACATTATTCACATTCCAATTTACAGTGATTGGCTCGCCAGCATAGACCGTTGCCGGTGTGGTAATTCCGCTGACGGACAATTGCGGCGCCAGCGTTAGCTGGACATTCAGAGTCTTGAACGCGGTGTGGTTAGTTGTTGTCGAATCCCCGGTGATCGAATTGGCGGAATCGGTGACGACAAAGATCGTATAATTGCCGGAAATGCCATTTGGAAGGGTGATCTGGGCGGATTGATCGTAAGAAGCGCCAGCGGCAAGAGTGCCGTTTTGAGTATAGTTGCCGACTAAAGTTGCATCGGCAAACGATTCATCAGATGACAAATATACGGAATCAACCCAGGAGGTCTGGTTCGGCGGGATGGACGCAGCACCGCCGTTCGTTACGGTCCAGCCAATCGTGACGGGCTGACCTGAGTAGGCAGTCGATGGAACTTGTAAATTGGTGACCTCCAGGTCAGCACTGGAAAGCGGGGTCACGTTGAATGTCGCCGAAGAAGAGTTGTTGTTGCCCGATGTTTCGTTGACGCTGCCGTCGGCATTAGTTGTTACGATGAGGTAGTACGTCCCGGAAAGACTGTCCGGAAGCTGGAAACTGGCCGTTCCCTGGTAACTTTGCCCAACCCCAAGAGCGCCCGAATGTGTGAACGTGCCCACGTCCAGCACACNNGCTCGGTCCATTGGGATGCAGTGCTGATCGCCGGCCCGTTGTTCGTCACGGTCCAGGAAACGCTGACGGCTTGCCCAGCTGCGGCGGAGGATGGTGTAGTTACTTCGCTTACAGACAGATTGGAAACTGGCTGGGGAGTAATATTTGTCGCCGCAGCAGACACACTTGCCGCATTGGCCTCGGAATCATATACGACGACGTAGTACGCCCCCGTCAGATTGGAAGGAACCGTGAAAGACTGCGTTGAACTGTAGCTGTCCGTCGGAGCCAGATCGCCCGTGTGCGTTGTAGTCCCGAGCAAGATATCCGAACTGGAAATTGTCGTGGTCGAAATCGGAGAGAGATAGACTGAATCCTGCCAGCTTCCGGCGGAAGTTGGGGCAAACCCGTTGTTGATGACGGACCAGCCAACGCTCAGGGGCTGACCAGCTTGAACCGTAGATCCAGCGCTTACCGAGCCGACTTGCAATTGTGGCGCGGGGGGAATCTGAATGTCCAGCGCGGCAGCTCCTTGATCGCGGGGGATGTCGCTCGAACCTATACCACCACCGCCGGTAAAATAATGGGTGTCTGGAACTACTACGACATACCATGTTCCGGAAGTCAGCCCCTGTGGAACTACGAACGAGTTCTCCGACGTATAGCTCTGCCCGGGCAGTAAAGTTTCGGTTTCAGAGTTCTTGTGGCCGCCGAGCCAGTACCCGTTGACCCCGTTCCAGCTTGGAGTTTGCGAAAGGGCAAGGCCATCGTCCCAATAACCATCATCTCCGGGTGTGATGTCGCCGGTGCCCGTATTGGTTACCATCCAAGTTACGTTCACCGTGGACCCGATATAGTCAATGTTCGGAGGCGCGGGGGAAACAGTAACACTGGCAACGTGCAGGAACCCTTCCGCCGCCGTAGTCGACTGAATGTTGATCTGCGTCGCGCTCGCACCCACGTTGTCAGTCCCACCGTTCAATTCGAACTGCGCGTGGTCCGCATTTGTAACCACGATGGCGTAATAGTGTCCGCTTAAGCCGCTGGGAACGGTGGCTGTCAACGATTGACTATAAGTATCTCCGGGTGCCAGATAGCTGGGATTAGTGGCGCTTCCCACGAGAGCAGCACCACTTAGTGACGGGGTAGTGGATAGATACAAATCATCAGTCCATTGCGCGACATCTGTGCCGCCCGTTCCATTGTTGACCACAGTCCACGCGAAGGTCGCCGGATCGCCGGCAACTGCCGTCGGCGGAACCGTTACGGATTGCACCTGCAAATCCGGGTATGCACTCAGGATCACTGAGAACGGCTGACTGGTCACCGAACCGTTGCTCGGCGTCGACTCGAAGACGCCACCATCCGAATCGGCCACAACCTCAACCGCATATTGCCCGCTGATCCCGTCCGGCAATGTAAAATCATCCGTACGCGTGTAACTTGCCCTGGGAGCAAGATTCACAGGACTTGTCAGTCCGCCTAACGCCGTCGCCGTTCCGCCCCCCGCGGGTACCAGATAGACTTCGTCATTCCACGTGCCGTCCGTCGCGCCCTGTCCGCTATTGGTCACCGTCCAGCTTACCGCGATGGCGCGGCCCGAGTATCCCTGAACCGGCGGGACGACCGACGAGGCGGACAACGCCGGTAGCGGCGGCTCCGCCACCTGGATCTGCGACGATTGCACATTGTTCGTCGTGTTGACTTCGCCGACGGTGTTACCGGCATCGGTGTCGACGATGAGATAGTACGGTCCAGCAGCCAGGGATGCCGATGGGGAAGGCAGTGTCACCGTCGTCGATTGCGCCAGGCCAGATCTGGCGGCCAGCGAAGTCGAATTTACGGGCTGCGAAAGAAGCAGCACGGATGAGTTGGTGATCGTCGGCGTCGGCGAGAAATAGATCAAGTCAGTCCACGCGCCGATGGCCGGGGCATTGCCAACGTTCTGGTCCGCCCACGTCACGCCCACTGATTGGCCGAATTGCAACGACGATGACGCCGGGTTGAAATTCTGCGGTTGTAGGTCGGCAACGGCCGCGACGTTCTGGGTAAGCGTTGGGCTTATACTTGTAGTGAAGTTGGCATCACCTCCATAAACCGCCACGATGGAATGGCCCCCGGTGCTTAGCGTCGAGGTGGTATACCTTGCAGTGTTGCCGCTCAGGGCTACCGGACTTCCCACGTTGTTGCCATCGATCTGGAACTGCACGGCTCCTGTCGGCCCAATGCCGACGTTGGGCGTCACCGTTGCCGTGAAGGTCAACGACTGGCCATAGATGTCGGAGCCATTGCTGGACGCGACATCTGTCGTAGTGTTGACCTGAGCCACATTCTGGGCAAGAGTTGAGCTTGTACTGGTAGAGAAATTGGCATCGCCACTATAAACCGCCACGATGGAGTGGCCCCGGGCGCTCAGCGTCGAGGTGGTATACCTTGCAGTGTTGCCACTCAGGGCTACCGGACTTCCCANNCTGTTGCCGTGAAGGTTACGGGCTGGCCGTAGGCGGGCGTGGCGTTGCTCGATGTAACAGTTGTAGTGCTGCTCGTTGTGGATTGCGCGACGAGTGCAATGGTCGCGGCAAGCCCGGTGTTTTGCGCTCCGCTTCCCGGACCCACGGAAAACTCCACCGTCTGCCCGGCAGTCAGGGAAACATTCCCGACAAATGGCACCACCTGCCCGAGAGAAGTGACGGTCGAGTTTAGAAGAACACTGCCGTCAGCGCTGACCCCCACTTTCGTGCCGACGCCGTGTTGGTCTCCTCGGAAGCTGGAGTTTATAGCGTACAGGCCGCTGGCGGGCGCGGTAAAGACGACGTCGGCATACTGACCGCCAAGGCCGGCGGCGAGAACCAATTCGTCCTCCAGGTAATTAATATTCCCATTGTCAAGGGCAGGCCCGTTATTAAGCGCAACAGTCGGTGAGTAACCAATGTTCACTGCTGGGGAAAGCCAGAATTGCTCGTTTCCCCCGTTCAAGGCACCCGTCGTCGCAGTATTGTACAGAGTGACTGGCGCTGTCGCCGTGGAGGAATAGCCGTACGACCACGGGCTGTTCGGATTTGTCGTCGAAATCCAGCCGGCTTCGTACGCCGTCGTCGCGTCGTAAATAGACTGCACTGTGCTCGCGGCGAAGGTCAGCATAGCGCTCGAAGAGTTGATCGTCGGCGTTACCGTCACCGCACTTACCGTCGGCAAATTGTATACCGAGAAAGAACCGGTATGAGTTGGGAATGTAGCCAGCGAATAGCTATTGTTGGAAGGCACAAAACCATTAACCAGCGTGGCCTCCAGTGTGCCTCCGAGAGTCGCCGATCCGGTTGAAGTCACAAATCCAAAACTACCGGTGGCCGGCGTACCGCCAATCTGACTGATCAGCACGGCCGTGTTTCCCTCGACCAAGTTACCCCTGACCCTTAACGTGCTGGAAGGGCCGATTGTTAGCGTGCCATTGTTAGTAAAATTCCCATTCGTCGTGAAATTCGCCCCGTTTTCGAGCGTGAAACTGCTGGAGCTATTAACGGCGTTGGATACGGAAACTGAGAGAGAACCTGTGCCACCGAGCGTGTACGAACTCGCGGATATCGCCGCAGCACCGACAGTTAGCCCGTTGGTGATGTTCGTGCCGCCCGTCTGGCTGAACGTGCCTGTACCGGAGCCGCCGACGTATTCCGTGTTGCCCACGCTGAGACTGCCGTTCGACAGCGAATAGCTTCCGATACCGCCGCTAACCTGTCCGATCCACAGAACCGCAGCCCCAGTGTTGACAGAATTCGTGCCCCCGGATTGATTGAACTGCCCTTGACCGGCGTATCCGACAGTTTCGGAATTCGCCGCGACTAGTGTGCCGCTCGTTAACGTGTAATTGCCCGTCGATCCCGAATTGCTTGCGATCCCCAACGCCACGCCCCCGATAAAATTGCTTCCGCCATTCTGCGTAAACGTCCCCGCGCCGCTGTACCCTATTTGCTCGTAGCCCCCAACCGAAAGCGAGCCGGTGCCGCTGAGGGAGTAAATCCCGATCGAACCGCTATTGTTACCCAAGTAGAGGGAATTGCTGGAACTGATGGTGTTTGTGCCGCCGCTCTGATTAAATGTTCCGCTTCCGCTGTTGCCGACAAACTCGCTGCCGCCAACGGTTAGGTTACCAGTGCCAGAAAGGCTGTAGAAACCGCTGTCGCCGGCCGAATAGCCGAGATAGAGACCGGCACAGGTGTTCTGTCCACCCGTTTGGGTGAATGTTCCCGTACCGGTGTCCCCGATGTATTCGTTGCCACCGACCGCAAGAACGGCGGAACCGCTAAGTGTGAACGCATTGTTCACCTGTAGTATCGTGGCGACGGTGAGCGAGCCCCCGGAAAAAGTAATTGACTCACTCGAGATAAGACTGTTTACGGAGTCAGCGTCATTTACCGAATGCATCACCGTGTATGTGCCGGGCAGGTTGATGACGGCATTTTCGGCGGCAGTTGGAACGTGACCGAGCGACCAGTTTGAAGCCGTGTCCCAATCGCCACCGGTGGAGGAAATCCAAACATTAGCGATTTGGACTTCAACCGCGCCGATATCGACGGCGCCGTTGGCGGTGCGTGGAAAACCTCGCTGATCGGTATTGATGCCGGCTGCGATCAAAGTATTCGAGCCATTGTCGATCGCCGGGCTTCCGGTCTGAGGCAGCAACGTTTGCGTCGGCCCTCCGTTGCTGGCCAAAGACCCGAGGCTGGCATTCAGCGGGCTGGCAATAGTTCCGGTATGGTCACTCGCGACCCATCCGCTGCTGCCGTCGGTTTTGCCGATGAGGTTATGGCCAAGGGACGTGAACGCACTGAATGCATCGGGACCAACGCTGCCGGCACCGGTAACGGTATTGCCTGCGACGATGGTGTTGCCCAAGGTGAACTGCGCGGCAACGCCCGCGTTCCAGATGCCGCCGCCATTGTTTCCGGCACTATTGTTTGCCACGGTCACGTTGTAGAGCGCCGTTGTAATCTCGCCATGAGAGTTACTGAGGATGCCTCCACCCTGCGGCGCGCTGTTGCCCGAGACCGTCACGTTTGTCAGCACCGCCGTTTGATCATTGAATAGGCCACCGCCCGAAGTTGCCGACGTGTTGTTTGCGATGGTCACATCGGTCAGGACGAGCTTCGCCCCGCCGGTCTCCGTGTTGTAAATCCCGCCACCGACATAGGTTGCGAAATTGTTTGCGATGGTGTCGTTGGTCAAAGTCAGAAAGCCGGAATTTTCAATGCCGCCACCCCAGAAGGTGCTGTTTCCGTTGGCAATTACTACATCGGAAATCGAGGCCGTTACATTTGCAAAGACCTGCAGGACGCTGGTGACATTATTCCCGCTGATCGTGACACCGGCCGATGGTCCGACGATGGTAGTCGGCTCGGACGTGTTGGTTAAATCGAGTTGGCCGCTGCTGAGTACGATCGTGTGAGCCGTCGCAAAGACCGTGGAGTCAAATGTGATGGTGGTTGGAGAGTTGCTGGAATCGGCCGTGGCGATCGCGTCTCGCAGGCTTACCACCCCGCTGCCTATAGAGTCCGTCGAATCTGCGATAGTGTTGACGACAATGCTCGTCAGTAGCAGCCGGGACTCTAGTGGTTCGCAGGCAATACGGAGAAGCCGTGCAGTCTTCCGGCTTTTCACAATTTTTCTGCGTGCGGGTCTGCGAAAGAACATGGACAATTCCCTTCCGTAATTGCCGTCAGACGGCAGTCCAGCTTTTAAGATGGGCGCATTTTCTGCTCTGATGAATTGTCCCTCCCTTCACCCTAAAACAAATCGGTGACCCGCCGGACCTCCGCCAACTCAAGTCAAAGTCCGGCTGCAGAAGGACAGCCTAAATTTTAGAGGTGCCGAATTAGAACGACCGTGGTCGATATATGCAAGTTCTTTCTGTATATTTAATAAGAGCAATAGTGAGCACTAGTCCTACCCTGACGGGCTGCAAATCCGCTGCTTCCACCGATCCGGCAGCCATTGCTCAAGTTGTTTGATCGGCGTCGTCGGCAGGTTTGTCAGCAACTGCGTCAAGTAACGCTGCGGATCGATATTTTGTCGACGACAGGTGCTGGTCAGACTGGAAAGGAACGCAGCAGTTTGGCCACCGCGCTCGTTCCCGACGAATAAAGAATTTTTACGATTCAGAACGATGCGTTTCATTTCTCTCTCGCTCACGTTGTTGTCGAGCGGCACGGCACCATCAGCAGTGAAAACGTTCAATTCATTCCATTGATTCAGGGCGTAGCCCACCGCCTCTGCGATCGGGTGCTTGGGCAACAACTGATCGCGCCAACCGAAGAGTTTGTTTTTCAGCGCTGACAGGATCGGAACCGATTCGCGCTGTCGCAACGCCAGGCGTGCTTCCACATCCACTTCCTTGCCGCGATCTTCGACGGCATACAGCCGCTTGATTATCCCCGCCGCCTCCGCGGCGATCGCCGGATGCGATTTCTCGGCATCCACAAATTTTCGTCGGGTGTGTGCCCAACACCCCGCGCGGGTAATATCGTTGCCCACTACCACGCCATCATAGCCGCCGTAAGCGTCGGCCACGAGCGTTTGCTTGTATCCCTTTAGGAACGTAGCCGGACCATCGCGGTTCCGGCCCAAGGTAAAATCGAAGATGTTGTAGGGATTGTGTTCATCGCCGATGTAGACCCACATACGCGCCTGTTTGGCTTTGCCCGGCCACAGCATCGGCATCACGGTGTCATCGGTGCAGATCACATGGGATTGCAGCACGCGCCGGACCATCAGGTCGTACATCGGTCGCAGCAAGTCAGCCACATCACCGCACCAGACGCTCTGGGTTGCACGGCTGATCTCCAATCCGTTCCGCTGGAAAATCGATTCTAATCGGTACAGCGGGAGATAATCGGCGTATTTGCTGGTGACGATGTAGGCCAGCAGGCCCGGTCCCGCCATCCCCTTGTCGATGGGCTGAACGGGCTTGTCCGCCAGCGTGATCTGGGGATTCTCGGCATTTTGTTCGCAATGCGCACACGCGTATTTGATGCGGACGTGCTCGATCCGCTCGAAGTGGCCGGGGATGAACTCGACTTGCCAACTGGTCTCTTGACCGATCCTTTGGCGCATCTTGCCGCAACACGGGCAGGGCTTCTGGTCTTCCGGCAAATCGTGTTCCTTACGGATGACGAGCAGATTCTCCATCGCCGCCAGGTTCCGCCGGCCGCGACGAACCCGCCGCACCGTGCCAACATCAACCGTGCCGCACCTATCGGCGGGCGGAAGATCGGCGGGATTTACTGGCCGCGTTTCTAATTCGGTAGCGAACGCCAGAAGCATCTGGGCCACGTCGCCAGGGGTCTGGAGCCGATCGGCCCGCGGGCCGTAATACCACTTCTTCAGCCGAAGCAGTTCCGTTTCGATGCGCAGGAATTTGACGTGCCAGTCGTCACGCTCGCACGTTCGCTCGTCACGCTGGCGAGCGTTCTCATCACGTTCGTGGGAAAGATTGAGAATGATTTGCTTCAGCGCTTGCGGGTCATCCGGCAGAGAGGTGATGGCTGATGCATCTTCCATGACGACAAGAGAACATACGCTCTGTGCAGTGAATTGTTTCAGGCAGTTTGTTTTTTCCGGGAAAATCTCTTCACTCGCCGAACGCTTCGCAGGTCGATGCCATCCAGCATCATCGCCAGTTCGCTGGCACGCAGCTCCACGCTCTCGGCATCACCGTCGATTCGCGGCATTTTGAAGACGCCTTCCTCCAACCGCTTGTACCAAAGAACAAATCCGTCTTTTTCCCAAAGGAGAATTTTGATCCGGTCACCTCCGCGCGAGCGGAACAAAAACAGATGCCCATCCAACGGGTTCTGATTCGTGACATGCTGCGCCAGTTCCGCCAGGCGGTCAAACCCGCACCGCATGTCTGCCGGCGCCGTCGCCAACCAGATGCGTGTGGAGGTGGAATGATCCAGAGCCGCCAATGAGGGCAGGCCAATCACGCGACACTCTCTAAGGTGCGGACCAGCTCAATCAACAGCTCGCGGTCGAACCCGCGCCGTGCCAGCAGGTGACGTTCGCCGCGCAGACGAATCTCTATCGTCCCGGCGGTCCCCGTTATCGGAGCCGTTACCTCGACGAACGCAGGCTTGGGCAAACCGCTTGGCTTGGCTGGCGAGCGCAATCGCCGTTTCCAGGCATAGAAGGCGCTGTCCTTGATTCCGCGATCGCGACAATAGGCTGCCACGGTCAGCCCGCTGCGCCGCTGTTCGTCAATGATCTGACGCCATTGATCCGGTCCCAGGCATTGCGATTTGTTCATCATGACGTGGCAGGATGCCAACTCGTCGGCGGAGAAAAAAGATGGGGTTCACGTAGCGCACACGAAGGTAGGCCCGCTGTTTTTGAAAGGCCGCACGCGGCCAGGGGGCAGCGGGCCTACGGCATGTCTAGCTCTCTGCGCTCTCGAAAGGTCACC
>PMAK01000187.1 GCA_003153655.1 Phycisphaerales bacterium
CTCACCGGCCACAAGGTCATCACCAGCCTGTGGGACGAGTGGGACTCCGACCAGGCCACCACTGAACAAAACGGCATTGAGCACATCGGTGAGGCGCAGTGGGCTGACGCGCTGGTGGTCGCTCCGGCCACGGCCAACATTCTGGCCGAATTTGCTCACGGCATTGCCGACGACTTTCACTCGCGGGCCATTGGCCCTGAAGAATTTCGCCAGGGTCTCGGCCGCCGCGGGCGAATCGGTGGGGTAGACGACCGTGCCCGTCAGTTTCATGCCCGAAGACCCGGCTGGACTTCCGACCTGTAGCTCATCCGCGCGGCTGATGAGGTACAGGCTTGAGCCACCCGCCTTTTCAAAATTGCTGATATATTGTTTGCCGGCAGCGACGCCCATCTGAATCATTCCGTTGATCTGGCCGGCGGCTCGCGGGTCGGGCTGGGTCCGACTGAGTTCTTCACGCATGTCGGCGCCGATGGCATCCAGATTAAGCTGGGTCAAATCGATCGCGATGATCATGTCGGTGCGGTCGGTCACAAACGGCACAACACGCGGGTCTATGCCGGGATATTCATTCACGGCGGCGGGCGGTTGAGTAGTCTCGGGAGCCACCGCGAGAGGCTCCGTGACGGGCGGCGCTGCGACAGTCTGCTGATTCGTAGTCTCCGTGGATCGATTGGCGGAGTTCATCATGTAATAGGCCCCGGCTCCGATGGGGATGCTGCCGATCACGAGAATGGCGGCGGCGATTTTGATTTTTGTTGAGATCATCATGGTGGTGACTCCTTTGGAGATAGCGGCTGCTTTGATAGAGACGGCCGCCGGTACGAAACCTTTGGCAAACAGTGCCGGAGCCGCGTGAGTGGTATGGGAAAGTAGTGCGATGCCAAGGGCGTCGGTGGGAGCGGAGATTCCACGGCGGCGGAGAATGCTTCGCAGCTTTTCGATTGCGCGGGCGACACGGACTTTGGCCGCGCCTTCGGAGACGCCGAGCGCGGCGCCGACCTCGGCCAGATTTTTTTGCTGATAGAACCGCATGAGCAATGCGTCGCGGTCTTTGGATCGGAGGCTATTGATTGAATCATCCAGAATCGGCGAGATGTCCTGCCACATCTGATCCGAATTGGGGTCGTGGGTTTCGCTGGTATCCATGGCAGCGCGCCTTTCGTATTTGTCACGCCGGGCTCGGGCCCGAATGGCGTTGGAGGATGCATAACGCGTGACCTTAAACAGCCAGCTGTGCAGAGGGGCGGCGCTGAGCCTGGCGGCCTTGTCAGCCAGAATGAGAAAGACGGCCTGGGCAACGTCCTCGGCCAGATGACGATCGCGCACCATTCTCAGGGCCGCGGAATACACCCAGTCAGAGTGCCGGGAAACCAGGGTGGTGAACGCCTCCTGAGAACGGCGAGCCGCGAATTCCTGCAGGAGCAACGAATCGGATTGGTCGGGTGTCACGGTCATTTAACCATAATCTGTTCGGCCGGGAGAAATGGGTACAGAATAAAACAATGTTTTTGAATGAATCGGGCGGAAATGATTGGAATGCGGGGGTTTATGGATCGCGACGAATCCCGCGGACCAATCGCAGCCAACCACACTGACGGCAGTTCGCTCAGGTGTTGAACATCTGCAACTGGTCTCGCTCAAAGCTGAATTTGCTGGTGGTTCGGTCGATGGGGATTTTGTAGTGGCCGCTCCAGCAGGCGGTGCAGTAATGCTCTTTCGGCATGTTCATGCAGGAGAGCATGCCGTCGAGAGAAAGATAGGCGAGGCTATCGACTTCCAGAAATTCGCGGATCTGATCGACCGTCCGGTTGTGTGCGATCAGTTCCTGACTGGTGGGGAAATCGATTCCGTAGAAACAAGGATTGCGAATCGGCGGACAGGAGACGCGAAGATGAATCTCCTTGGCGCCGGCGGCGCGGATGGCCCGCATTTTGGATTGGGTCGTCGTGCCGCGAACGACGGAATCCTCGACGATCACGATCCGCTTGCCGTTGACCACATCGGGAATGATGTTGAGTTTGGCGGCCACGGCGCGGTCGCGGGCGATCTGATTTGGGAGAATGAACGTGCGGCCGACGAATCGGTTGGGGACGATTCCCTCCTCGAACGGAATTTTGGATTCGCGGGCAAATCCCAGCGCGGCGGAGCGTCCGCTGTCGGGCATCGGCATGATGTAATCGGCGGAGACGGGCGATTCGATCGCGAGTTGTCGGCCCATGGCTTCGCGGACGGGGTGAACGGTTTGGCCGAAGATTTTGCTGGCCGGGTTGGCGAAATAAACGTGCTCGAAAACACAATGGGCGCGCTCGAGAGCGGGCGCCTCGAAGGTTCGGGAATGGATGCCATGCTGATCGATGCGGACAATTTCGCCCGGCTCGACTTCACGGACGAGCGTTGCGCCGATGGCATCGAAGGCGCATGTCTCGCTGGCCACACACCAGAGCCCATCTTTCATTTTTCCGATCACCAGCGGCCGGACGCCCCACGGGTCGCGGCAGGCTTCGATTCGGTCCGGAAACATAAACAGCAGGCTGAACGCGCCCTGCAAATGCTTCAGGACGTGCGGGAGCGGATCGTGCTTCTGGGCGTGAGTCGGCTTGGCGAGCAAATGGACGATGATTTCCGTGTCGGTTGTGCTTTGGAAAATGTGGCCATGCTCTTCGTACTGACGGCGGAGCAACGCGGCATTGATGAGATTGCCATTATGTGCAACGGCGACCGGGCCGAGCAGGAATTCTCTCAACAACGGCTGTGCGTTACAGAGTTTGCTTGAGCCGGTCGTGGAATATCGGATGTGCCCGATGGCGGCGTGGCCGANNGGATTCCTGTCCGCGATGTTGCTGTGCGAAAAGGGCCTGGTAGGTGATCTGCGAAGCCGCCGGCGTGCCCCAAATGCCGAACAGGCCGCACTTCTCCTTCTTCTCGTATTCATCCAGCTGTGGTAACGAAAGGGACAATGCTGTCTCCAAAGAAATACTGTAATTCACTAGTCGGCAACAATCAAACGTGAAAGAATTTGTGATTGGCCATTTGTCGTCGGTCATTTGTCATTGGATCACAAAATGGCGATAAACGGAGTAAGTGCAAGCCGCACGCGCAAATGACAAGTGGCAAATGATTAATATCGCATGACCAATCGCCGCCGAAAATCTCCTCGGGAGAAGGACCTCACCAGCCGGTATCTCGATGGAGCGGGAGACGGGCACGGCGACAACGAAACCGATCGGCTCGAGACACATCAGCGGTTCAGCCCTCGATCAAAAAACGCCCAGCAGGACAAGATGGAGCAGACCGCTCTGTTTCGGGCCGAGGGGCAGTCGGCCGACATGGACAGTTTGCCGATCGGGCAGGTCATGCAGGTCTATTCGCGGTTTTGCGAAGTGGATCACCCGACTGGGCAGCGGCTGTGCGTTACCCGCAAGACTCTTTCAAAGCTGGCTGCGACATCCATTGTGGTTGGAGATTTTGTGCGTTTCCGGGACACGCCGAAGCTGGATGAGCTCGGCCGGCGCGAAGCGGTGATTGAGCAGGTCATGCCGCGCCGGACGATTCTTACGCGGGCGGATAGTTTTCAGGCGCGGTCGCAGCATCCGATCGTGGCCAACGCCGAGCAGATGCTGATTGTCGCCAGTGTTTTGCGGCCAATGGTGAAATGGGGGCTGGTCGATCGGATGCTGATCGCGGCACAAAGCGGCGGCTTGGTTCCGCTGCTCTGCCTCAACAAAATCGATCTTGGCAGCGCCGATGAGAAATCGCGCGGCGAATATGCCGCCGCCCAGGAGGTGATGCGGCACTACCAAAGCCTGGGAATCACCACGTTTCAAACCAGCGCGGAAACACATGACAGCATCGAGCCGGTGGCCCGGGCGCTGGCTGGGAAGACAACGGTGCTGGCCGGCCACAGCGGCGTGGGGAAGAGCACGCTCATCGCCGCGATTCAGCCGGGATTAGACATCCGCATCGGCGAGATCAGCAATTTCAACGACAAAGGCCGGCATACGACCACCTCTGCCCGGCGATATCCGCTGGATATCGGGGGATATGTGATCGACACACCTGGCGTGAAACTCTTCGGCTTGTGGGGCGTCAGCGCGGAAAATCTCNNCCGACTTTTGTGTTTGGACATCGCCGCACGGCGGCGCTGTGGGCTTTGCCGGGGATTATTTCTTCAGTTGATAAGTCCCTCGGAGACCGGCCTTGGCGAAGCGCTTGTCCTTGATCAGGGCCTGATTGACGATGACCCGGAAATTTGAGCTGGAGCTGGAGTAGCCGCTGTCGAGCGCATGGCGCGCGATCTCGGCCACCTTCATTGCGCCGCCACTCTTCTTCAGGACGGCGACGATGGCTTCATTAAGGGTCGTCTTATTTCGTGGACGGGCGCCACGCGCACGGATGGAGCCGCCTAGTGTGGCGATCTGTGCATCCAATGCGTCTAGTTGGCGGACAAACCTGGACCGCTTACGCTCGAGAGATCCGATCCTGGATCGGCGTTGTACCAGCATCTTTTCGAGTTGGGCGATGCTAAATCCGTTGCCATTCGATGGGCGAGGCATGAGGAACCTCTGAATAACCTCT
>PMAK01000214.1 GCA_003153655.1 Phycisphaerales bacterium
GGCGCTATCGAGCCGTACTAGGAGAGCCCGTAGGGCAGGTGCTCGGCGTCCTCGATCTCGATCAGGCGGTTGTACTTGGCGACCCTCTCTCCCCGGGCTGGCGCGCCTGTCTTCAGGTGGCCGCAACCGGTGCCCACGGCGAGGTCGGCGATGAAGGAGTCTTCGGTCTCCCCCGATCGGTGCGACACGAACTGGCCCCAGCCGGCTTCACGGCAAATTCTCATAGCCTCGAGGGTCTCGGTCACGGTACCGATCTGGTTCACCTTGATGAGCGAGGCGTTGCCGACCTTGCGCGGAGTCGCTTCGGTGATGATCGCCGGGTTCGTGCACAAAATATCGTCGCCGACCAGCTCGACCTTGTCGCCGAGGCGGGCCGTCAGGCGCTCCCAGCCGTCCCAGTCGGACTCGGCCAAGCCGTCTTCCAGCAGCCAGACTGGGTAGCGCTCGACGATCGCGGCGTAGCGCTCGATCATCTCGTCGCTGGACAGTAACTCACCGGCAACGTGGTACTTGCCGTCCCTGTAGAACTCGCTGGACGCCGGGTCCATAGCCAGTGCAATCCCGTCGCGGCCGGGACGGTAACCGGCGTCCTCGATGGCTTCGACCAGGAGCGTGAGGACATTTTCGGGCGTGCTCAGGTTGGGAGCAAAGCCGCCCTCGTCGCCGACGGCCGTACTCAAACCGCGGTCGTGCAACACCGTTTTGAGATGATGAAAAACCTCGGCCCCCATGCGCAGCGCTTCGCGGAAGCAGGAGGCGCCCAGCGGCATGATCATGAATTCCTGGAAATCGACGTTGTTGTCCGCGTGCTTCCCACCATTGAGGATATTCATCATCGGACAAGGCAGCGTTTTCGCGCCCGGCCCACCCAGATATCGATAAAGCGGAAGCTGGCTGAACTCCGCGGCTGCCTTCGCCACCGCCAGCGAAACGCCCAGCATCGCATTCGCCCCCAGCTTTGACTTATTCGGCGTTCCATCCAATTCAATCATCAACTGGTCGATGGCTTCCTGATCCCGCGCGTCCAGTCCGATCAATTCCGGTGCAATCCGCGAATTGACGTTCTCGACGGCTTTCAAAACGCCCTTGCCAAGATAAACCTTTTTATCATCATCGCGCAGCTCAACCGCTTCGTTCTCTCCGGTGCTGGCTCCGCTGGGAATCCCGGCCCGACCAAGCGTGCCGTCTTCCAGAACAACGTCCACCTCCACCGTCGGATTGCCGCGGGAATCGAGGATTTGCCTGCCGTGAATGTATTCGATACAGCCGCTCATAATTCAGTTCCGAAGCGCAGACTTCGGCCCTTCCATAGGTTATCGGACGAACTTGTGTGATTTCTTAAAAGGCGGGATGCCACTGACGCCCGCCTCCCAAAGCAGTGTATGCGCCGGCCCCCACCTGTCAAAACACCGGCACCACAAAAGCCCCTGCCAACCCATGGGAAATTCCATCTCCAGACGCCCCCAAGTATTTCCCGGAAAAAATCGTTGCAATTTGATTACACCTGTAATAGATTACATCTGTAATCCATGTCCAAGCCCCCCACCATTTCCGATGCCGAATGGGAAGTCATGACGATTCTGTGGGCCAATTCACCGCTGACGGCCATGGAAATCGTCTCACAACTCGCCGGCCACAAACAGTGGAGTCCACGAACCGTCAAATCCCTCTTGAACCGGCTCGTAAAAAAGCGGGCGCTCGACTATTCCACGCGCGGCAATCGTTATCTCTACCGGCCGCGGGTCACGCGCGACGCCTGCGTGCGGATGGAGAGCGGCTCCTTTCTCTCCCGCGTTTTTGGCGATGCCGTCGGACCCATGCTCGTGCAATTCGTCCAACAGGCGGACCTTTCCCGGGACGAAATCGAACAACTCGAAAAAATTCTCAGGGAAAAATCAAACTCCGGGGAGAAGTGAGCGATGAACCTGCAAACCCTCGGCATCGAAACCCTCAGCATCCTCTGGCGGGCGGGCGTGCTGATTCTCACAGCGCTGGCCCTGCGATTGTTGTTTGGTCGCCACCTCAGCGCGCAATGGCGATGCAGGCTCTGGCTGCTCGTCATGCTCCGCCTGATGTTGCCGGTGATTCCCTCGAGCCCTTGGAGTCTCTTCAACCTGTTTCACGCGCCCGAGCCGGTCGCCTCGGTCAGCCATGAGATCGAATTACCTGCCAAAATCATCTTCGTTGAAGCCGCAGAGTCTTCTCCGGCGGTGACACCCGAAACAGTCCGCACACCGATTGATTGGAACGCCATTCTCATCACCGTCTGGCTGGGCGGCGTACTGACATTTGGACTCTGGTTTATCCTCGCAAATGTTCGTTTTTCGCGGAAAATCCGCGGTTCCACGGCAGCACTGTCTGCGGAAATGATTCAACTATTCCAAGCCTGCGCCANNAGAGTTGCGCATCACCCGCGTGTCCGAAATATGGGTCTCGGACGCAATTTACACGCCCAGCCTTTATGGCCTATTTCATCGCCGACTCCTGCTCCCAACGGACTATTGCACAAATCTTTCGCCGGCGGAGTCGCGTCTCGTCTTTCTTCACGAGTTGGCTCACATCCGCCGCAACGATCTTCCAACCGCGTGGATCGCCGCTCTTCTGCGAATCATTCACTGGTTCAATCCGCTGGTGTGGATCGCCATAAAAACCTGGCGAACGGACATGGAATCGGCATGCGATGACACCGTCCTCGCGATGACCGAACCAATCGATCACGCGCGCTATGGGCTGATCCTGTTGAAACTGGCGACAGGATCCATCGCGTCCACGCCGCTCCCCGCCCTGGGGATCCTCGGCGGACGAATGCAGTTGCGCCGACGGATCATCGCCATCTCCCGCTTCCACCGCCCCACCTTTCGGTGGTCCATCGCTGCCGCCGCCATTTTGGGATTGACGCTTCTATTCGGATTAACTGACGCCCGAGGCGGATCGCCAACCACGCAAACGACAGTTCCATCCGACCTGGTCACTCGCGTCTATAAGATTGCAGAGTTGGTTACGACAACCCAGCCGACTCAAACAAGCCTCAACCCCGCCGATGATGAAGGGCGAGAACTTCTGCCAACAAGGCCGATGGTTAAGATTACCTCGGAAGAGATCGCAGATTGGATGCGGCAGAGCGTCGCCACTAGCGCGGAGAATCAGAGAGTTCGCATCGACACTGCCGACAATACCTTGATTGTCACTGCACCCCTTCAGACACAAAAGATCATCTCGGATTCGTTGATCGCCGCCATCGAAAGCAGGCAAGTTCAGATCAACATCACGACTCGATTCCTTACCCCAAACCCGAGTATTCTAGCGGGTCTCAAAGGCTCTCCCGCCCACACAGCGGTCCCAGGTGAACTAAAGTTGATTACAGCCGCCGACGCGGATCGGCTGATCCAAACCGCGCGGAAAACCTCTCATGCCCCACACGTCACCTTGCTGGCGTGGCAACGGTGCGAAATCTATCAGCTCACTTATACACCCTATGTCGCGGGTATTCAGAGTCAAAAAGTGAATGGCCATTTGGTCCCTGTTCCGATTATGCAGGACGCGAAGGATGGCATAGCTATGGCTTTTCAGCCGGATGTTACATCAGACAAACAATTCGTCACGCTAGCGCTGGCAATAAAACAATTGAATTTCTTTGGATTTACAAAGGAAACTGAATTGCGGGGAAAGGACACCGTGAAATGGCAGCGCCCGATCCAGTTCGACACCGAAGTTAAGGCCACGATTCAAATCCCGGTAGGACTTTCAGTCCTAGTCCCGCTGCGCAAGGATGATTACGCAATCGTCACGCCGAAAATCGTCCCCTACGCCGAAAATCGTCCCCTAATGCAGATCAGATAGATACTTTCAACCCATCGTGCGCCAGCCGAACTCCCGCCGGCAACGCCTCATTCGTCGCCTCATGCGCCAGCGCATGGGCGATATGCGTAAACCAAGTCTCCCTCGCACCAATCCGCCCGGCAACATCCACAGCCTCGCTCACCGAAAAATGCGTCGTATGCGGCTTGTGCTGCAACGCATCCAAAACCAGCACATCCAACCCCTTCAACAACTCAAATGAGGATTCAGGAATCCGATTCACATCCGTGCAATAAGCCAACCGCCCCACGCGAAATCCCAGGATCGGCAAATCACCATGAAACAGCGGCACCGGCGTCCACGTGACGCCCCCAATCTCAAACGGCCCCTCAATCTTTCGCCAGATCAAATGCGGCCGGAAAACCTTCAAGTCCGGTTCCGGCTCCTTAAACGCATACCCAAAACACCGCGTCAGAGCCGTATGCGTCAGTTCATCCGCCCAGATATCCAGCGGCCCCTTCTTCAGCGCGTTGAACCTCCGCAGATCATCCAAACCCATGATGTGATCCGCGTGCCCATGCGTGTAAACCACGGCATCGATCATGTCGATTCCATTGCCAACACATTGCAAGCGAAGTTCCGGCGAAGAATCAATCAGCACCCGCGTTTCGCCATAGGAAACCACCGCCGACGGCCGCATCCGCTTATCGCGCGGGTCGCTGCTCGAGCAGACCGGGCAATGGCAGCCGATCATCGGAATCCCCGCCGATGTGCCTGTGCCTAAAAACAGCAGTTCCATAGTGTCCATCAAATCGCGTTATATTGCGCCGTCGGCGGATTTGACAACTTCAGTCACAACACAAACGGCGTGTAAGCTGCCAAATCTTTCTGGAACAAATACAACATCGCAATTGCATTTCATCTGTGTGAATCTGATTTATATCTGTGGCAATAATTCTTTCTCCGCGT
>PMAK01000069.1 GCA_003153655.1 Phycisphaerales bacterium
ACAAGAGCGCGGAAGGGGTGCCGTTGCCCTCTCCCCGTGATTACAGGGGGAGAGGGGATGGGGTTTAGTGATGCCAATCGCCTGGATCGTCGTGATGGACGTGGTTTTCGTCTTCCCATCCGCCGTGCCAGGCGTGGTGGTCGTCGTAATAGCCGTGATGGTGGTAGCCGTGGGCGTCGACGATTTCGACTCCCGGGAAGCCGATCGCGATGCTGGGTGGGCCGGGGGCGACGACGCGGGCTTGGCAGCCGCCAATGAGCAGTGCAATGGCGATTGCGGCGAACAGCGGGAGAATTGCGTTGCGAGCGATTGCAATCATGTCGGTTCCTTTCGTGTGCGGGTTATGCATGAATGGATGTTACGGTGCGGTAGCGTCCGCTGTGAACGGGGAAAATTGCGGCAAATGCCAAATTATACGGATTCCACTTGAATNNTTTCTGTGGGATCCGTATTAAGTAGACGAAATGTCGGGCTGTTTGGGCGGGCCGAGGAACCATTGTTTGAGGCGGGAGCCGGCGAGTTGGACGATGACCGCCAGCGCTGATCCGATCATGACTGAGATTGATCGATCGACGCTGGTCATGACGATGCGGGTTTCGTGGAAGGTCATGACGATGACGGCCGAGACGCAGGCGGCGCGCAGGCCCATGTCGAGACGGAGGGCTTCGCAGAGGAAGACGATGATGGTGAGGGCGAGGATGAGCTGCCAGGTTCCGTCGCCGGCGAATCGAGCGACCGCTACGGCGATGATGGCGCCGACGATGTTGGCGAGGATTCTGGAGATGGATATTGCGAGGGAGGCCTGGATGCCGGGTTGGAGGACGATGATCGCGGAAATGACTGCCCAGCCGAGACCGGGAGCTTTTGCGTGCTGATAGCCGATGGTTAGGAGGATGGTGCAGGTGATTGCTTGCGCGGCGTAGATCGTGGCGAGGATCATCGATTCGCGCATGGTGGCTCGCGGGAGCTTGAAGACTTCGCGGATTGCCCGGCGTTCGGATTCGAACATGCGTTGTCTTTACGAAGTGGAACCTTTGGCGATGGAGGCGTGGATGTCATCCGCGCATCGCAATCCTGATTCGATGGAGCCTTGAATCCACCGGTGGACGAGTGAGCAATGCTCGCCGGCGAAGAAGACGCGGCCTTCGGGGGAGATGATGCTGCGATGGAGCTGGAGATTTTGGCCCGGCTCGAAGAGGGCGAAGGCGCCGCAGGCGAATTCGTCTTCGTGCCACATCTTGCTGGTGCCGACCTCGAATTCTTCGGTGACTTGCGGATGGATCTGGGCGACATCTTCGAGGGCCTGGGAGACGCGGTCGGCGTGGGAGAGGGAGCCCCAGCGCTGGGCGTCTTCGGCCCAGGTGTAGCTGGCGACGAGAATGCCGCGGGNNCCGGCGAGATCTTTCGCGAGAATGCCGCGGCCGGTCTCGCGGCCGTGATCGGGGTAATAGATGCTGCGGACGGGGAGATCGGTCATGGTGCCGCCGCCGAAGATTCCATCGTCTTCTTCCCAGAATCTGCGACGGCATTGGAAGAGGATTTTGGCGGAGGAATCGTAGTGGAGCTCACGGATGGCGCGCTGCTTTTCGCGGGAGAAAGGTTTCAGGACTTCGACATGGCGGAGGACGGAGAAGGGGATGGTGATGATGGCGTGGTCGGCGATGATCTGGTGTTTGCCGCCCACGGTGTTGTAGTAGAGGGTTACGTTATCCGGTGATTGGTCGATGGCGGTGAGCGCGCAGCCGAAGCGGATTTTGTTGTGAAGGGTGGGCAGGAATGCCTGGGGCAATTGATCCATGCCACCGACGATTTGGGACATATCCGTGAACGCGTGTCCCAGATCGGCGAGGAGGACTTCGACGAAGGAGGCGCTCATGCGGGATTCGAGATTTTCGAGGACGCCGAACATTTCGATCGCGCCTTCGGACCAGCCGTTTTCGAGGAGGAATTCGCGTGTGCTATAGCGGTCGTATTTTTTGATGATGTCGGGCCACGCGGCGTCACCGCGTGCGGAAAGTTCCGCCATGACGGGCTTGAGGGCATTGTGCCAGTGTTGCTTGGCGGTTTCCTTGGATTCATCGGCGGTGAGATCGAAGCCGAGGCAGTTGATGTCAGTGAGTGTTTCGCTGACGCGATGCTTGCGGCCGCCGACGTAGTACCAGGCGTTGGGATTGTTCATGGTGAAGGGCATGAGTTTCAATCCAAANNAAATTTTTGGGTGTATCCCATGGTGAGGCGATGAGCGGAGGGGATTCGCATTGCGCCGGCCTCGGCGTGGAGTCCTTCCTCGAAGGGTGAGCGGATGGTCTGGACGCGCCCGCCGACTCTTCCGCGGGCTTCGAGGAGGGTTACGTCATGGCCGGCCTGAAGTAGTTCGTAGCCTGCGACGAGGCCGGCCATACCAGCGCCGACAATGACGACTTTGCCGGTTTTTCCGGTGCGCGGGAGGCCCTGTTGGATAATCGATTCATATTTGGATTCGGACATTTTCGGGGGTCTCCTTCGGATCAGTTTCGCGGCGGCTGGGAGGTTCTACCATGGGGGGAAAGGGGAGCAAAGTTGGGGACTATCTTCAATGAGAGGAAAGACACGCATCTTCTCCGAGGCAGATCTTTATATTGCGGAAAATATTGTTTTCCCCGTTGACGTAAAAGCGGTGAAGCGGGCATGATTTAGAGATGATTCGTGTTTTACTTGTTGAGGATCATGCCGACTCTCGGGACGCAATGGCACTATTGCTTCGCTGGGCCGCGTATGAGGTGGATACGGCGGAGAACGGCCGGGAAGCGCTGGCGAACGTGATTGAAAGGACGCCGGATATTTTGCTGTTGGATCTGGAAATGCCGGAAATGAATGGCGTCAATCTGGTTGAGGCGATTCGTTCTTATCATCGCCTGAGTACGATTCCGGTGATTTTTTTGACCGCGCTTGGCGCGGGGGAATTGTTTGAAGAGGCTAAGTCGCTGAATGTCAGCTCTATATTGCTCAAGAGCGTCGCGACATTTGATCAGATACATGCTGCCATCGAGAAGGCACACGGACAGGTTGCCTCGGGGAACCGGATTCAATCGCCTGAAAAGTGGCGGGACGACAGCATTTCGCCTTTGTAAGTTCTTTTCCTAACGATCGCGCCGGCGGCGTGCCATCAAACTTATTCCGGATGCGAGCATAATTGCAGCCGAGGCTGGCTCGGGCACTTCGGCCATGAGGCCATTTGCCGCGGCGAAGGCGTCGATCGCCACAAGATCGCTCGCGGGCAATGATACATCTGCTCCGTTGGCCTGCTTGCCGAGGTTGGCGACCAAGAGAGTGAAGTCTTCACCACTGACCACGCCATCATAGTTGAAATCGCCCTTGTCCCAGCCGGATACGGATTTTCCGATGTTACTGACGAGGATGGTGAAGTCTTCGCCATTTACGACGCCGTCGAGATTGGCATCGCCGTAGAGGGTGTATTTCAATTCTATTTGGCCTGAGGAAAGGTTGGCGGGATTGCCCGTGTCAGCCGAATCGGCAAATCCGATTCCATAAGTGGAATTGGCGGCCGCGGAGGAGCTGTCGATACCCGCGCCGTTCCATGCTCCGCCGTTGTATCCGCTTTTCAGATAGGAAAGGATGGTTGTTCTCGGGTCCGCGCCGGAGCCGTAATTGATGAAGAGGTGATTATTGGCGATGTCGAGGGAAGCGCCGGCGTTGATGATGAGAGACCCGATGGAACTGGCGCCGCTGCCGACGGCCAATTGTAATTTGTTGGTGGTGCTGCCGGTTCCGACGGTCAATTGACCGCTGCCAGTGATGCCGGCGATGGTGGAATTTCCGGCGTTTATGGAGAGGGCGCCGTTATCCACGATGGCGACGTGGTTGGCCGGGGTGCTGGAATCGGTGAAGGGATCGGTGTTGCCGGCGACGGTGACGGACGAGCCGGCGGAGATTGACAGCTTGGAGCCGGGTTGGACGGAGACGGCGGCGCTGTTGAGGGCGAAGATGACTGTACCGGTATTTGCGGTGGTGAGCGTGCCTTTGGTCCACGTCACGGATGGGGAGTTGACGGTGAAAGTGCCCCCAGGGAAGACGGAGATATTCCCGCCGGAGGAATCGATCAGGATGGGACGGGCGGTGGCGAAGGATCCATTAACGGCGAGCGTGCCGCCGGCGAATTCGATTTCGTCGCCGGAGAGCCCAATCCCGGCATCCGTGGAAGCGGTGATGGTTTGGTTGGCGGCGATTATAATATTGGGAATGGGGAGTGAGCCTGTGGAATTGGTGACAAGATAGTTGTCAAAGATGGCCGAGGCGCTTTGATTGGCCTTGGCGGTTGGGGCGTCCTGCAGAGCCGCGATGTCGGCGTCGGTGAATTGGGTGACGTCACCGGTGAAGAACGGCAGATTGGTCTCCAGAGTTTTGCCATTCAGCGTCACGGCGTAGGTGAAGCTCGTGTAATCAAGCGTGAGGAGAAAGCTATTGAGTTGACCGAATGCGACGGTGGGATCGCCCGGCGTGGCATTGAAGCCGCCAGTGTTTTGGTCATAGACCAGTATCTGGCCGGTCGTGGAGTCCACGCCGAGTGCGGCGATTTGCTTGTCACCGGAAGCGTCGTCGTTGGCTTCGATTCCGAAAAACGGGCCGAAATTTGATGTCGAGCCGGAAGATTGGTTGACCAGCATCTGCCAGGAGATCGAGACGAGATTTTGAGTGGTGGGGGTAACGCTGACGATCGGCGCCCAGCGATTGTCGAATTGAGTTCGGGTGACCAGAACATCCTGCGCACCTAAACCAGTCCCGCCGCCGGAAGCCTGGACAATCGCCGTGCCGGCGGAGGCGTCTGACGTGCCGGCGGGATCGGTGGTTGATTCCTTCCAGGCATCGACGCCGGCGTCCTGGCCATGGAGATTTCCTATAATGGAATTGTTGGCAAATGCGGTGGAGAACCGGGGCGATTCAAAGCCGCCGGAATCATAGATCGTTGTTTGCGCGTAAAGAGTTGAGACGCCGGTCAATGCCGGTGATAGCAACAAAAAAAAGCTATGAATGGGGCGGCGCATGGTTAGTTTAAACCTGTCCCGGCCGGCGGAATATAGCTGCCAGGCGTTGATAATCCCGACCCCGCGGGAGGCGAATAAATCGGAATCGCGGGGATAAATTCAAAGGCTCCGATGGTTTTGCGATCCAGGAAGATCGCTCCGGTCATGTCGTCCATCTGTCCCATATCAAAGGTAATGGGAGTCTGTGCAAACGGGACATAGGTCGTCAGATTGATGTTGAGCGCACTGTCCGCCACAGCCATGCTGCCGGCGTCGTAACCGGCAGCTTGCCATTGGGCGAGATTGTAGTTGGAAGTGATGCCGCCGGAACTGAAATTGGTGGCGATCTCGATGCCTGCGTCGGTGTCATACAGATTGTGATCGAAATCAATCTGGTCGCTGCTCGAGAATTCGTCGATAACGGGAAATTTAGCCGTCGCGAGAAAGATGCAATCACGAATGGTCAGGGAGGCCGGACCGTCCAGGAAGAAATAGGAGGGCTGGTTAAAGACGTCGGCCCCGCGGCCGTCAAAGACACACCCGATGTAGCTTGTTGTCCCCGAGAAAAAATCCGAGCTGCTGCCGATCCCGTAGACGATCGAAGACTTCATGATGGAATTGGTGACGGTTCCGCTGCCGCGGATGAGGTCATTTGTGGTGGTGTCGTCATCGGCGATGAGGTTGACCGCGCTGCTGTCGATTTCTCCGCACACGGTATTTGTAACACTTAGATTGATGGTCGCAGTTCCCCCGTTGATGCTGCCGTCGAAGTTGCAGTCTATGAACCAGATTTCGGAGAACTGTTCACCCACGCCGTTATTGTGATTGTAGTATGTGCCAATCAGTAGCGGCTGCCCAGCGGTCGATCCAATCAGGCCGACGCTATCTCTGGCAATGCAGTCGAGCCAGAGCACCTCGTTGCCGGTCGCGGTGGCATCGCCGTTGTAGTTTACGTAAAGGTATTGTCCCCCAAAGCCGGCGTAGGGAGACCCCTGTTCCGCATCAACGTTAAAAACGATCATGCGTTCATTGCTCGCGCTGTCGGTCCAGCCCAATGCGTGCTTGGAAGCGTAGTAGAGATAGAGGTTGCTGAAGTAATTCAGGCCGCCGTTATTGACGCCGCTACCGATGCTGTAAAGCCCGATTGGATCGCCGGTGCTCATAACCGCGCCGGTGGTGCCGCCGATGGCGAGGTTGTGAATATAACAGTCGGGGACATTCACCAGGATGCCAATGCCGTTGGTGAAAGTTCCGCCGGGGCTACGCTCATAAACGCTCGCATCGGTGGCCGGATTGGTGTTTCCGAAGGGGTGCACGTACATGGTTGTGCCGTCGGTCCAGAACGAGCCGGGGGTGGCTTCCAATTCGGCCTCAACAGCGGAAAAGCTGGTTCCTTCAATAAGATTCATCCACCTGCGGTCTTGCCACAGGACGGAATTGAGCGAAGTATTGGTCGTCTCATAGGTGAAGGTTGCGCCCGGGACGAGGGTCCAGGAATTTTTGGCGATGGAGATGAACGCGGAGAGGCTGCCGACGTCGGTCATGCTTCCGACATTGCTTCCGAAGCCGCTGAGATTGATGTTGGTATCGAGCTGAATGCCGCCGGTTACATCGATGCCGCCGCTGTCGGCGACGCTGAAGGGGCCGGAGGCGGTATCGATGACCAGCTCGCTGATAAGAGGATTACGCTCGATGGTCCCGGCGGCGATCTCGGCTTGAAGCGCGGGGGCCGATTGAGTTTCGTCGGCGGCGGTTCCGTTTGCGGTGTTGATCCATGCCACGTTTTGCGTAAACAAGCCTGAGTAAGTGAGTGCGGTGTTCACCCGTTCGAGCGTTTTCCATGGCGATGAGCCTGGGGCGAAGCCGATGACGGTTTTTCCATCGGCGGCGAAGATGGGGGTGATGATTCCGGTGTTGTTGTCATTTCCGTTAACAGGATCGACGCCGAACCAGAGCTTTTGCATCACCGGGTCAAGCACACTGGAGANNACTGGAGGGCATTGCCACATCGCTCAGCGATGTGATCGACGCGATGAAAAACCCGCCGACCCGGCCTTCCCAGGCGTCGTTTCCACCCGTGAAGCTCGTTTCATCCAGCAATGAAACAGTCGCGGGCGCGGCGTTTTCGCCCTGCGGCGTCGATGTGAAAATCGACGTTAGCGCGCCTCCGGTAAGCTTGGTGTAAACCGCGTAAGCGAAACTTTTTGTGGAGGCGTTGTAAGTCCATCCCATGCCGATAAAAATCCACTGATTCAGCGGCACTGTGGCAATCACATGATTGCCCCCGATCATCAATTGCTGGTTGACGTTCAGATAGAGATTGGCGTCGCCGGACACGCTCATAAAGCTGGCCTGATCAGGAGCGTAAGTGTCAAAATCCGTGAACTTAAATAAAAACCATCCTCCCATGAATCCACCGTCCTGCGCCGCGGTGGCCTTGCCGCCCGTCTGGAGGTTCCAGCTTGCGACGATGGGATTGTTGACAGGCGAGTAGGGCGAGGATCCTTGCTCCTCTGGATCGGCGCTAATGCCAATTGATCCAGCGGTTGCTGGGGTTGTTGGGCCGCCGACCTCGCTAAATAGTGTTCCGGTTACGGAATCGAAAGCATCCGGCGAAGACGCCGTGACATTGGAGGTAAAATTTTCCTGCGACAGAAGAGTCATGCCGGTTGCCTGCACGGCTGGGGCGGGAGATGTGACGGGCGGCGCCACGGGCGCGGACAGTGTTGTCGTTGATGAAGTCGGGGCCTTTGGAGCGGGTTGCGCTTTCGTCACGGGTGGCGCCGGGAACACGACGGGCCTTCGGACATAGGGCCATCGTGCGGGGAAGAAGCAAAACAGGGAGAGCAACTGGCGCGATTCCAACGCCTCAATGCCATAAAATGGGGCGACGAGCGGCTTACGCCTGTGGGGTGAAAGGGCATTTGCCGATGACCGGCCAATGCCCTTCAAGTTCAATCGCATGGATCCCTCGTGAATCTTCGGGCAGGGGTACAAATTTAGACTGCCGCCATATTATGTCTCAACTCCGGGTCCGGCAACGAAATTCCCTTGGGAAATCAGGAGGGAATACGCGGATTGTAGGATATGAACTGGGCGCGCGAGGAAATATAGGTAAGACGAAGGGATGCCGGCTAGCGATCTCAGCCGGAGGATATGCTTGCGCCGCGGGGATTTCCTGAATTTCAAATACGGGGATGGCCCGATACTCCGCTCATTCGCTCCGCGGGAAAATGTGGCCGATTTTAGTATTCACCACGAAAGGAGACGCTATGCCACGCGGAGATAAAAGCTCATATTCAGCCAAACAGAAACGGCAGGCCGAACATATTGAAGAAAGCAGCAAGAAGCGCGGCTATGGCCGCAAGCGTGCGGAGCAGATTGCTTGGGCGACGGTTAATAAGCGGGATGGCGGGGCTAAGGGGAAAAAATCGGGTCGGAAACGCTCGTATGCGTGAGAACGCGCGGATAGATTGGGCATCAAAAAAGGTGACAACATCCAAAAAGGTGACATCCCAATCCCGTTCGGCATGCCTTTTGAATGTATTCAGAATAATTGCAATATACTGCGTTTGCGCTCCGCTTCGTCTTGAGGCACAATGCGCGTTATGGCCTCTGGCTTGCGAAAGACGCTGGACCCAAGGCAGATCGGCGGAATCAAAAGACTCCGGCATCTCCTGCCGCTTCTGGAGCCGCTGCATGAGGTCGGCTGTCAGCGTGAGGGAGACTAAAGGGGAGGGAGACTAAAGGGGACGTAGCCAATCCC
>PMAK01000251.1:0-4730 GCA_003153655.1 Phycisphaerales bacterium
AGGTTGATCGAAATATCTATTGCATCATCGGCGACGGCGAAAGCCGCGAAGGGCAGATCTGGGAGGCGGCGGATTTCGTCGTCGATCACGCGCTGACCAATGTCGTCGCGATCTTTAACTGTAACGAATTGGCGCAGAGCGATTGGGTTTCGCCGCAGCAGAGCTATCAGGGGCTGGCCGATAAATTGAAGGCGTTCGGATTTATCGTCCGCGTGATTGATGGCCACGACCCGCACGCGATCGACGAGGCTCTGACGGAACTGCACGTCGTGCAGAATGGCCAGCGCCCGCTGGCGATCGTCGCCCGGACCGTTAAAGGCTGGGGCGCGCCGCACGAACAGGGCATGGGCAAGCACGGAACCCCCGTCAAAAAAGATCAGTTGCCAGAAATCCTCGGCGAACTCGATGCCACCGCCAAAGACCTTGGCGTGCTGGATTTCAAAGGCGGCGACCTGAAACCAGGCGCGGTCACATCCAAGGCCCCCGCTCGCGAGAAGAAAGCAATCAAGATCAAATCCTACGCCGACGGCTTGGCCGCTGTCGGAATGGAAAAAGATTTAGCGGCCAACAAACCCATCGCTCCGCGCAAAGCATACGGCGCCGCCCTCGTCGCCCTCGGCGAAGCCGACAAGCGCATCATCGGCCTCGACGCGGATGTGAAAAATTCCACCCATGCCGAGTGGTTCGCCAAGAAATTCCCGGCCCAATATCTGGAATGCAAAATCGCCGAGCAGAACATGATCAGCGTCGCCGCCGGCGCGAGCGCGGGCGGTAAAATCCCCTTCTGCTCCACCTTCGCCAAGTTCGTCGCCCGGGCCTACGATCAGGTCGAGATGGCGATCATCGGCGGTGCGAACCTGAAAATCACCGGAACCCACGCCGGCGTGACCCTCGCCGCCGACGGCCCGAGCCAGATGTCGCTGCCGGACGTCGCGTTTTTCCGCAGCTTCTGTCACGTGAAGAATTTCAATGGCGAGCCGGCCGTCAGGTATTTCTTCCCATCCGATGGAGTCAGTTGCTACAAGATCACCGAATTGATGGCCAATCTCGATGGAGCGTGTTATCAGCGCGCCCTCCGCGCCGAGACAAAGACGCTCTACAAGCCGGAAGAATCGTTCGAGNNTCGCCGCCGCCCTCGACTACGCCCGCAGCGAAACCGGCAAGAAAGCCGGCGTCATCGACGCTTACGGCCTGCCGCTGAAAGACGACGGCATCATCAAGATCGCACTGAAATCCGGCGGGCGAATCATCACCGTCGAAGACAACTACACCGGCGGACTCGACAGCGAGATTGCGATGCAGATCGCCGTCAGCGGCGCGGACGTGACGCTGAAGGCGCTCAACGTCCACCAGATTCCCAAGAGCGGCCGCGAGCCTCAGGAAGTGCTGGATTATCTCGGCCTGGGCATGAAGGCGATCATCGCCGCGGTGTGAAAGCCTCTTGAATTGTGAGACAGGGATGTCCCTATCGCTCTCCATTTTGGCCAGCGGATCGGCGGGGAATTGCTCGGTCCTGCGCGGCGAGGGCGGGACGATCCTCATCGATTGCGGCATCGGGCCGCGCACCGCCGCCCAGCGCATGACTGAATTGGGCGTGGATTCCCGCGAGGTCTGCGCAATCTGCCTGACCCATCTCGATCGCGATCACTTCAATCCTAATTGGGTCCGGCAGATCATCCGTCAGGGAATTCTCGTCTTCTGCCACGAACATCGAATGGACGATCTCGCGGCCCTCGCCGGCGGCGAAGAAGAATTCGTCAATCTCATCCGAACATTCAACGGCAAACCCTTTTCACCATCCGATGGAATTGAATTGCACGCGATCCGGTTCGCGCACGATGAGCTGGGCTCGCACGGATTCGTCATCGAGGGATTCGGCGGCCGCATCGGCTACGCGACCGATCTGGGACACGCCAGCGCGGAACTCGTCCGGCGATTCCGCGGCGTGGACGTGCTGGCGATCGAAAGCAATTACGATCCGGATATGCAACTAAACAGCGACCGCCCGGCGTTTTTAAAGCGGAGAATCATGGGGGGCAAAGGGCATCTTTCCAACGCCGAGGCATTGGCTGCCGTACGCCAGATTCTCGATCAGGCGGAACAGCAGGGGCAATCGCTGCCCGGACACATCGTCCTGCTTCATCGCAGCCGCCAGTGCAACTGCCCCAAATTGCTCCGCGAGCTTTTCAGCGCGGATCACCGCATCAGGGAGCGATTGGTCCTGGCTGAGCAGAATCGGCCTACCCCCTGGCTGTCGGCCCGGCAGAGACCGGTGTTTCGGCAGTTAGAACTGCATTGGGCCTGACAATCGGTTGCCAGCTTATGTTCGGCAGGTTAATTTTCCGAAACACTTCTTATGGCGTTATTCGGCTTCCGGAAAAAATCGAAGACTCCCCCGGCGGAGGAACCGGTGCTGATCGAGCTGCGCATACCCCGCGTGAATGAGCCGGCGATCACCCCCGATCGCCTTCGCAAGGAACTGTTCGACGCCGCCGCCGCCGGCGATGAGGAAAAGCTGACCTGCCTCTGCCAGACTCACGAAAAGTCGATTTTCGAGCAGGGAATGATCTGGTCCAAACTGCCGCCCGAGATTCAATCCAACGCAAAACTCAAGCAATGGTATGACAACGGACTAAAGGCGATCGCGACATATTGCGCCAAGCGGCTGGGCAAGCCGGAACTGATGGATAAGGTGCGGCATATCGACGCACTGCCGCGCGAAGATCAGGCTGATGAGCCCGGTAAAACAAAGCGATGATTCAATTATTTCAGCCAGGCGAGCAATTCATCCGGCGTGAGTAGGCGATCGTGCGTGTCGCGGAGAGTGGTTCCGCTTTTGGGGTCGATGACGAAAAGGCGCGGGATCGCCACCACGCCGTACTGCTTCGTCACATCCGGCTGCGCATCCACATCGATCAGAACAGGGATATAAGCCTTCATCGCGGTGGCGAAGGCAGGCTGAGTCCAGCATTCCCGGGCCAATTCGTGGCAATCCGGGCACCAACTGGCCACGAATTCAACCAGCAGCGGCTTCTTCGCGGCAATGGCATCGCGGCTGGCGGAATCCATATCGCTTCGCCAAGGGATTAATCCCTTAAGGTCTTGCCCGGTTGATTCCCGGCGATCCTCGCTATGCGTGATAGAAGCCATGGCCGCCACGATCGCCACCAGCAATACGAGACCCAGCGATGTTTTAACGCTCATTTTCATGGGCATGCCGCTCCATATATGAAGTCGGTCCTTTTTATGGGCCGCTGAAGATAATAGGCGCTGGCTTGAAGCCATTCGCTGTCGTCCTTACGATCTCTCCCCTTATTAGTCCGAAAACTGGAGGTCTAGCGTATGCGTATCCTGGTGGCTGACAAACTCGCGGAAGAAGGCCTGGAATTCCTCAAACAGAGCAAAGTGGCTTTCGACGTGAAGATCGGTCTGAAAGAAGAAGAATTGGCCGCGGCGGTGGGGGAATATGACGCCCTGATCGTGCGGTCGGGCGCAAAAGTAACCGCCCGTGTGCTGGAAAATCCGGGCAAGCTGAAGGCCATCGCCCGCGCCGGCGTCGGAGTCGATAACATCGATCTCGACGCATCAACCTCCCGCGGAATCCTGGTCCTGAACACCGCCGAGGCCAGCACGCTCTCAACCGCCGAGCACGCACTGGCGCTGCTCCTCTCCCTGGCCAGAAAGATTCCCCAGGCCCATGCCGCCCTGAAGTCGGGCCAACTGGAATGGAAAAAACGAAGCGTTTACCAGGGCACCCAGCTCGCGGGCAAAACGCTGGGCGTTGTCGGGCTCGGCCGCATCGGCCGCACCGTTGCCACACGCGCGCTCGCGATGGAGATGAACGTCCTCGCGTTCGATCCCTTTTTCACCGGCCCAACCGCCCTCGACGGCAAGGTAAAACTCGTCCGCGATTTCGATGAATTCCTTTCCCACATCGACGTCATCAGCTTCCATGTCCCCGGCGGCGAACAGACCAAGCATCTGCTCAACCGCGAACGCCTGATGAATAAATGCCGCCCCAACCTGCTGGTGGTCAACGATTCCCGCGGCGAAGTCGTGGACGAAATCGCGCTCGCCGAAGCGATCAAGGAAAAGAAGATCGCGGGCGCGGCCATCGATGTCTATGCGACGGAGCCGCCGGCCAAGGATCATCCGCTCTTCGGCCTCGAGAACGTGGTGTTAACGCCGCACCTCGGCGCCAGCACCGATGAGGCCCAGACGGCTGTTTCGGTCGAGGCGTGCAAGGCGATCGTCGCCTATCTCAATACCGGCGAAATCCGCGGCGCGGTCAACGCGGGCGGCCTGAAGCTCGATCTGCCGGCCGATGAAAAGCCGTTTGTCGAACTCGCCCGTCGGATCGGCGTCATTCTGGCCGCCATGTGCGAAGGCGGATATCGCACCATCACGCTCAGGGCCAGCGGAACGCGCGCTCCCAAGCACATGAATACGCTGCTGCGCCTTGCGACCGTCGAGCTTCTCCGCCCGCATATGGATACGGGCGTGAATGTGATCAACGTGGAACATCTCGCCCGAGGCCGCGGCATCGAACTCGCGACCATCCACGAGCCAAGCCCGCCCGCGGGATTGGTCGGAGACGTTGTCGGCGTCCGAGCCGAAGGGCCGGATGGCCAGAGCCACCGCGTATTGGGCACCGTTTACGCCGACGGTCTTCCCCGCGTCCTGCGCATCGACGGATACGGCATGGATATGGTTCCCGAAGGAAACATGGT
>PMAK01000251.1:4744-7292 GCA_003153655.1 Phycisphaerales bacterium
CGGTAAGGCAACCGCCCTGATGGTGATCAAAACCGACAGCGAGCCGCCGGTGGCGCTGCTGAATCGGCTAAAGGCCCGGCCCAATATCGTGAAGGTGAAGAGCCTGGTGTTGCCGGCAAGGCCAAAATGATCGGAAGGTTTCTGACAATTCTGCCGCTGCTGGCTGTGCTATTTTGTGCTGCCATGGTGCGAGGAGCCGAGAGCGGCGCGGCGACCGAGCCGACCACCAAGCCTGCGCCGCATAAAGCCGAAATTCCGCCCGGGTTCCATGTCGTAACCAGCGGCCAGCGCTCGGCAATTNNGGCGTGGATCAAAGAGGTTCTCGCGTCCGCTGCGCCGGCGACGCGCCCCACGACGATGCCATCCGATATCGCGGGCCTGCTCCAGCAGCATCGCCAGGAGTTGATCAGCGCGATCATGCACGACCTCGCGCTCAGCGACCGCAAAACCGTGAATGATTTTCTCGACGGCAAGCTCCTGCCGCAGCTCACCAAAATCGGGGAACTGAAGCCGACGATTTATTATTTCGTCGCGACGCGGCCCCAGGTGGCGGATGCGCTCGATGCCGGGTGGAGCGATCCGAGATATCACTTCATTCGCTACGCTCATGACGTGGCGTATTCCGCCGTCGCGATGTTGACGACGGACGAGCCGATGGATGATCTCATCTGGTGGGTGGAGATCCATGACGGCGACAACACCGCGACGCGCCGCGACCGGCTGATCGCCGAGATTCGCTATTTCGAGGGCGGCGTAAGCAATCACATCTCCATGTTCGGCAAGAACGAATCCGAGCATATGCTGGAGCAGTTCGTTCACGACAGCACGATCAAGCCGCTGAAGCTTCCGGCCCGCGAAGATTGGTTTGATTTCGGCGTCTCAAACATATTCGCGATCAAATACGCCGCGATGATCACCGGAACATCGCGAAGCGAGTGGACAGATCAACTCATCGGCCGTCCGGATCAATTCAGGCCGTATGTCCGGCTGGATCTGGTCAACGCGCTCGATCCGGCACAGGTTCGCCCGGAATATTTGGCCGACTACGACCGGGGGCTCCTCCCGAAAGGCGCGCTGGTGATCAATTCCTGGCTGGCCGTCGCCGGAGACGGAGCGCTGGCCAAGGCGTTGCCGGTCTTGCGCGCCCACGCCCCGGCAACGCAGCAGGAACTGATCGATGCCGTCAAGAAAACGACGGGATACGATTTGATGCCGCTGATGCAGCCGGATTACGGCGTGCCGGCGACTGGGCCGGCGCATTAAGCCGAGTGATTTATCGCGGACCCGAGAAAATCTTGATCCAATTGGCGAATTCCGATTCCATCGACGAGCTGCGGGTTTTTCCTGCCGGCGACGCGTTTTACAAGGGTCATTTTTGCGGTCCCTCCTGACACGGCCTCAAGACCGAAAAACTGGATAGGAGCCGGCGATTTGGAGTCAAATACGGCATCCTCGGCGAATTTTTTCCGACCCTCCGCATTGGCGGACATATTTTATGGTGTATACACCGTGAAAATCATGATCAACAGTCTGTTGATCTCAATTCGGATTTCACGCTTAACGGAGATCAGTCGAAAAGTATTTGAACCAAGATCGCCCGGCCTTACCTCGCCGAGATCGAATCCGGCCGCAAGCGGGGTTCCGTCGCGGTGCTGAAGGCCATCGCCGCCGCGATAAGTCTGGACCTCGACGACATCGCCGGGTGAAAGGCAACCGAACGCGCGCCCGTTCACGCCGCAACGCGCCGGCGGCGGTAGGCGATGATCGCGCCCAATCCCAGACCCACCAGCGACAGCCCGGCCGCGCTGGGCAGCGGGACGGAGGGGGACGAAGTGCCGCCGCTGGAGCTGGATGCCAGGGTCGCGGTGAACGTGAGATCGGTCAGGCTGGTGACGGTCAGACTTCCCTTTGACGTGGACATGTTTACCCAGTCCGACACCGCGGGATCGCTGGCTTCGAAGAACGGGCCGGTGGAGGTTTTCATATCATAAGTGGCAAACGAAGGGTCCAGGAACTGGATGTCGTCTGATCCCACTCCAAAGCCCACCCCTTGGAACTTCTGATTGTCGAACACGAAGGAGTTGGGAATGGCCAGTGACGTTGATGCGCTGTCGGCGATCGTGACGGAAGCGGGCGTAAAGGAGATCAAGCCGGCGGCGGGCGCCGGGACGCTGGCCGTATCGGCGACGGCCGTCACGGTAAAGGACACATCGGAGAAAGACTTCCCCGCTATACTTCCGGTGGCCGTCCCCGCGAACGCATAGGTAATTTGCGCCGCCGGCGCCAGGGAAACCGGCAAAAACGCCGCACCGATCACAGACAGGAAGAAAGCCGTGACTTTCATGGTTCACCCATTTTGAAAACGCGGGCTTTGAGCCCATCGATCACCCAACGACGCGGCGGGCAACTTACCAAACTCTTGTGGAACACGTCTATAAAAAAATTCCGATCCGGGATTTCCCAGATGAAACTCCGCCGACGAACGTCTTCGGTAATTTTGCAGAGCATACCGAGGCTTGGAGCGTAGAACAACGGTTTTCCTGGTTCG
>PMAK01000031.1 GCA_003153655.1 Phycisphaerales bacterium
CACCCCTTCCGCGCTCTTGTGGTTCATGGCGTTGGCACCACAATTGCCCTTCCCTCCAGCAATCGCTGGACGGAAGTATGACCGCCGTGCAGGCGTTTGGGCGGTGGACGTTTGCGGCGCGGTTTGCTATCGGCTGCTTTCGTGTAACGAATCGCATTCCAAACACCATTGAACAGTTCACGCAGCCGCGCACGCAGGCTCGCCGCGTCGCGGTGAACGCGCGGCCAATGGCCGTCGGTGTGATACGCCCACGACAGAAGCTCCTGGCGCACGTTGTCGAACAGGTAGAACATCGACACCATCGTTGCCAGCACGCGTCCATCCTGGGCCACGTACGACTTGATCACCTGCATGAGATTGTACAGCAACAGGCAAAACGAAAACTGCAGCAGCACTGCCTTGGGCGAACTGCCGATGAGGTGCGACAGCGAAAATGTTTCGGTCACCTGCTGAAAAACCTGCTCGATGCCCCAGCGTTTCCTATACAGTTCCAGCAAGACCTCCGGGGGAAACGCTGTGCTGTCGATCAGGTTGGTCAGCAATTCCACGTTCTCCTCGCCCCGCTGACGAAAGAGCGTGATCCGCCGCACGCGCATCGCCCGCCTGCCCTTGCCCAGGAGGCCGATTTCGTCGAGCACCTGCCGGCCCTGCGCGTCAATGCTGGAGACGCGCGACTCCAAAACCCACGTGGTATGGCTGTTTTTCATGCGCACCACAAAGGCGTCCCCCTGGCGACTGGACAGATGCCTGAGCGTGCCAACGTCGTCGAACTGACGGTCCCAGATCGAAAGCGCGGGGCGAAGCATGATCTGGCGCACCTGGTCCATCAGCGCCGGCACCAGCGGCACATCATTGGTCATCCCGTCCAGGGAATCACTCATGGCGATCGCCATGCCGCTGCGCACATTGATCGCCACCAACGCCTTGGCTCCCAGCAACTTCCCCGAGTAGCCGCGCGTGGGCTTCAGACGCTTGGCGGCATTCTTGATCTTCTTGCCATCCCCAACGATCACCTCAAAGCCGTCGAAGCAGCCGGGAAGCGCCGCGGCGTCCGAGGGCATCAACTGCGTCAACCGCTGCGTGCCCTCGCGCAAAAGCGCCCGGCTGATCGCGACCGGAGTGCGGGCCAGCTTGCGGTAGAAATTGCTCTCGTCGATCGGCTCGGCGTCGCGGCTCTCCAATTCAACGAACAGCTTGTGCGCGCTGCCGCCGTGACGCACCAGGGCGTCGCGCATCAGGCGGAGAAAATCCGCGAATCCCAGCACGTCCTCATAGCATCGGCCGCGATGACGGTTGTAGATGGAATCCAGAAGTTCTTCGCTGAAAACAAAGTCGCTGATTTCCAGCACCGCCGCCGCCAGCGGCGAACGCCGCATCAGTTCCCGTTCGAATGCATTCATGAAAAAAGCCTCCGTGATGCGCAACAGTTCAGCGCGAAGAGACTTGCGTGTCAAGAAGAACGCGGAAGGGGTGGGGTTAGGGTGAGGGGCGGCTCTCTAATCTTCAAAAGAGACCGCCTGTTGCTCAAGGCATAGGCGTGCAAATCTCCACCAGATGCCCATCCAAATCCCGCACATAACCCACAATCTGCCCCCAAGGCTTAGCCGCCGGCTCACTCACCGCAACCGCCCCAGCCTTCACTGCGCGAGCATACAACCCCGCAACATCCGCCGTCGTAAATGCAATCTCCATCCCCGACGGCGCCTTATCCGGCGAAGCCGCCACGAAATCCCCCTTCAAAGTAGTCTTAACCAATTCCAGACTAGCAAACCCAAGCCGAGTCGCCCCGGTCTCCAATTCTCCATAAGCCTTCCCATTATCATCATGAAAAAATCGCCGGGAAAGACCGAACGCCTCTTCGTAAAAAGCGAGGGATACAGAAACGTCCTTCACGTAGAGAATCACATAACCAAGCTTGGCTGATGGGCTATTCATTGCATTTTCGCTGGACTTTCTGCAAAAATTGGCTACAAATGTTGCTGGGCTGAAACCGAAGCGACGCTTCTAGGTTTCTTTAGTTTCAAATGCTCGCCTTTCCTTATTCTTCGCAAGTCTGCTATTTGATGCTGCCGAAGGAACGCACCCATGACTGAACAACTATTAGAGGTCGTCGATCCGCTCGATCCGCTTGCACCTGGCGCTTGGTTTGAGTTCGAAATAGATGGAGAGCTGTCGCCTATACAGCAGTTATTGCTTCAGCAACAACTGCGTGCAGAAATTAACGCGATCATTCGGGGACAACTCAGTGACTTCATCTCAACGGCTGGCACTATGCTACCGACCTCGGTCTCGCTCGTCGAGGTAACGGTCCGCAATGGATCAGTGAAGATTTGGGTGCGGTACACATGGGCAACCACGGCATCGATACTGCTGGGTATTGCAGGCTGTCAGACGCTACCGCCGTCGCCCAGCTATTCAAAAGAAGTTACGAAATCATTGAACACTTTGGTGGATGCCGTCCCAGACCGGGTGCAGCAAGGCACTAGCGTTCGCATTCTTGCAATGCGAAGCGGAACCGAATTGGGAGCGATCGCACGGATCGACCAGATTTTATCTGATGCACAGCGGAAAATCATCACAATCGACGATGCGGCACAGGAACTTATTGGTGCATTTGAAAAGATACAGAGTTCACCTCAAAGGACAGTTCTTGTTCACGCGCTTACAGAGTATCTAAATCGTGTTTATGGCGACGATCTTTTCTCGGACCTTCGCGAACGACTTGGTGAAAATGCCCATGATTTTTCTGTCGATCCTGCGGATTTGCGGCAGATCGTCTATCAGGTACCGATTTCGATTGTCATTCAGTTTAGTCAACCTCAGCCTCCCCCCGAGGACACATTTGAGCGTATACGTGAGATCATCCGCTCAGAATTCGAGCAAGAGGCCCACAACAGCGATTGGCCCGTGATTGGCGCGATTCAACACAGGCAGTATGGCTACGCCGTATACGGGGTGTTCCTGTTCATGGGCGCATTGGGTTCGTTTTTGGAGTGCTGGGAGCGATTCAAGCGATTGCGAGATCGCGTGCTGGGCCGCGTGGTGCCCGAGCTAGAAAGACAACTCAATCCAATCATAATTCAAATGCATATCACCGTTAGGCCAAGCGATAGGGTCGTTGATATTGTGCAGAGTATTATCGCTCAGATCCCTCCATCACCCCCGATCGCGAGCGATCTAGCTAAAGCGATTGAGCAAGCGTCGAGCACCGAAACTACATCTGATAAGGAAGATCTTAAATCAATCGCATCCGGAATATGATACTGCTGAATCTGAAACGCTCCGACAGTTCGCTTGTCGCCGAGTAAAGTCCGCGACGGAGTCAATTGGATATGTGGAGTGTCCGAGCGCGATCCAGTCCCACCATCACTTCGCCAATTTCGCCACCAATCGCCATACCAAATGCGGCGAAAGCGGCCTCTCCCGCCTCTTATTAAATTCATCCACCAACCGATCAAACCGCTCCGAATAAGGCAATCGATCCCGCTTCCCAATATCCTTTCCCAGCAACTCCTTCACGATCCGCCGATCCTCCTCCGAAACTTCCGGCGAAGGACTCCGTGCCTCCCCCAACTTCGGCAACTTCCCCGCCTTCCGCAAATTCAACAAATGCCGCCAAACCTCCCGCCGCGTAGGTTTCGGCTCAGGCAGCCGCGCCGCGTACAAATTAAACAACTCCTCAAACTGCGGCGTATAAGGCAAATCATCCGCCGTCCGCCCAATCTGCACATAAATCTCCCCCAATAACCCCGGCTTCGCCGGAACCGTCCCCTCAATCCCCGAAAATAGCATCGTCGGCGCCGCCGCATCCTCCGCGATATTCGCCCCCGCCGAACCCGTCGTCCGATCCAGCAGCATCAGCACATTCCCAAACGGATCCTTCACCGCCGCCCGATACCCATGCGCCGCCTGTCGCGGAGGATGCACAAACTTCAACCGCAATTTCCCCCGCCGCGCATAAAGATCCCGAACATCATCCACAAGATAATAAATCTCTTCCGAAGGCTGATCCGGATCATCCCGCAAAACAATTTCCGTAACCCCATCCCCCATCAAAAGCGACGCCGCCCGAGCATCCTCCCGCAACAACTTCATCCCCAAAACATCCCGATAATAACCCACAGCGCTGGCAAGCGCAGGCACCCGAAGAATAATCCGATCAACACGCCGAAGCACAACACACTCTCAAAAATCCCCCAACCAAAATTATTCTCCCGCATTTATCCCGTCTTCATCTGATTCCCATCTGTGGCCAACATTCTTCTCCGCGTCTTCCTCTGCGCTCTCCGCGTCTCGAGCAGCCTGTCCCGGCGCGCCGGGGTACTCGCGGGCGGTTAATCCGAATTTGAATTCTAAGGAACCGGCTGATACCCAGAAATCCCAAACTGCCAAAGAAAAAACGCAAACGAATCCGCCCGCAACTCCTCCTGCTGCTTCCGCGAAGCCCCAATCCCATGCCCATTCTGATAATCCACCCGAAGCAAGATCGGCTTGCCTCCGCCAGTCGCCGCCTCCAATCGCGCCGCCATCTTCCCCGGCTGCCACGGCGCAACCCGAGGATCATTAATTCCCGTCACGATCATCACTGCGGGATAAGCCACCCCATCCCGCACATGCACATACGAATCCATCGCAAACAAATCTTCAAACCCCGCCTGCGTCTTCGCACTCCCGAACTCCGGAATATTCGGCACCCCATTAGGCGAATCCTCCGCCCGCACCGCATTCATCAACCCCACCTGCGCAATCACCGCCGCAAAAAGATCCGGCCGCTCCGTCAGTGCGCGCCCTACTGTGATCCCACCAGCCGACCCGCCCGTTACGCCCAATCGTCCAGGCGAAGTATATTTCTCATGCACAAGATACTCCCCGCAAGCAATCGTATCGCGCCAGGTATTCGGCTTCGTCAGCTTATACCCCGCCAAATGCCAATCCTCACCGCGTTCACCTCCCCCGCGCACATGCGCAATCGCCAGCACCCCGCCCCGATCAAACCAAGCCAGATTAGACGGGCTCAAATAAGGATCGATCGTGATCCCATACGCCCCATACGCCATCAGAATCGTCGGATTCGATCCATCCAGCTTGATGTCCTTTCGATAAACAATCGAAAGTGGAACTAGCGTCCCATCATAGCTCGGCACGTCAACCTCGCGCGACGTAATAGAATCCGGCGCATCATTCGGACCCACCGGCTGAAGCCCCGTCACAGTCGAATTCATCGTCGCCGGATCAAATTGAAAAATATTCCCAGCCCGCGTCCACCCGCCCAATCCATACACAACACCGCTCAGCCGCACATCTGCGGATTCAATCCCCACGCTCCCCTCATACGGCAACTCCAGAGTCTGCGCCGATCCGCCATACGCAATGCGCACAATCCGCGACACGCCGCCATCCAGCTCCGTCACATACAACCCATCCGCCGCCGCGCTGATCCCCCGCAAAACTCCCGCCCCCTGCGGTAACACCACCGTCGCATGCGCCACATCCGGATGCCGCAAACTCGTCCGAATGATCTTATACCGCGGCGCATCGTCATGGCTAAGCAGATAAAGATCATCCCCATGAAACGCCGCAGCCGTCACATCCGCATCCACGTCGCAAACTTTCGTCCACGATGTTCCCGTCTTCCCAATCGAATTCAGCGGAGCCGCATAAATCGTCAACTCATTCTTGGTCCCATGCTCAATCAACCCCAAAGCCAGATCAGAATCCGGCTCAGTCAATATCGCAGGGTCGTCAATTGGCGCGATCCCCAGCCCAGGCGTTGAATCCATCCCCAAAACCGCCACGTCATGATCCGGATCACTCCCGACGCTATGCAGATAAACTTGGCTCCTCAGCTCCAAATCCAGCGGCGAACTATTCGGCCCCAATTCCTGCAGCCGCGTAAAGAAAAATGATTTCCCATCCGGCCGCCAGGCAACATCCCCATCCCAAACCCGATCCATCGTCTCGCCAGTATTCTTCCTCGTAGCAACCTCGCGCACATGCAGCGTCCCAATCTCCGCCCCTCCCTGCGAAATCACATACGCCACATACCGCCCATCTGGCGACACCACATAAGAATTAATCGCCGCCGGCTCACCATGCGGCCCGACAAATTGATCCGTATCGACAAACAGACTTTCCTTCCCCCCAAGCCCGCGGCGCATATAAAGCTTCCCCAAATTCTGCCCGCTCAGCGTTTTCATGTAAAAATATTGATCACCCGGCAAACGAGTCACCCCGCCCACCGAAGCCGGCACCGCATCCACATACTTCTTAACATCCTCAAAAATCGCATCCCGCCCCGGAATCCGATCCAGCATCCCCCGCGAATAATCCGCCTGCGACTTAAACCACCGCTGCACCGCCGGATCAGCCAGATTCTCCATATACCGATACGGATCGCTGACACTAATCCCAAAATAAACATCCGTCACCGCCTTCACCGGCGCAACCTCCGGAAGCGGGGGGGCACTCTCCGGCAGCGCTGCCGCGAGTCTCGGCAACATCAGCAAACCGATCACGAAAATCCCCGCCGCCCGCCGCATCCATTNNAAATTCGACCCGTCATCTTCCTCTTCCAATTGCTTCTGCTCCGTTTGTGTCGGCGCATGATATCCGCCGCGGATGACAAAAATCCCGCCCGCCAGGTTCCAGAAAATCTGCACCAATCGGATCGACATCGTCAGCGCAAACGCCTGCGCCACCGTCACTCCCTGTGGCTCCAGCAGCTTAATCGCGAAATATTCCATCACCCCCGCCCCCTGCGGACTGATCGGAATCGCGCTCGCCAGCACAATCACCGGCACCGCCATCCAGTAATAAAACAAATTGATATGCAACCCAAACGCGATCCCACAGAGTTGCGCCGATGTGATCACAATCATGTGAACCGGAAAACTCACGATCAGCGCCACCAGCACCAGCAGCGGCCGCTTGCCATAAATATGCATCGTCTCCACCGCACCCCGCACCTGCTTCTGCATCGGCAATTTATTAATGACAAAATCCAGCCCGGATAACCTCCGCAGCCCCGGCACATAAAACACCACCAACCCCAACCCGCCAAGGGCAAGCATCGCCGCCGACGCCAGCGCCACCTGCCTACACCGCGGAATATGCCGCTGCAATGCCGCCATCGTCCCGCCCAGAATAATCAGCGCAACAAGTCCGATCGCCCGGTCCACCAGCACAGACATCACCGCCCGGGTCCGGTGATGCGTCTGCCGCGCAACATAGTAAGCCTTAAACACATCCCCGCCGGTCGACCCCGTCGGCATGATGGTGTTGTAAAACATCCCCACCATGTTCAATACAAACGTCCGCGCGAGTCGCAGATGAATATCCAGCGCCCGCAACAGTTCATGCCACCGAACGCTCGTAATCAAAATCGTGATCGGAAAAAGCGCCAGCGCCGCGATGATGAAATCGATATTCGCCTCACGCACCATCCGCAGCACGCCAATCTGCACCCGCGGATGCGGTACCGTAATCTGATAAGTCGGATATTCCCCCGGCGAAGCCCAGACCGCCGCCGGCCCATCCGGCTGATCCGCCACCCAAAGCCCCTTCACCTGCTTCAAATCCCCAGACAGATCCACCGCCGCAACATATTTCATCCCCCCATCCCCAAATACCTTCAGCTTCGCCCGGTCCGGCTCATTAACAACCGCGCTCGCCGGAATCTCAATCGTCTTCCCGCTCTGCGGATCAATGACGTGATAGACCGCATCCCCCTCCAGCGCATGCGTATCCGTCAATGTCAAATTCTTCACCGGCATCGCTCGCCCAGGCAAAAAAGCCCAGACGTGGTCATGCCACGACATTTGGCTGATCACCCACCAGATGCCAACAACAGCAATTCCCCAGCGAACGAACTGCTTGACGATTTTCAAGAAGAGCTTCTTATCCATTTCCTTGACGTGGGATTCTTATTATTGCCAACCGCTTGGCAACTGCCGCATTCCCCTTATATTGGCTATGACACGGATTCCAATTAAAAAACCACCACCATATTCGCCGTTTAGCCGCGTCCCGGCGCGCCGGGACGCGCGTTTTCGCGATGGGCACCGGGATTAGCTGGAAACGCATCAAACGAGGATTCCGCATGTTCGGCCGAAAAATCGTCTTCGTCGCTCTCATTCTATACGCCGCCGTCATCGGCTGCGTCATGTCCGCACCCGAATCCACCGGCTCAACCCCCGGCACAACCGCCCCCGACCAACCCATCAGCGGACTCGTTCACATCTCCGACCAGCAACCCTTCTGTGGCGTAGCCGTCCAACTCCAGCGCGTCGATTGGGTCGAAGAATACAAAAAAACCATCGATGACATAGCCGCCGACGGCGCCGATACCGTCTCGCTCGTCGTAGACGCCCGCCAGGAAAACGGCGAGAGCACCTACATGTACGTCGACATGCGTAAGACCATGACCGTCCCCCAACTCTCCGACATCATCACCCACGCCAAAAGCAAACACCTCCGCGTCATCCTCATGCCCATCGTGCTATTGGATGCCCCCTCCGACAGCACCGAATGGCGTGGCACCCTCAAGCCGCGCGATTGGCACGAATGGTTCGACAACTACCGCGACATGATCGAGCATTACGCCCGCATCGCCCAGCAAACCAACGTCGATGTTCTCGTCGTAGGCTCAGAACTCGTCAGCTCCGAGGGCGAAGACCATCTCGATGAATGGGTCCACACCATCAAAGACGTCCGCGCGATCTACAAAGGCCAGCTCACCTATTCCTCCAATTGGGACCGCTACTGGAAAGTCCCATTCTGGAAATATCTGGATTTCATAGGCATGAACAGCTACTGGACCCTAGGCCAGAACCGCGACGTAACGGTCGATAAGATCAACGACAAATGGAAAGAAATCCAGGACCAGATGTTCAAGTTCGTGGACAAAGTCCACAAGCCGGTGATCTTATTAGAAGCCGGCTGGTGCAGCCTCGCCAACGCCGCCAAAGACCCCTGGGATTACACCCAGGAACAACTCGATGCCGACAACGATTTACAAAAAAAACTATACGAAGGCTTCTTCGAAAGCTGCTACGGCAAACCCCAGCTCGCAGGCCTAATGATCTGGGAAATGCACCCCGGCGGCGACCCCACAGGCAAAGGCTACACCCCCCAAAACAAACCCGCCGAACAGATCATGCGAGACTGGTTCGCCAAACCGCGTTGGGAGATTATTGGCGGGCAGTGATCCGAGATGATCGACCTTTGAAATCCCTGTAGCTTTCCCTCCGATGCGTAACTCAATAGTCATTGTTAACGATGCATTGCCTTCAGTTCGCTCATTAGCTCGCGTGGGGATGACTCTTCTTGCATTGCTTTTTCCAGTAATCTTGCAAGTGGGTCGTTCCTATCTACATCTCGTAATTGGTCGGGAAGTTCGGGACGCGACGCTGGGAAAATATCNNATCTCTGACGAACTGAGTAAGAGCGGCAAGTAGTAGATCATCTGCGGCAGATTCATCCTCGGCATCCAACATCTCGGCAGCGCGAGCCAGAGCCTGTCGACCGCGCTCTCCAGCTTGCGCTGCGGATGGCAGCGGGATATGGTCCCCCCAGGACTGTTGTAAATTCCGCCAAATCCCCTCAGGGTCGTAAATGGCTGAGCCGAATTTTAGCGCCCAACCGACGACCTCATGACCCTTGCTAATTTGGTCGTTGATTCGTTCAAGGCTCACAAAACGAATGTCTACCTCAACGGGGGGCTTTATCGGCGGTCGCTTTCCCCGATGGATTACAAGCAGATCAAAATCCGAACGACGATGTCCACGTTCGCGCACCGCTGACCCCATTACTACAATGGCGACGATTAAGCTATTGCGCGAAGCTGCTGGCAAGAAGGCGCTTACCCACCGCTCCGAGTTCCCGGCCCAACGTCGAACGATTGTGACATCAGCGGTATGCATTTAGGTTTCCTCTGCCGATGCAGTCCAGTTTCCCTCATTCACAAAATTTAGATACCTTTTTGAAATAGACGGTCGAAGGGGGTCAGACNNGTCAGGTTCCCTTCCGGATTAAAAGACCCGAAAATTCCGTCCTTCGGACCCCTTGGCGATCTCCGCGTCCTGACGACTCTCCCGGTTTTCTAATCTCCAAACAAACTCCAAAGATTCTCCTTGCAATAAGCCTGTTGTTAGGGTAATGTTCTCCCATGTGTCAGGATTCACAATTGTCCTTTACCCAAGGGAGACATTCCCATGTCCACCGACCTGCCCCCAGACTTCCAGGACGCCGAAGACCCCTNNGGAAATGGGACATTCCGGGGCAGATTGGGGCAATTACCAAACCAATGACCTCGACGACCTCCAATTCCGGGCCATTAATTTGACCATCCAAGGCCTCGGCGATGTTCAGGTCGCGAAAATGCTTTCCATCGATCGCAAAACCCTCTGGCGATGGAAAACCTACGACGAGGATTATCGTCTGGCACTGGCCGAAGCCCGATCCCAAATTCACGCCGCCGTGGCTGATCGCTACCGTACCCTCCTCATGCGCGCCACCGGCGTCATGGCCAAATTCCTCGACGACACAGCCGAAAACAATCGCTTCCGTGCCTCCTACGCGCTGCTCATGATGGTCGGCTCCTTCAAACCCCTCCCATCCCCGGCGCCGCTCCCAAACCAGGACTACTTCCCGATGCCGATACCGGAACTACCGCCCAGTGGAATGAATTCATCGCAGCCCCGGGATCTTGATCCCAGGTGATAATTGAATGCTCTTTGACAATTCATTTGGTGAAGCTTCCTGAACGGGGAGCCCAGACTTCTTCCGGATTACCAATCTTTTTTGAACGCACAGGGGTCCGATTATCGGCTCTTGCGCGAATCCAGAAAACGCCGGCCAGCAATTACTTGTAGAGCGCTTCGCGCATTGCCGATGCTATCTTTGTTTTGTGAGCGTGAGAGAAGTCATCCTATGGCCGACATCAGCCATGCTTAAATTATCGTCCCAGCAATACGCGGGAATGGTCTCTTCGCTTCAAAGCGTCGCCGCCGCGGGGGGCAGCGACAAACGCCAGTTCTCACGCATCGAACTCCAGGCCCCCGTCAGGCTCGCCGTTATGACCGACAATAAGCTGACGCGATGCTTTATCGCCTTAAGCAGGGACGTTTCCCTCAATGGCATCGGCCTCTACCAAAACGCCAAGTTCATCCCGAAAGAAAATTTTGTGATCTCGCTTCCGTGTGAAAAGCAACAAATGGTGATCATCTGCCAGGCAACGTTTTGCCGCCCCCTCGCCGATGGAATCTTCTGCCTCGGCGCTCAGTTTGCCTCATTGGCCGACTCAGTCAGATCAGACGAATTCCGCAACCTCATCACAGCATCAGCAAAAGCGGCGGCATGAAAACGTTTCGCATTTCTTCGCGTCTGTCTTCNNGAGCCTGTCGAACGGGCGATCTTGGCGCCTTTGCGGTGAAATGAACACGCCTTCAAAAAATCGCCGGACTCACTATACTGAAACCGACATGTACACCCCGCACAAAAGTCTGGCCGAAATAAACCGCTAGGCGCGTACCGGCTTCCGCCGACGCGCCCGCACATCGTTTGACTCTCGCTTCCAACACCCTAATTTAGCTGGACTTTTAAGGAACTCATCATGCAATCCACCGAAACGCGCTACCGCACGCATACCTGCGGCCAACTTCGCAAAGCCGACGTCGGCAAGAACATCAAACTCGCCGGCTGGGTCCATTCCTACCGCGATCACGGCGGCCTCGTCTTCATCGACCTCCGCGACCGCGAAGGGCTCACCCAACTCGTCTTCGACCCCGACGCCTGCGGCAAAGCTCATCACGACGAATCACGCAAGCTCCGCTCCGAATGGGTCATCAGCGTCACCGGCGAAGTCTCCGCCCGCGGCCCCGCCATGGTCAACCCCAAGCTTCCCACAGGCGAAGTCGAAATCCGCGTCAAAGAACTGGAAGTCCTCAGCGTTTCGCCAACGCCCCCGTTCACGCCGGACGAACACGAAACCGTCAGCGAGGAAAAACGGCTTGCGTTCCGGTATCTCGATCTTCGCCGCGCGGATATGCAGACCAACCTGCGCACGCGCTATCTCGTGACAAAAATCATGCGCGATTATCTCGGCGATCTAGGCTTTTGGGAGATCGAAACACCGATCCTTACCAAATCGACGCCGGAAGGCGCTCGCGATTTCATCGTCCCATCACGGCTGATGCCCGGGAACTTTTACGCGCTCCCGCAATCGCCTCAGCTCTTCAAGCAACTGTTAATGGTCAGCGGCTGCGACAAGTACATGCAGATCGTTCGCTGTTTCCGCGACGAAGATCCGCGCGCCGATCGACAGGCGGAATTCACCCAGCTCGACGTGGAAATGTCGTTCATCGACCGCGAGAACATCATCTCCGTCATGGAAGGATTGCTTCGGAAAATCTGGAAGGAAATCCTCGGCAAGGAAATCCCCAATCCCATTCCTCACATGCAATACGACGAAGCCATGAGCAAATACGGCTCCGACCGCCCGGACCTCCGCTTCGGCATGCAACTCCACGACATCACCGATCTGGGTCAGCAGACCGATTTCGGCGTCTTCAAAAACGCCCCGATGGTCCAAGCAATCGTCGTCCCCGGCGGCGGAAAACTGAGCCGAAAGGAAACCGACGCCCTGGCGGAATGGGCCAAAGGTTTCGGAGCAAAGGGATTGGCCGTCACGAAAATCGCGGCTGGCGCACTCGATACGGGCGTCGCCAAGTTCCTCACTCCCATCGCGGCAAAACTGATCGAACGGACAGGCGCCAAAGAGGGTGATCTGCTCTGCTTCGCGGCGGACAAGCCAAAAATCGTTCACAAAGTTCTCGGCGAGCTAAGGCTGAAAATGGCCCGCGACCTGAAATTACCGGCCAGCGCCGAATTCGCCTGGGTGTGGGTAGTTGATTTCCCCGCATTCGAATTCGACGAAGAAGAAAAACGATATGCCGCTACGCACCATCCGTTCACGATTCCGCTCGATCGCGATCTGTCCAAGCTCGACAGCCGCGATCAAGCCACCGTCGAATCGATCAAGAGCAACGCCTACGACATCGTCTGCAACG
>PMAK01000199.1:0-13699 GCA_003153655.1 Phycisphaerales bacterium
GGATGTCACCTTTTTGGATGTCGAAGAAAACACCGTCGGGAGACCAAGTGAGGATCCCTGATCTGACTTCCACCGCTTTGAAGTGCCACAGCTGCGGGTACGACCTTCGTGCCCACGCGCCCGATAGTCAGTGTCCGGAATGTGGGGCGTTGGTAGCCGAGTCGCGGCGGTTGGCAGCGATCCCCCGCCGTCCGGCGTGGCGCGACAGCGATCCGCGCTGGCGACGTCGGATGCTCGTGGGGGCATGGGTCCTGGTGCTCGTGCCGCTCGTGGCNNAACGGAATCGACGGCGCGAACGGTTCGACTGGACCCGACGCTGGGGCGTGACGACCAGCTATGGCGTGTTCCTGCTCGGCATCCCGAAGTTTGCCTTTATCACCGCACTCGTCCTGGTCGGCATTGCCGCGCTATTCCTGTCCATGCCGCTGCGATACCAGCCTGCCGTGACCGGATTGCTCGTCAAACTGGGCGCGGGATACCTGCACTACGGTCCGTACTGGGGCCGACTCGCGGAAGCGTCACTTTCCGTGTTCTCGTCGGTCGTGGTTATGCTGGCCTGCGTGCCACTTTTCGACGCACTTCGCAGCAGTGGTCCGAAGGTGCCGGCGGCGCTTCTCCTCGCCCCGCTCTTCATGGCCTCCCTGTTGCAGCTGTGTGACGNNTCGCACGGGCTGGTCTGGGCTTCGTAAGTTTCTACAGAGGTGAGAACTACAACCCCTTCTACTTCAATTCTGAGTTGCTGGTGAATGGTTTCTCCTTTACATCGTTCCGCTTCATCGTGGAAGCAGCGAAGTGGTCCGCGTGCGTTACCATCGCGATGTGGTTGAGCCTCGCCCAGATCATGGCATGGCGGCGGCGTGGCATAGTTGTTCCGCCAATCCCGTTATTGGACCCCGCTTGAAGCATGACAAAGGGAAACGAGCAGGATCGCTTTATTCAGTGGAGATTGATCACTCCCTGGAAACCCAGCAAAACCCAGATCCTTGCCGCGCGCAACAAGGTCATCGCGGATCTCGCGGCCAAAAACCTCATCGTGCTCTTCGCGGGCATCAACCCCGGCCTTTACACCGCCGCCATCGGCCGCCACTTCGGGCGCCCTGGCAATCGCTTCTGGCCCGCCCTTTACGCCGGCGGCTTTACCCCGCGCCTCTTTTCCCCCTTTGAGGGATCTCTTCTTCTCGACCTCGGGTTCGGCATCACCAATATCGTCGAGCGCGCCACCGCCCGCGCGGATGAACTCACCGACGACGAACTTCGCGCCGGCGGCCGGCGCCTCCAAGCCAAAGTCAGACGCTGGCGGCCGACGGTCGTCGCCTTTGTTGGCATTCATCCCTACCGCGTTGTCTCGGGTATCAAAGACGCCAGCGTTGGCCTCCAAAAGCCCCTTTTCGGCGGCAGCCACGCTTGGGTTCTTCCCAACCCCAGTGGCCTCAACGCCCACTACCTGCCCGCCGCCCTCGCNNAGCACGGTTGGTCGTGCCGGACCAGATCATGCCATAAATGCAAATGCGGTTTGAACTCGAGCGCGGTTTGAACTCTGGGGTGGTGAAGTGTGATCCCGTCATTCAAAAGGGTCGAGAGCCGTATATATATAAGTTCGCGTCGCCTTTAGTTCCCGCGTCACCTTTAGTTACTCGGATCGTGAAAAGGACGGGACGCACATTTACTTTCTTGACACTTGCTGCATCCCAGAATCATTTACCAGCAATCGAACTGAAATTGTGCTGGACTGGTCATGATCTTGCGGCGCACCGGCAGTTCCTTAACCGCCGACCTCCTACTAGCTGGCCGATGGCAAGCAAGCCAAGGACGGCGGCGCTTGGCTCGGGGACGGAGATCGCACCGATGAGGCCGTTCGTGGCGTCCGCGGTGTAGCCCGCGGAGAAATAGAGGATGTCCGGTGAACCGGCGCTGGCAGCGTTACCGAACGTGAGTCCCCATAATTGTTGTTCACTAAACGGGGAATCCGTGTTGAGCGTGATCTGACCCTGCTGGACACCCGCGAGGGAATAGGCGTTGATTGTGCCATCGCCGCCGTTATTTCCAATGAGCAGGTCGCCTCCGAATTGTCCCCACCCCGCGGGGGCGAGGGCAATGCCCCACGGCGACTGAAGATGCGTGCCGGTCGGATCGGTGATCAAGCGGCTGATCATTGTGCCGTTTGTGTTGAATTCATCTACGATTCCGCCGAGGGCTTCACTGGGGTTTGCGTAGGTGACGAACAGGGTGTCGTTGATGTTCTGGACATTGAAAGCCGCGAAGCCAGCGGGGAGGCTGGGATCGGTGAGAGCGCCGACCTGTTGCCACTGGCTATTAAATATATCGACGTTGCCGCCGTTCTGATCGGCGGCATAGATCTGAGCTGCGCCGCCCGAGGTGTCTCCGATCGCCAGGCCGGTGAACGATGCGCCTGCAACCGTCGTCGTGATGACCGAACTCGACAGCCCTCCGCGCCAAGCTGAGATCGAGGAGTCCAGGTTGTCGAAAATGAATGCTGCCTTACCGCCGCTGACCTGAAAGTCGGTCGCACCGGTTGTGATCCCCGGCGCGGCTGTACTCACTTGGCCCGTGGGGCCGTTCGCGTTGCTTGGCGTAGCACCCCCGCTGTTTGCAACGCCCTCAGTCAGCAAAGTTGCTGAGCTGGAGGCGCCGGTGATTTTGTAGACCGTCGCGGTTCCTGAACCCTGATTGGAGACCCAAAGCGGGCTGGTCGCGGAGAAGGCGAGGCCCCACGGGTCTATTAAGTTAGGATCGGTGATCGGCGCCACGCCGGGCTCGTTGGAAATCAAATTTGTCTCAATGTAGTCGGCGCGGGCCTGACCGACCGCCAAACAAACAGGTGCTAACAGGGATAATACGCGGTAGGAATGCCGTCGATTCATGTGTTTTCTCCTTTTACTGAGTGAATCATTATTCCTGAAGACCCCGCATGGCGCAAAGTTATTCCCCGATTGTGAAAAAAATCGCCGCGTGTCAATTATTCATGATGAAGATATGGTTAAGCAACCATTACTCATCATCTAATCCCTTTCCGTTGAGAATTTGCCGCATATATTTTTCAACCCTTGACTCGCGAGTTTTGGATTGTTTGGCTGCGGAAAAATAGAGAATGTATGCTCTTTGCCGTCCTGGCGTCAGGGCAGCAAAAGCAGTTTTCAAGGCGGGGATTTCATCTAATTTATTTTGGAGCTCTTCAGGAATTTTGAATTCTGTGGTCTTTTTGAAATTCACTTTCAAGCCGGCTTTTTCAACTTCAATGGCTTTATAAATGTAGGCTTTCAAGACGGGTTTCATTTCAACTATTTCTCGAACGTTGGTGAACCGAATCTGGCGGGCTGCCTGCGTATTCTTTGTTTGTTGGATCAGAATGCCATTGGCATCTTTTAATAAGGCGCCTTTGAAAAATAAAAGCGCACAGTATTCTTTAAAGACATGCATTAGCACTACGTTACTTTTCTGGAACGTGTAACAAGGAACACGCCACTTTACTTCTTCGGTTAACTGACAGTCGAGAAGGATCGTTCTCAATTTCTGTAATTCTTGGCGCCACTTTTTGTTTTTGCGTAAATATCCATCGACCTTGGGATTCATTTTGTACATTTGGTGATACTCTGAAATAAAGTGAGCTTATATCTGAAGTGAAATCAGAGAGCCAAGTGGTAGTGGGATCTGGAACGTGCGGCCATGCATCTCATCTATCTCCTTGAATGAGCCAAGCCTTGTGGGTGTGCGTTTCTAAGATAGGCTATTGGCATGGAGCCACAGTCGTTTCTCGATGCTTATTCGCTAGCGCTTCCGGCGGCGGTGGCCGCTATTCAGGCTGATACGGCCGCCATGGGTTTTAAGATGGCCTCGACCGACGCGACGGGACGGATGCTGCGTACGCTGGTGGCCAGCAAGCCTGGGGGGCGGGTGCTTGAACTTGGCACAGGTACGGGCTTGGCGACCGCATGGCTGCTCGACGGCATGGACGCGGCCGCGACTCTCGACACGGTGGATATAGACGCTGCCTGCGTTGGCGTCGCGCGTAGAAATCTTGCGAATGATCCTCGTGTGCGATTTCACATTGAATCCGGCGACACGTTTATTAAGCGTCTGGCGGGTCGTAGATATGACCTTATCTTCGCGGATACGTGGCCCGGTAAATTCGATCACCTGGATGATGCGCTTGCGCTTCTGGCGGTGGGGGGTTTCTACGTGATTGACGACCTGCACCCGCAACCCAACTGGCCGGCCGATCATGGGCCGAAAGTTCCGAAGCTGGTCCGGGCACTGGCGGGGCGCCCTGATCTCGTGCTGTGGCCGATGGATTGGGACACGGGTATTGTCGTCGCGGTAAAGCGGGATACGCCGTGAGTGCATTGCTAAAATGTTTGACGGTCCGGCGCCGCGGGTTTTTATTCTTTTTTTTCACTTGATATATTCTCGTATAGGAATATACTTATCTCATGGCTCGGGCAGCAACGACCTCGGATGTTTTCAACGCCATTGCCGAACCCCGGCGGCGGGAGATTGTGGATTTGCTTGCCCGGGGGGCCGAGCGTGATGTGACTGAACTGGTGCTCAGGCTTGGTCTTTCCCAGCCGACGGTTTCTAAGCACCTGGGGGTGCTGCGGAAGGTGGGTGTGGTTGCCGTTCATAAGGCTGGGCAACGGCGGTTGTATCGGTTGAACCCGGAGGAGCTGAAACCCGTGCATGATTGGATTCAAAATTTTGAGCGTTTCTGGACTGACCAATTGGCCAGTATCAAGGAAGCTGCGGAACGAAAGGTCAAACAACGTGCCGCGCAGGATCGCGGTGCATCTAACCCTCAATCTATTTCAAAGGAGCAAAGTCATGGTTGATGAAAAAAAAGAAGCCGCCATCAAAACTCTGCACATCGTCAAAGAGGAGCTGATTGCTGCACCGGCGGATGTGGTCTTCCAAACCGTGCTGGAACCCCATGGCCCGATGAAGGAAATGAATATGAAGCTGGAGCCTTGGGTCGGGGGGCGCTGGTTCCGCGACCTGGGGAACAACACCGGGCACTTGTGGGGTCATGTTCAGGTGATTAAGCCACCCAAACTGTTGGAACTGGTGGGTCCGACGATGATGTCTTACCCGGCGATCTCGCACATCCAGTACCGCCTCACTGAGCAGTCTGGCGGCACCTTGCTGAAATTTACCCATCAGGCTTTTGGTCTGATCGAACCGGAACTCGAGCAGAATGTGAGTAAAGGGTGGGGAGAGATGTTGGGCCTCATTAAATCGGCGGCGGAGAAGAAGCGCGGTTAGAAGTGGTTTCAGAACCGTTGTGTTGCTGTCAGGCACAGGATTAGGGCGGACGCGTTCCGAGGCGATAGGCCATTGAACAAAGGAATCGGTTTATGAAGAACGAAAGCGCGATTAAATTTCCGAAAATTGTGGATCAGGCTGAATGGCAGAAGGCGCGAGACGCTCTTCTGGTTAAGGAGAAGGCGGCAACGCATGCGCGGGATGCGCTGGCTGCTGAGCGGCGGCGGTTGCCGATGGTGAGGGTTGATAAGAAATATGTCTTTGCCGGGCCGAAGGGCAAAATGAGCCTGCTCGATTTATTCGAAGGGCGGCGGCAGCTTATTCTTTATCATTTTATGTTTGCGCCGCCGGTGCCGGGTTGGCCGGATGCGGGATGCGTGGGTTGCTCGATGGTGACGGACCAATTCGGCCATCTGGCGCATTTTCATGCGCGCGATACTTCCTTGTGCCTGGTTTCGCTCGCGCCTTTGAAGAATATTGAGAAATTCAAGAAGCGGATGGGATGGCCGTATCCCTGGTATTCATCCGAGGGGACCGAATTCAACAAGGACTTTGGCCTGACCACGGACAAGGGGGAGAACTATGGGCTGAGCGTCTTCATTCACGATGGCAAAGATGTCTATCGCACGTACCATACCAACGGGCGTGGTGTGGAGGGGCTGAACATCTGGACATTCCTCGATTTGATGCCACTTGGCCGGCTGGAGGAATGGGAAGACTCACCGGCAGGGGGGCCGCGGACCAAGCCGTACGTTTGGTGGCGCCGGCACGATGAATACGGGAAAGATGTTGGAGGAGAGCACTGATATGAGCAATTGTCCGCTCTGCAATCTTGATGCGGGGCCCAACTCGGTGGGGCCAAAGTCATCGGGACCCAAGCTTGGCGACGGCGAACGACCAGCCGGTGTTTTTCGTCGCGCGTGGCGAGGTATTCAATGGGCGTTTCCCGCTGCGCTGCTGGTGTTGATGCCCAAGTGCCCGCTGTGCGTGGCGGCGTATGTTGCGCTGTTCACGGGCGTAGGTGTTTCGGTTTCGACCGCGCGATGGATTCAAATTCTCATGCTGGTGTTTTGTTTGATGTCGCTGGGATATCTTGCTGCCAGATATTGGCGTGGGCGCACCAGGGCGCGCGGATTTGCGGGTTCTTCCTCATTATGATCGGGTTGGAAGTGAAATGGGGATGCGGACGCAGCCGGTTCTTAAGCTCGGCGCTGTTCCATCTTTCGGGATGACTTTTGTTGATCAAATCGGGATCTCGTCGATGAATTTCACGTGAGGTGGAGATCCGAGGAGAAAAAAGGGTGAGGGGACGAGCGCGCGTCGCACTTCGACAAGCTCGGTCCGGGCAAGCGACGCGGCTAAACAAAACCGGATTGACGGCGCGTTGCATTTGGGCGCTTGCGTCTCTTGTCGCGGCATCGGATGATCGCGCGGCATGGAGAAATCGCATTGGGAAGTGCTGCGGCGGGTTACGGTTTATGACAGTTCGTGGGTTCGGCTGCATCGGGATGATGTGCGGTTGCCGGATGGGTCGGTGATTGATGGGCATCATGTTGTTGATATTCCCATGCCGGCGGTGGGGGTGGTAGCTGTTGGGGATGATGGGCGGATTCTGCTGATCGAGCATCACCGGTTTATTACCGGGACCACCGGTTGGGAGATTCCGGCGGGGCGATTTGATGCGGGGGATACTGTTGAATCGGCGGCTGCGCGGGAGCTTCTTGAGGAGACGGGGCACTCGGCTGCGCGGTTTGAATATCTGGGGAATTATTTTCCTATCAATGGGCTATGCAACCAGACATTTCATGTCAGCGTGGGACGCGGGCTGACTCAGCGGAGCGGGATTCAGGATACGAACGAAGTGATTCGGATCGGGTGGTTTGATCGGCGGGAGATTGCCGGGATGATTCGCGATGGGGGGATCAAGGATGGGTTGTCTGTTACGGGATTGCTGTGGTTTTTGTTGGGGGCTGAAAAGGATTTCAATTCAGGCGCTTGATCCAGGCGGCGAGATCTTTTGCGATTGGCGGCGTGGTTAGCTTCAGCGAATCTGAGCCGGTTGCGTTCAATGTTTCCTGGGATACGACTGTGCCTGTGCGCGTGTCGAACCAGGTGACGTTGTATGAGCCTGCGGCTAATCCCGGGACTTGCAGTTTTCCGGAGACCAATTGGCCGGTGTTGGCGACTCGATTGTAGACCCATAGGACGGTGAGGTTCTGGCCGCTTTTTGCGAGGACGGCTAGTTCCGGGGCGTAGGGGGTGAGGGTGAATTCCCAGAGATGGGCCCAATCGGGGCCGGTGTTTTTGAGGCGGATGGTGTGCTGGCCGGCTGGGACGGGGAATTCGACGGTTGCATCGGGATGCGGATTGCTCGGGGGCCGGCTTCGGCCATTGGGGCCGGGAAATGGGGGCGGTGCGGGGGCGAGATCGAGGGAGGCGGCGGGTTTGTCGTCGAGAAGCGCTTCGACGTGAGCGCCGTCGGGAGTGGTTTCGTAAACTTTCACCGCAAATGTTCCGGGTTCGGCGTAGTTGACGTGGAAGAGGGCGAAGGGAAACATCTGTTTGTTCTTGCCATCGCCCTGAAGGAAGGAGGACATTCCGCCGATGCCTTCGACGAATCCGGTGGGTTTGATTGTGAATTCAGTGACGCGGGCGGGAGCCCAGCCGGTGCCGGGGCCGAATCGCAAGGGGCCGCGGTCTGGCGTTTCGGCTTCGACTTCGATGGGTTTCATGTCCTGCTGGTTGAGCAGGCCGGATTGATCGATGAATTTTTGGGCGGCGGTGTAGTGATAGAAGAAGTTGTTTGATTCGACGTTTTCCCAGAACCAGTATTGTGCAGCTCCGGAAGACTGGCTCATCATGCTGCCCCATAGGCCGTGATGGAGGACGTCGCCGGTTTGGGGGTGCGGATCAACGAGCTGGCCGTATTCGCCGTAGAAATAGGCGCGGTCTAGCTTGTCAGCTTCGAGGACGGCGATGCAGGAGAGGACGTCGGGGGAATAGACGTGGGATTCGTAGTAATCGACGGCGGGCCAGAGTTTTGGCTCGGTTACTTCGGAACTGGTGGTGATGAGATGGTGGTAGGGGTCTTGTTCGCGGATGAATTTGGCCATGGTGACGTGCCAGGCGGCGACATCATCGAGATTGGTTTTGTAGGCGTCGGTGAATTCGACTTCGTTGAAGAGTTCCCAGGCCATGATGGAGGGGGAATAGCCCCAGCGGGCGATGATGTAGCGGAACTTGTTTTTGGTGAGGGCGATTGCTTTTGGATCGGAGAAGAAGTCGGCTGCGTTGTTGAGCCAGCCGCCGTTGGCTTTGTTCCAGGGATTGATCTGCCAGTTTGGGTTTGTGGTGCTGCTGTACTGGCCGTGATGTTGAAGGACGAGATGAAAATGGAGATTGGCGGCGTCGGCGGCGGTGACGAGGTCGTCCCAGGTTTTAGCGGTTGAGAGGTTGAGATAGCCGAGTTTGGGCTGATTGTCTTCGTCGTCGTTCCAGTCGAGATTTTTGCCGTCCCAGTTGCACATCCAGATGCGTGTCCAGTTGATGCCGGCGTTTCCCATGCGGGCGATTGTTTCTGTGAGTGGGGGGGCGCCCGGGCTGTGCCAGCCGAGGTTGTAGCCGACGGGGTAATAGGGGGAGCCGTCGTCGAAGATGAAGCGTTTGTTGTTGTGGGGATCGAGATGGATAAAGCCTGGTCTTGGTGAGGCGGTTACGTCGAAATCCGGGGGCTGGAGTTTTTGGGGGTTTGCGTCCTTGCTATTGAGAGTAATGGCGTGGATGGCGTACTTGCCCGGCAGAGTGGGGGTGATGCGGATTCGCCAGGTTTGGTGGCCGTCGAAGAATGCGGGGCGGGTGGATTCGCTGCCATCCGGGCCGACGAAAGTGACGAGCACATCGTTCTGAGTGAAATCGAATGGATTGCCTTTTACCTGCGGCAATTCAAAAGCTGCTTCGAGCATTGGGTATGTTCCACCGGCCCCCCACGCGGGGTAGTGGAAAAAGAATATAACAGAGAACGCAAGAGAACAGAGCAACCGCCCACGTGCTGAAAACATGCATTTAATATACATGAAGTGGGTATGCAACTGAAACGAGGTCCATTTAGCGGACAGGTGGGGGTTGCGGGTTTTGGGTTTGAGTAAGCTTGTTCAAACCCATTCGAGCAAGCTGGAAATGCGGATCAATCGCCAGGGCCGAGCGGTATTGTTCGGCGGCTTGGTCGGGGCGGCCCGCTTGTTCCAGAATGATTGCGAGATTGGTGTGTGCATCGGCGCGAACGTCTTTGCCCGCTTGCGGGTTAGATCCATCGTGATCCAGCGCGGCCTGAAATTCGCGCACGGCCTGCTCATATTGATGCGACTGAGCCAGAGCGATCCCAAGATTGTTTTCGATCCGCGGATCGTCCGGCGTGATTTGCAGCGCGCGGTGATAGTGATCGATCGCTTCACTCAAATCGCCACGTCCTCTCAGCGCGTTGGCAAGATCGGTATTGGCGTCCGGGTCGTTGGGATCGGTTGCCAGGGCTTGGCGATAATGTTCGATCGCTTCATCGGAGTTGCCGCCGCTCATGTCGAGGAAGCCGAGGTTGCTGTGCGCTTGGAGGCTGTGGGGATTGACCTGGAGATTGTGGGTGAATAAGGAGCGGGTGTCGTGCCACACGGAGGCCTGGCAATAGGTGAGGAGCGCCAATCCCGCCAGAATTGCGACAGCGATGAATCGAAAGGGCGTGCTTCTCCAGCGCGACAGCGCGGCAGCGGCGACCAGGGCCAAGCCCAGCATTCCCGGATATGCATACCGATCGGCCACGGTCGAGAAATGTTGGAAATCAAATTTTACCAGGCCGAGAAAAGGGAGCGTGCCGGTCACGAGGAGTCCGAAACCAGCCAAAAGCGAGGGGAATTTTCGCTTAGCCATTACCGAAAGGGCCAGGAGCGCGATTGGCAGGATTGCCATCCACGACGCCATTGGATGTGATCGGAGCCAGTGCGGGTTACGGCCGTAATCGGCGGCGAAGTTCAAGGGATAGAGCAGCTTGGCTAAATAGAACCCGGTGGAGTCGAGGCAGACGAGCGCGCGTAGATGGGGAGGTTCGTTCGGAACAATTGCCGCCGGCTGCGCGCGATGCAGTATTGCGATGATCGGCACTGTGCCTATCAGCCAGGGAAGGAGGCTGAGAATCGCTGTCCGCCATCGGCGACGGATGAGCAGTACATCGATGATTCCCGCCATTGGCAACGCAACCACAGCCGAGGGTTTGGACAACACCGCGACGATGAAGAGAGCCGTCGCGATCAGATAGTGGATTGCCGCCTGCTTTCCTCGCGATTGCGCATAGCGAATGAATTGGTAAATTGCCAAAAAAATGAACAGCCCGCTGAGGATTGTGTACATGCCGGACGCCCAGCAGACGGCTTCGGTTTGTATGGGATGTATGGCAAAGAGCATCGCGCCGCCGCACGCGGGCCAGATAGTCCCAACGAATCGGCGAAGAATCGCAAAGATCGCCAGCGTCGCGCCGATGTGCAAGAGGAGGTTCAATCCGTGAAACCAAACGGGATCAAGAGCGATTCCGGAAGAGTCTGGCTTCGTTCCCGCAAATTCCGAGACGATGCCCCAGAGCGAATAGCTGATCGGCATGTACAGGTTCATGTGCGGCGTGTACCAGTATTTCATCACGCTTTGAAAAGTCGGTGGATTGAAATCGGGATTCTGATAGAGCTGGCCCTCGTCATCCCAGTTGACGAAATGATCTCGCAGGACTGATGGAGTGAAGATCACAAGGGGGACGAGAATCAGCAGAATAATTGCCGCCGCCGGGTGCGAGCGTTGATCGTTTTGGGCGGAAGTGGGCGTGGCCGTCTCGACGAGCTTATCCATATGGATGTCGATGCGGCATATCTTTAGGGGGAGCCCTTGAATTTACAATGTTGAGGAGACAGGCACTGACGAAATAACGCTCAATTCTCGCCGGAGATCGTTGAGGCGTTTGTTCAGACGGAAGGGAAGTTTTTGGCGATTGATAATCGGTATTCTGAGATGCAGGCGGAAGCGGCGTAGAACGTTAATGACCGCGAAGACGCCCGTTCGACAGGCTCACGNNTGAGCGAAGTCGAAGGGGAAGATCGCGAAGTCAGACGCGAAGAAATTCAATTGAATCATAATATAGGTCAAAGAATAGCAAGAAGCGGGGAAGAGAATCAGCTACGGATGTAAATCAGATGGGGACAAATGAAGATAATAGGCTTTGTACGGCGGGGCACCGACCGTTGAGTCTTAGCGGCCCATCTTTATAATCCCTTATCCCGTTTATGCGGTGGAGATGGCAGTGGGAAGCTTATGGCGCTAATTGTTCAGAAATTCGGCGGCACGAGTGTCGCTGATGCGCAGAAAATTCATCTGGCGGCTAAGCGGGCCATCGGGGAGAAGCAGAAGGGGAACCAGGTCTGCGTTGTTGTGTCGGCGATGGGGGATTCGACGGATGATCTGATTTCGCTGGCCAAGCAGATTTGTGAGAATCCGCCGAAGCGGGAGATGGATCAGCTTTTGGCGACCGGGGAGCAGGTGACCATCGCGCTGATGGCGATGGCGATTCATGCGCAGGGGCATGAGGCGATCAGCTTTACCGGGGGGCAGATCGGGCTGATTACTGATAACGCGTTCAGCAAGGCTAAGATTCAATCGATTAATAAGCAGCGGATTTTTGATCAGTTGGCGGCGGGGAAGATTGTGATTATTNNCGGGGTTTCAGGGAGTTACGCCGGAGGGGGATTATACGACGCTGGGGCGCGGCGGGAGTAATGCGACGCTGGTGGCCATTGGCGCGGTTTTGAAGGCGGACGCTTGTGAGAATTATACGGATGTGGATGGGATTTTTACCGCTGATCCGCGGATCGTGAAGAATGCGCGCAAGATCGATCGGATCAGTTACGATGAGATGCTGGAATTGGCCGGGCTGGGGGCGAGTGTTTTGCAGACGCGGGCGGTGGAGTTTGCGAAGAAATATAATGTGCCGATTCATGTGCGAAACAGTCAGAATGAAAAGGAAGGGACGTGGATCGTGGCGGAGACCCCTCACATGGAACATATTGTCGTATCGGGCGTGGCGCTGAAAACGGATTTGATCCGGGTGACGGTGAAAAACGTGCCGGACCGGCCGGGTGCGGCGGCGAAGATTTTCGGGGATATCGCGGAGGCCAACATTGTTGTGGATGACATCATCCAGAACGTGATGGACGACAATACCGCGAACATCAGTTTTACCGTTGAGCATGGGGATTTGCACGAGATCAAGCCTGTGGTGGACCGGGTGATTAAAGAGTTGGGGGGGAAGACTTCGCCGATTTATCAGGATGATCTGGCGAAGATCAGTGCTGTGGGGGCGGGGATGAAGGTGCATACGGGCGTGGCGCAGCGGATGTTCAAGGCGCTGGCGGATGCGAAGATCAATATTCAGAATATCACGACCAGCGAGATCAAGATCAGCTGCATTATCGGGAAGCAGGATGCGAAGAACGCGCTGCAGATTGTGCATGATGCGTTTGAATTGGGGAAGACGAAATAGGGGGGAATGCGAAATCCGAAATCAGAAACCAGAATGACGAATCAATGCCTGAAACCCGAATGACTGAAACAAAGATGTCCGCGTTTTTAGGGAATTCTGGTTTCGGATTTCTGGTTTATTGATTTGTCATCCCCTCTCAAGCGAGTTATCGTCGCGCCTTCATGGGCGTTTACGTTGCGAAATGGGATGCGGCAACGTCGGCATCGCGATTGCGCACGAGGCGGCGATGGCGAATCCTTGGGACGGTTTTCGTGGGATTGGTTCTGCTGTCGAGCCTGTTCGATTATCTCCGATCGCAAAACCGCCGGGGGGATGATTGGGTTCGATTTGATGGGCGGCAGGTTGCGTTTGTTGGGGCGATTGATGGGGAGTCGATTTCTGTTCGCGATGAGAGGGGCGATGTCATTCCTGTTCGACTCCTGGGGGTTGCGTCGTTTAGCGCCGATTGGGATCAGCGGGCGGCGCGGCGGTTGAATTCTCTCCTTGAGGGTCGAAAACTGATTTTGCATTTGGAGCCGACGCAGACGCGGGATTCCCGGGATCGTTTGCTGGCGTATGTTTTCACCGATGACTCGCGGCCGGTTAGTCCTGAATTGGTTGGAGCGGGTTTAGCGCTGGATGATCGGCGGGTGCCGTTTGCGTTTCATGGGGCGGTGGGTCAGGCCGAGAGTTTGGCGCGGCGGAAACATCTTGGGTTTTGGGCGACGTCTGGTTCGCGAGAGATGCCTGCTTGGCGCGAGGCTTGGTTTGAGCGGCGAAAGAATTCTGTCGCAGGTGCGCTCTAGTGGTCTGTCAGTTTTGAATTGAGGGACGTAAATCACATGGGGGAACCCGGCGACCTGCGGTCGCCCGCTAACTATT
>PMAK01000199.1:13704-22743 GCA_003153655.1 Phycisphaerales bacterium
AGCAGTTCCTGGACGCTTCGCAGGTCGGCACCGTTGTTGAGGAGGTGCGTGGCGAAGCTGTGACGGAGGGTGTGCGGGCTGATGCCGGGGTCTAGGCCGGCCGAGAGGAGATATTTGTCGAGCTTGCGGCGGACGGAGCGGGTGGAGAGGGATTCGCCGTGCTTGTTCAGGAAGACGCGGTGAGCGTGCGAGCTTTGGCATCGGGAATCGACGGAGCGCAGCTCGAAGTAGCGCTGGATCGCCTTGATCGCCTGGCTGCCGATGGGGGTGAGGCGGTCCTTGCGGCCCTTGCCGNNTTCGAGGTCGACCAGCTCGCTGACGCGGATGCCGCTGCTGTAGAGGACTTCGAGCATGGCCTTGTCGCGAGCGCTGAGGAGGTCGGCGTCGCCTGGGGCTTCGAGCAGCTTTTGGACCTGATCCAGATCGAGACACTTGGGCAGGCGTTTTTCCTGCTTGGGTGTCCGGATGGTGGAGAGGGGGTTTACGCTGACGATGCTCCTACGGATCAGGAACTTGTAGAAGCTGCGCAGGGTTGCGAGCTTCCGAGCGGTGGTGCTCTTGGTGTAGTTCTGGCCGTAGAGATAGTTGAGGAATTCCCGAATGGTGAGCGCGTCACATTTGACGTGTCGTTCATCGGTATTCTGCCCCGCGGCGGGCTGGCGTTCGCCGCGCCCGATCTCTCCGCCCAGAAACAGGGCGAATTGGATGAGGTCGGCGCCATAGCTCTTTACAGTGTAGTCACTGAAGTGCTTCTCGAGCTTAAGATAGTCGAGAAACTGGCGGACCAGGGGGGAGAAGTTTTTTTCCTGCACTAGTGCGCGATGAGGCGCAGTAGCGGATATGGACATTTCGTTCGTGGGATTCATAAAACCGGTTAATTGGGCGAGAACTCTGACACGAAATATCTGCCACCGCCCGGCAAGTTCCGGTGGCCCGCTGTGAGACGGTCCCCGTCTCACTGTGAGATCTCTACCGTCTCACGGTTGGGCGTCCTCCATGACGACCCGATAATCCTTACGCTACCTTTTTCGGCAGAAAGCCCTTTAATTCTTTTGCTAAATGCTGACCAAGTTGATGTGAGAGGATGGCGGCATCAAACCAATCGAAGGAAAGGTCCCTGGNNCCTGTCCCGCCTCATAGCGAAAGAAGTAGCGGTGACGGCCTTTGACGAGGCTGAGTGATTTCATGGTGTTCATGGGACTCCTCTGGACTTATCGGGTATCGGACGTTCGGGGTTAATCAATTTCCTCCCACGGCGGCGCCATGGGTTTTGGATTTATTATTCGGGTTATTGCGTGTTGGCGTCCTGTATGTTGTCGAGCATGGTGGCCAGCAACTCGTGGTAGGCGAAGCCGCAGTAACGGTCCATGGTCATCGTGATCTCAGTTGCGCTGAGGGGGCCATTGGGATCGGTGCGTCCCTTGGCGTAGGCGGCGACCCGGTCACGGACGGTTCCGTCGGAGTCATCGTAAAGGTCAACAACCTGCGTCATATTTTTGGCCGCCGGCATTGGCGGCAGTGCTGAGGCGGTCGGACTTCGCTCCAGAGCGTGAGGGTCTACCTTTGGAAGCCGGTTGAAGGATCCCGGCTTGACAAACAACTGGAGCGAGGCTCCGAATATCGGCGGGTCATAGGGGTCGTATGCCGTTACCGTCGGAACTATCAGGCCGTCACATCCCAGAATCTGACAGACGGCGTAGGCCTGTCGTTCTGATTCGACGCGATTGATCTTGAGGCTGGCGTAGGCCTCAATGACGCGATCGACGGGAATGGCGGTCAGTCCATGAACCTGCTGCAATTGCTGGTAGACCAGATCGCTTTGCAGGAGTGGATCGATGGGGCTTTGCCCGCTGATGTTAATGGTCGGTGCGATCGCCCAGGACTGGCGATGGGCTCCTGGCAAAAACAATTGTTGTTCTTCGCCGTAGGGCTTGGGCTGATGGAAGAGGCTACAGCCGGGCGTCAGCGTCGAACCCACAATCAACAACAGACCGATTCCAAATTTTTTCATCGCTTCATCCTTGAAGCTCAAGGAGGGCAATCCCTCCGAAGGCGACTATTCGCCGGCGATTCCGGTCGAGCCCACGGCATCCTGACCGCTGGGCTTTTCGGCCGGCCTATCGACCGGCGTTTGAGACTGGCTGGCGACCGGGGCGGAGTCGCCAGTCTGGCTGGCGACGCGCGAGGGTTCGCCCGTGGTGTCGGCTTGTGCCGACCAGATGCATTCAGCGCCGCCTCGATCACTCACAAAAAATATTCGATTGTTGGCGGCCCAGCAGGGGCCGAGGTTGAGGCCGACACCGTCGGTTACGCGATGGCGTGCGGAGCCGTCGCCGTTGACGGTCCAGATGTCCTGTTGGCCGAGGGGCTTTGCGCCGGTGGAGGCGTTGGGTTCGGCGATGGTGGCGAAGGCGATTTCCTTGCCGTCGGGGCTCCAGGCGGGGCAGACGATGGCGGCGTTGGAACTGGCGGCCACTTCGGTGACGTGGCGCGATTCGCCGTCGGTCAGATCGAGCGTCCAAAGGCTGAACCAGCGGCTGCCGCGTTGGCGGGCGCGCTGGAATGCGATGCGATCGACGGTCTTTGAGGGGCACCAGGTCGGGAAGAGGCCGAAGCCAATCATTCGCTTTTCGGAACTGTTGAGGTCAACGGTCCAGAGTTCCCACTGGCCGCTCTTGCCGCCGAGGCAGCAATAGACGAGGCGGGTTCCATCCGGGCTGAAGCTGGGATGGATGTGCTGCATGGGATCGTTGGTGACCTGGACGACGTTCTTGCCGTCGATGTCCATGGTGTAGATGTCCCATTCGCCGGCGCGGGTGGAGCAGAAGGCGATTTGTTTGCCGTCGGGGCTGAAGGCGGGGGAGGCATATTCGGCTTCGTCGTTGGTCAGTTGGATGACTGAGACGCCATCGGCGCGTTGCAGATAAATATTGGGGTGATCGCTGTCGCGTGTGCTGGTGAAGACCATCCACTTTCCGGTGGGGTCGATGCTGACATCGCTGTCAAAGCCTTCGTCGAGATAAGTATGTTCCTCGAAGCCGCCGTTGCCGTGGGCTTTGGCTGGTCCTTGTTGGACGCCACCAAATTCGCCGTAGACGTTGACGGTCGGAGCGGCCGAGGCGGTGTCAGCGGCAGTCATGGGGGCGAGAACGGAGGAATCGGTGGCCATGGCAATATTGGTGGGTCCAGAAGAAGTAACGCCGGCCAAACTGGGCGTGGGCGAGGTGGCGCTGACAGCCGGCCTGTCGTCGGTGATGCAGCCGGAGAGATTAATAACCGAAAGAAACGCGCCCCCGGCGAGCATCCACCGAAGGATTTTCCAATGCCATTGAATCATTGTAAGCCTCCGAGGGCGCAACAAAAGCATAAGCGCGCCCTTCGGCGGTATCGGCAGGATTTCCGCAGCGGGTGAGCCGCTGACGGAGTATCCCCGCTGCTGATTGAATTATCGGACGGAAAGAGGCATGCACTTGAATGGGGGGAGCCGGCGGCGGTTATTGTGCCTGAGACCCGTTTTTGATGGCGGGGAATTGATCGGGAATGTTATTGATCAGCCAGGGGCCGCCTTTGAGTTGGTGAAAGCGTGCCGACAGCCGCTCTTCACCTTCCATTCCCTTGAAGTGAACTTTGATGACGGCGTCGGCGGTTTGCGATCCTTCGTCGCCGGGATGGAATTCGGCCAGGCCGTTCCAGGTGATGGCGTCGATCGAGGGAAGCTCGGTGTTGTGCTGAATGCTTGTGAGATGAACGATGAAAGCCTGCTTGCTGACGCGATCCTTGAAGCCGGCGTCGAACAGGTCGTAGGCCTCATCAAACTTGTCCTGCGAGATGAGCTGGCCGTATTTCTCGGATAGATTTGCCAGGGCCTCCTGATCGGCCCGGCGATGGAGGACCTCCAATCCCTGCAAAGTGAAGATGCTGGCGGTGATGATGCCGGAGAGGATGAGGCCGAGGATGGCGAGCGCTTTTCCGGTCTGGGTGCCATTGCTGTTAACGATTTGGCGGAGGGCGACGATGCCGAGAATCACGCCAACGATGGGGAATACCAGCAGAACTGAATTGGCGATCGCCAGGAGGCTGGCCAGACCGAACACAACCGCGACGACAGAAGTGACGTTGACGGCAACATAGTCGCCGGTCCCGACGCCTGCGGTGGTGGACATTTTGTGCAGGTGAAGGAGGGGATCGGTGTCGGCGGCGGGATCCCGGGGGCTGAGGGCGGCGTCTGGAGATGGCGAATTGGTTTGTGTCATTGCCGCTAGTTTCAAGTGAAAACGACCGCTGGACCGATCACATTATCAGCCATTCCGTTTGGCGTCTTCAACGATCTTTTTTGAAAGTATGCCTGTCATGAACAAACGTCAACTCATCGACGACATCCGCCAATACAATACCACGGCTTCGGTCGAATTCCTGTCTCAATTCGACGATTCCGCCCTGAAGCAATATCTGGAGCACCTGGAAGGGGCAAAGAACCGAAGCACGCGAATCGCTTCGTGGACCCGAAATNNAATCGCAAACAGCGCTGGCGGAGCCGATTCTATTTCAGAGCCAGGGATATCAGTTGCGGCGGGCAAGCCAGCGGCATCAATCCCGATGATAGACGTTCCAAATCGATTCCTGATTGCTTGGACGGAACAGCATGACGTTATCAACGTCGTCGTTGATCGCCTCAGCTTCGAAGGTGTAGTTCCGATGAATCTGGGCGAATCGTTCCTTGGCTGAATACGCGGGGGTATTTGCCGAACAACCTGCCAGAGCGCCTGCGGCCACCAATAGTACTAAACCGGTAAAAAGCTTCATGACCTTACCTTCCTCACAAAAAAAGGGTTCACAGCCTTCCGGCTAAAAATAGTTTAACGGGCGGTCGAAGCAAATGTCAAAAGGAATCGACGTTTACAACTGAAAACCGATCGTCTGGCACGCAACCCGCCATTCCACATATGCATAGGGTATCGACATCTCGGCATGGAGTTGCTTGAGCCTGCTATGAAATTCTTCGTAAACCGCTTCTTGCCAATCGACGCTGGACGGGTCGCAGAAGAAGATTCTGCAGCCCATGGGGCGGATGGGATGGACGCGGCAGATTTTGCCGGATTGAAATGCGCATAGGCCGGGGGGGACGGCGGCCGGGATCATGGGGGGGAGATCGGCGAGTTCGGCGACGAAGGCGGCGAGTTCCATGGTCGTGGTGTAGAGTCGATGGCCGTATTCATCGAAGCGGCAGCAGCGGCCGGACATGACGCAGAGGGGACGCCGCTGATCGATGCGAAGCTGGAGATCGGCATAGAGCCGGCGGACTTCTTGGCGGACGCGGGGATTAGCGGCGGCGGAGAGCACCCATTGTTTCAACTCATCGGCCATGGAATCATCCGCTTGCAAATGGAACGCTTCTGCCCACAATACCGCCGGATTTTCCCCGCGCCTTTGGCTTTGGCTTGCAGGAATCGTTCATGCGCAAATTGCTCGTCGCCAATCGGAGTGAGATCGCCATTCGCGTCTTTCGCGCGGCGACTGAACTGGGACTCGGAACCGTGGCGGTTTTCACCTATGAAGACCGCTTTTCGCTGCACCGTTTCAAGGCGGATGAAGCATACCAGATCGGCCCGACGCACGGCGGGGAGCCGGTTAAGGGGTATCTGAATATTCAGGCGTTGATTGATGTCGCCAAGGCTAACAAGGTTGACGCGATTCATCCCGGGTATGGCTTTTTATCTGAAAATGCGGACCTGGCTCAGGCGTGTCTGGACAACAAAATCATATTCGTTGGGCCGACGCCCAAGCTGCTGAAGATTTTCGGGGATAAGACGGCGGCTAAGAAACTGGCGCTGGAGACGGGCGTTCCGACCATACCGGGAACGGATCATGCGCTGACGGACCCGGCGGAGATTCGGGCGGTGGCGAAGGAGATTGGGTTTCCGCTGATCATCAAGGCGAGCTTTGGTGGGGGCGGGCGCGGGATGCGGATTGTTGAGAAGGCTGAAGAGCTGATGCCGCGGCTGGAGGAGGCGCAGCGCGAGGCGGGGAGCGCGTTTGGGCGGGCGGATGTTTTTATCGAGCGGTATATTCGCCGAGCGAAGCATATTGAAGTTCAGATCCTGGGGGACAATCACGGGAATATTGTTCATCTTTGGGAGCGGGATTGTTCGGTGCAGCGGCGGCATCAGAAGGTGGTTGAGGTTGCGCCGAGCATCGATCTTCCGCGTGCGCTGCGGCAGCGGATATGCGATTCGGCCGTGCGATTGTGTTCGGCTGTCAATTATCGCAACGCGGGGACGGTGGAGTTTCTGCTGGATGTGGATAAGGAGGAGTTCTTTTTTATCGAGGTGAATCCGCGGATTCAGGTTGAGCATACCGTTACGGAAGTGGTGACGGGATTTGATATTGTTAAGAGCCAGATTCTGATTGCGGATGGGCATAAGCTGCATGAGTCGCCGGTGAATATTCCGGCGCAGGATAAGATTGAGCCGCGGGGGTATGCGATTCAGTGCCGGATAACGACGGAAGATCCGCAGAATCATTTCATTCCGGATTATGGGCGATTGACGACGTATCGGTCGGCCGCGGGATTTGGGATTCGCCTGGATGGCGGGACGGCATTCAGCGGGGCGGTGATTACGCCTTATTTTGATTCGCTGCTGGTGAAGCTGATCGCATCGGGCCTGACGTTTGAAGAGGCCCGGCACCGGATGATTCGCTCTTTGAGTGAATTCCGGGTGCGGGGGGTGAAGACGAATATTCCGTTTCTCGAAAATCTCATTCAGCATCCGACATTCGTCAAGGGCGAGGCGACCACCACATTCATTGATGCTACGCCGGAGCTATTCCGGTTTCGGGCCAAGCGTGACCGGGCGACGAAGATTCTGAGTTATCTGGGCGATGTGATTATCAATGGCCGGTCGGATGTGAAGGGGAAGATGGATCCGAAGCGGGAGTTTATTGAGCCGCCGGTTCCGGAATATCCGCGAAGCACTCCGCCGCCGAATGGGACGAAGCAGAAGCTTACGGAGCTTGGGCCTGAGGGATTTGCGCAGTGGGTGCGGAAGCAGAAGCGATTGCTGTTTACGGATACGACGTTCCGGGATGCGCATCAGTCGTTGCTGGCGACGCGGGTGCGGACGCATGATTTGCTTGCTATAGCCGGGGCGGTTTCGCATCTGGCTCCGCAGCTATTTAGTTTGGAGATGTGGGGCGGGGCGACGTTTGATACTTCGATGCGGTTTCTGCAGGAAGATCCGTGGGAACGGCTGGATGAGTTGCGGGCGCGGGTGCCGAATATTTTGTTTCAGATGCTGCTGCGGGCGAGTAATGCGGTGGGATATACGAATTATCCGGATAATGTTGTGAGCGATTTTGTCGTTCGCGCTGCTGAGCATGGGATTGATGTTTTCCGGGTGTTCGATTCGCTGAATTGGACGGAGAACATGAAGGTGGCCATAGAGGCCGTGCGGGAAAAGACGAATGCGATTTGCGAGGCGGCGATTTGTTATACCGGGGATATTCTCGATCCGAAGCGAACGAAGTATGGGCTGAAATATTACGTGAAGATGGCCAAGGAACTGGTGCGGATGGGGACGCACATTCTTGGGATCAAGGACATGGCGGGGCTTTGCAAGCCTTATGCGGCGCATGCGCTGGTGAAGGCTCTGCGGGACGAAGTTGATGTGCCGATTCATTTCCATACGCACGACACGAGCGGAATTAATGCGGGGAGTGTTTTGCGAGCGCACGATGCGAATGTGGATATTGTGGATGCGGCGCTCGCGAGCATGAGCGGGTTGACGAGCCAGCCGAATCTTAATTCGCTTGTGGCGGCGATTCAGAATACGCCGCGGGATAGCGGGTTGGGNNTTTGGCGGCGCTCAATCATCTGTCGGATTATTGGGAGGCGGCGCGGGAGCAATATTATCCGTTTGAGGAAGGTCTGAAGGCGGGGACGGCGCAGGTTTATCACCATGAGATGCCGGGCGGCCAATTCACGAATCTTCGGCAGCAGGCGAAGAGTTTGGGGCTGGAAGATCGGTGGAATCAGATCGCCGATACGTATGCGCAGGTGAATGAAATCTTCGGCGACATTGTGAAGGTGACGCCTTCGAGCAAAGTTGTTGGGGACATGGCGCTGTTCATGGTGACTAATGGGCTGACGGCGATGGATGTTTTGAATCCGGGGAAAAAACTGCATTTCCCGAAGAGTGTTGTGGAGATGATGCAGGGGGCGATTGGGTTTCCAGAGGGTGGATGGCCGAAGGTTTTGCAGAAGATCATTCTGGATACATCGGGAGCGAAGCCGATCAAGGGGCGGCCTGGGGCGAGGCTTCCCAAGGCTGATTTTGAGAAGACGCGAAAAGAACTTGAGGGCAAGATCCCCGGTGATGTGCGCGATGTGGATGTGATTTCGTATTTGCTCTATCCGCAGGTGTTTTTGGATTATCAGAAGCATGTGCGCGAGTATGACAATACATCGGTATTGCCGACGCATGCGTTCTTTTATGGGTTGCAGAGCGGGGAGGAGATTTCGGTTGATATCGAGCCGGGAAAGATGCTGATTATCAAGTATCTGACGAGCGGTGAGATTCGGCCGGATGGGACGAAGACGGTTTTCTTTGAATTGAATGGTCAGCCGCGCGAGGTGGTGATTGTGGATCGCTCGCGAGAGGCGACGATGCCGCGGCATCCGAAGGCTGATCCGGATAATCCGAATCATGTTGCCGGGCCGATGCCTGGGAAGGTTTCGAGCGTTGCGGTCAAAAAGGGTGAGACGGTGAAGGCGGGCGATCGGCTGCTTTCGATCGAGGCGATGAAGATGGAGACGGCGGTTTACAGCCCGCGGAATGCTTCGGTGGTGGATGTGCTGGTGAAGCAGGGGTCTATTATTGGGGCGGGGGATTTGCTGGTGGTGTTGGAAGGGTGAGGGATTGCCATTGGTCACTTGTCCCCGGCGCGCCGGGACTTCGCATTGCTCAGCATTTGTCATTTGTGAAGAAGGTCGTTCGCTACTAAAACCAATGACGAATGACAAATGACCAATGACCAATGACA
>PMAK01000173.1 GCA_003153655.1 Phycisphaerales bacterium
GTTCGTGATGCTCTGGTTTTCGGTCACGATCGTCTCGTCCGTAATCGGGTTGCGAATCGTATCTCGCGCCGTACGGCCGACGATCATGTCTTTCAATTCCACTTCGACGGTTTCGCCTTTGTAAATCGTGGTCTTGGTCACGCCATTGAGCGTCTTACAATCCAGCTCGTTGACGATCACGTTCTGCGCNNCGGCGGTCTTGAGCGCGGTGTCGGCCAATCCCTTACGGGCGCCGTGTGTGGACGAGAAGTATTCCAGAACCGACAAACCTTCGCGGAAATTCGCCTTGATCGGCGTTTCGATGATCTCGCCCGACGGCTTGGCCATCAGACCGCGCATCCCGCCCAACTGACGCATCTGATCCACTGATCCGCGCGCCTTGCTGGTTGCCATCATGTTGATGGGATTGAGATATTTCAGATATCCCTTCGCCTTGGCGACATCCTTGCTGACCGGCTTGCCATTTTCGTCGCGATAGTCGTTCTCCAGACCCGTCATCAGATCTTCCGTCACCTGCTTACGCGCGTGGCCCCACAGATCGATCAGCTGCGAATATCGCTCCTGATCCGTGATGGCGCCCATCCGGTAATGCTTCTCGATCTTGTCGGCTTCCTTCTGGCCTTCGATCAGAATCGTCTGCTTGGATTCGGGTGTGCGAATGTCCGTCACGCCAAAGCTCAGAGCCGCAAGCGTCGAACGCTTGAATCCGAGTGACTTCATATCATCCAGCAACTTGATCGTCGCCGGCCGGCCAAGCGTCGCATAGGTATCAGCGATAACCCGGCTGCCGCCGGCGCTTGTCAGGGCATAGTTATAGAACGGCATCGCGTCCGGAAGAATGTCGTTGAAAATGCAGCGCCCGACGGTGGTCAAAACCACCTTCCCGTCGAAATTCTTCGGCTTAGTCTGGGCCACATATTGCGGATTCTTACGCTTGCGGTGCGTCTCGATCGTCTTCCATGCCTCATCCGACAGAGGGCCCGGCGAAGATTTTTCGCCAGTCACAATCTCAGTCCGCCCACGCAGCCGCACGAAAATGCGTGAGTGCGTGGACAGCTTCCCAAGTTCGTACGCCAGCATCGCTTCGCGCTGGCTGTTGAACATGCTGTATTCGCCCTTATCCCCTTCGCGGTCAGCCGTGATGTAGTAAATCCCCAGCACGATGTCCTGCGAAGGCGTGATGATCGGCGTGCCATTGGCCGGCGAGAAGATGTTGTTCGGCGCCAGCATCAGAATGTGTGCTTCCGCCTGCGCTTCCACGCTCAGCGGAAGATGCACCGCCATCTGATCCCCGTCGAAGTCGGCATTGAAACCTTTGCAGACCAGCGGGTGAATCTTGATCGCGTTGCCTTCCACCAGCACCGGCTCAAATGCCTGAATGCCCATGCGGTGAAGCGTCGGCGCGCGATTCAGCATCACGGGATGCTGATAAATCACTTCTTCCAGAATGTCCCAGACTTCCGGATCGCGACGCTCCAGCATTTTCTTGGCCGACTTGATCGTGTCCGCCAGGCCATGCTCTTTCAGTTTGCGAATGATGAACGGCTGATACAGTTCCAGCGCGATCTTCTTCGGGAGGCCGCATTGATGCAGCTTGAGTTCCGGCCCCACCACGATGACCGACCGGGCGGAGTAATCCACGCGCTTGCCGAGCAGATTCTCGCGGAAACGCCCCTGCTTGCCCTTGATCATGTCCGTCAGCGATTTCAGCGGGCGATTGCTGCTGCCCAGCACCGGACGACGGCATCGGCCGTTGTCGAAAAGTGCGTCCACCGCCTGTTGCAGCATGCGCTTTTCGTTGCGGATGATGACTTCCGGCGCATTCAGGTCCACCAGCTTTTTCAGCCGATTGTTCCGGTTGATGATTCGGCGATACAGGTCATTCAGGTCGCTCGTCGCGAAGTTTCCGCTCTCGAGCAAAACCAACGGCCGCAAGTCCGGCGGAATCACCGGAATCACGTCCATCACCATCCATTCGGATTTGTTCTCCGAATTGCGGATCGCCTCGACGATCTTCAAACGCTTGGTCAGGTCTTTGATCTTCTGCTTACTGTTGGTCTTCTCGATATCACGGCGGATCTTCTCAGCCTCGACATTCAGATCGAGCATGCCCAAAAGCTTTTTGATCGCCTCCGCACCCATCTCGCCTTCAAACTCTTCGCCGTATTTTTCGAAGGCCGCGCGATATTCGTCTTCGGTGAGAAGCTGCTTCTTTTTCAGCGGCGTCTTGCCCGGATCGGTAACCACGTAATCCTGAAAATAAACGATCTTCTCGATATCGCTGGTCTTCATGTCCAGCAATGATCCCAGCCGGCTCGGAAGCGCCTTGAAAAACCAGATATGAACAATCGGCGCAGCCAGATTGATATGACCCATGCGCTTGCGGCGCACGCGGCTGTGTGTCACTTTCACGCCGCAGCGGTCGCAGATAATGCCCTTATATTTCGTCCCCTTGTATTTCCCGCAGGAGCATTCCCAGTCGCGCTCGGGGCCGAAGATGCGCTCGCAGAACAGCCCGTCCTTCTCCGCGCGATACGTGCGGTAGTTGATCGTCTCCGGCTTCTTCACTTCGCCGAACGACCACGAACGAATATCGTTCGGACTGGCAAGCTGAATCCGCACCGAGCCGTAATCATTAATCCGATCGTAAACGCTTTCAGCCATGGTTCTCTTCTTTCTTTCGTGACATGGACGTCCCGTCCACGTTTGGTTTCATCAAGAGGCGTCCCGCCGATCAAAACTGGCAGATCCGTGGAGCCTCGTATCACATCAAATCCGCGTCCTCATCCTCTCGTCCAGCGCCCTTTTTCTTTTCCAGCTGGATATTCAATCCAAGACCGCGGATTTCGTTGCATAGCACGTCGAAGCTCACCGGCGTTCCCGCCTCGAGCGTGTTCGTGCCCTTGACCATGCTTTCATAAATCTTCGTACGACCTTCGACGTCGTCCGACTTCACGGTCAGCAACTCCTGCAATATGTAAGACGCGCCATACGCTTCCAGGCCCCAGACTTCCATCTCACCAAACCGCTGGCCGCCCGTGCGGGCCTTGCCGCCAAGCGGCTGTTGGGTGATCAGGCTGTACGGACCTGTTGCTCGCGCGTGAATCTTGTCATCAACCAGGTGATGTAGCTTCATCATGTAGATGTAGCCCACCGTGGTCTTCTGCTCAAAACGTTCACCCGTGCGGCCGTCCGCCAACTGGACCTTTCCGCCCCACGGCATCACAACGTCCAGATCGCGCTCGGCCAGCGACTTCCGCTGGCTCTTACGCTCCTTGCGGCGTTCTCGAATCGCTTCGTTTGATTCTTCGATCGCCGCGTGAATCTCATCTTCTGTGGCACCGTCAAACACAGGTGTGATCGCCTGCTGACCCAGCACCGCCATCGCCCATCCCAGATGCGTCTCCAAAATCTGGCCGACGTTCATGCGGCTCGGCACGCCCAGCGGATTCAGCAAGATGTCCAGCGGCGTCCCGTCTTCCAGGAAAGGCATGTCTTCTTCCGGGACGATCCGAGCGATGACGCCCTTGTTCCCGTGCCGCCCGGCCATCTTGTCGCCGACCGATAATTGTCGCTTGGTCGCAACATAAACCTTCACCATCTCGAGCACGCCGCTGGGCAATTCATCGCCCCGCTTTAAGTGCTCCATCCGGCGATTCTTTTCCTTGAGCACCGCCTGCACGCGCGGCCAGAATCGGCTATGCGTATTGAGGCCCTGCTCCTTGGCTTCCTTGTTGCCCTTGACCCAATCAGCGTTGAATCCTTCGATCTGTTCGAGGATGACGTCCGCGTTTTCGGATTGGCCAACCTTCTGACGAGTGCTCGGGTCCACCATCTGCTGGCCCGAAACCTCGTTGATTTCGCCGACCATCTGCTTGAAGATCCCGATCGCCTGCTGATTCATGTCCTTTTCGTATTTGTCGATGTCTTTCTTCAGCGCCTTCTTCTGATCGTCGGTCATGTGCATGCGGCGGCTGAACCGCTGCGTGTTGATCACGACACCCTCTTCGCCGGCCGGCATTTCCAGCGAGTCGTTCTTCACGTCCTCGCCTGCCCGGCCGAAGATCGCGTGCAGAAGCTTTTCTTCCGGCGTCAATTCGCTCTTACTCTTAGGTGCGATCTTGCCAACCAGAATGTCACCCGGCCCGACGCGTGTTCCCACACGCACCACGCCGTTCTCATCCAGGTTCGCCAGGGCGCGCTCCGAGACATTGGGAATATCGCGAGTAAATTCCTCGCGCCCAAGCTTGGTCTCCCGGATTTCAACGTCGTATTCCTCAATGTGAATCGAAGTGAAGATGTCTTCCTTCACCAGCCGCTGGCTGATGACGATCGCGTCTTCAAAGTTGTAGCCGTCATAAGTCATGAATCCGACCAGCACGTTCCGACCCAGCGCCAACTCACCCAGATGCGTTGCCGCGCCATCAGCGATGATCTGGCCCTTCTTCACGCGCTGGCCCTTCTTCACAATCGGCTTCTGATTAAGGCACGTGCGCTCATTCAGACCGACGAATTTCCGCAGAATATATTCATCCGCGTTGTCGATCAGGATGCGGGAAGAATCAACGAACGTGATCACCCCGGCGCGCTCGGCCCGGACAACCATTCCGCTGTTCTGAGCCACCGGACGTTCCATGCCGGTGCTGATGACCGGAGGATCGGTCCGCAAAAGCGGAACCGCCTGCCGCTGCATGTTGCTGCCCATCAATGCCCGGTTCGCGTCGTCGTGTTCAAGGAATGGAATCAGTGCCGCCGAAACGGAAACCGTCTGGCGCGGGCTGATGTCCACATACTGAACTTCCTTGCTCGGAACCGTCGCGAGGTCGCCCTGTACGCGGGCCAAAACCAGCCCCTTGCGAAGCTGGCCGTCTTTTTCCACCACGTCCGGCGGACCGAGAATCGCCTTCATCTCTTCGTCGGCCCGCAGATATTTATGCTCGCCGTTGACCTTCCCATCCACCACCACGCGATATGGAGTGATCAGGAATCCATATTCATCAATGTCGCTGTAAATCGCCAGCGAAGCGATCAGCCCGATGTTCGTGCCTTCCGGCGTTTCGATCGGACAGATTCGCCCATAGTGCGAGATGTGCACGTCACGCACCTCGAAGCCTGCTCGCTTGCGGTTCAACCCGCCCGGCCCAAGGGCCGACAATCGCCGCTCATGCGTCAATTGGCTCAGCGGATTGGTCTGATCCACCACCTGAGAAAGCTCGCCGCGACCGAAGAAGAAATCGATAGAGCTGCTGATGCTCTTTGAATTCACCAGCTCGGCGATCCGCCCAAGCTCATTCGGGTCCTTGAGGCTCATGCGCTCCTGGACGGTCCGCTTGAGCTTGAGGAAACCCTTGCGGAGTTCCTCCCCCGCCAACTCGTCGATGGTGCGCAAACGCCGGTTACCCAGATGATCGATATCATCGATGTATCCTTCGCCACTTCGCAGCTTGAACATGTACTTCAGAGAATTAACCAGATCCTCGCTTCGGAGGGTCATCACCGTCTCCGGAACATTTTGGTCGAATTTACGATTGATGCGGAAGCGGCCGACGCGACCGAGCCGATAGCGATTTTCGTCAAAGAACTTTTCTTCGAATAGCGTTGCCGCCTTATCGATCTGTGGCGGATTTCCCGGCCGCAAACGGGCGTAAATTCTCAGCAGCGCGTCGTTGTGGCTTTCCGATGGGTCATCCGCCAGCGTGTTCAAAATAAGCGGGTCGGTGACCTTCGTCACAACGCTGACGCTCTTCAGATTGCTCGATTGAATCTTGTTGACGGCTTCGCCGATCTGAGCGCCGGCCTTTACCAATTCCTCGCCGTTCTCGGAATCGATGATTGCCGCGGCGGCGTAATACACTGCCTGAATCTGACTGACCTTTACATTCTCAACCGGATAAAATTCCTTGATAATCGCTTCGCTGGTGCTGTACTACACATCAAGCGCACGCAGAAATGTCGTCGCGGGGATCTTGCTGCTCTGGTCGATGCGCACCGCCAGGGCGTCTTTCTTCGTGACCGAACATTCGATCCAGCTTCCGCGCTCGGGAATGACCCGGCAGCCATGCAGCGGACGATCGCCTTCCTGCACCTCCACCAGAAAATCCACGCCGGGCGAGCGGTGCAACTGATTAACAATCACGCGCTCGGCGCCATTAATGATGAATTCGCCGCCGCCGATCATGATGGGAATTTCCCCCACGTAGATCGAATCTTCGACAACCTCGTCCTTGTCCTTGCGGACAAAGCGCACCTGGATCCGGAACGGCATCCCGTACGTCAGCCGCAGGNNACGTATACCGCGGCTCAGAGAGGTCGTAGCTGATGTATTCAAGGCGCAGGTTCCCGTCATAGCTCTCGATCGGAAATACCTCGCGCAGAAGAGATTCTAGCCCTTCATTTTTTCGATGCTTCGGATCTGCATTCTTCTGTAAAAACCTCTGGTAGGACTCGATCTGGACATCAATCAAATTCGGAATCGGCAGCGTGTCACCACGCTTGCTGAAATCGCGCGGCTCGTACGATCGCATCAGATTTTCCTTTTCCCAAATTTCCTAGGCAGGCCGTAATTCGTGTTAACCCGATAAAATTAGCCGCCTTACGTAAAACGTGAAGCGGCTTGTCGGCAGGGCTGTTCTTCGTGCCCGGCAATAAGCTCAATTAATAATAGGCAACCTAGCAACTTAAAGTTGCCCGTCAAGACGCAAAAACACAATGACCACGACCCCTCCGCCTCGTCCGAGCCGGAAGATTCATGGTTTTTTACGCCGAGATTATTTTGTCCCTTTTTCCAAAGCGACTTCAAAATTTATATCCCACTAGCCCAATAATGTCAAACTAAAAGTGAAAGCCCACGGATGGATCTTTCCGTGGGCTTCTTGTCTTCCGAAACGGCTCGCGAAGTTACTGNNCGCCCTGTTCTTCCAGTTCCTTCTTCAGCTTGTCCGCATCAGCCTTCGGCAAGCCTTCCTTGATGGTCTTCGGTGCGCCCTCAACAAGGTCCTTCGCTTCCTTCAGGCCTAGATTGGTGGCCGTGCGAACAACCTTGATGACGTTGATTTTCTTATCGCCGGAAGCCTTAAGGACGACATCAAACGTCGTCTTCTCTTCCGCCGGTGCAGCAGCAGCCGCTCCTGCCGCCGGGCCGGCCATCATGGCCACGCCGCCAGCAGCCGGCTCGATGCCGTAAGCCTCTTTGATATAAGCGCTGAACTCAACCGCTTCCTTCAATGTCAGGACAACGACCTCATCAGCCAGCTTTTTCACTTTTTCAGATACTTCTGCCATGATTCAATCTCCAAAAAGGCCGTTACGTGGCCTTTACCGTGTCGATTCGCATTCCGCCCGGGATGCGCGCCTCACCATGAAACGCTTTAACCCGCAAAGGGCATCCAGAACTGCCAAACGCTTAAAACCCACGGGATCGCCGTGGGGCAAATTTCAGTTCACCATCAAACCGCCGCCGCAGCGGCCGCCGGCGCATCCTTCGCCTTTTCCTCGATTGCCTTAAGCACCCCGGCGAGCTTCCCGCCAGGACCTTTCACAGCCCCAGCCAGCTTCCGTCCCGGGCCGAGGATAGCCGCGACAATGCTCGCGATCGCTTCCTCGCGCGTCGGCAGCTTGCTGACCTGCTCAACGCCCTTCGCTCCCGGATAAGCCTCGCCGTCAAAGAAGACTCCGCGAAGCTCGAGCTTCTCGTCGTTCTTCCCTTCCTCGATCAGCATCCGCGCGATGGTTGCAATACTCGCCTTGCCATACACAACTGCGCTCGGCCCATCCAGCAAAACCTCAAAACCTTTTAGTTTGGTTGAGCTCGCCGCCCGTTTCGCCAGTGTGTTCTTCACCACTGTAAACTTCACACCTTTGGCCCCGAGCCGGCGACGAAGCAAATTGGTCTTCGTCCCGCCGATGCCCTTCGGACTGATTACGGCCACGCCGTCCAGCGGGCTGAATTTCGCGTTGAGCTCTTTCTCGATCAGGTTCTTGATTTTCTTGCTCATGATTCCACCTTCACATACGCCGCCGGCGTCATCGAACCCTTCAAAATGATCCTCTTGATGTACGCACCCTTGCTGGTTTGCGGCTTGAGACGCCGGATCAAAGCGATCATCGCGTTAATATTGTCCACCAGCTTCGGGCTGTCAAAACTCAGCTTGCCAACCACGCTGTGAACATTCCCGCCGGTGTCGTTGCGGAATTCGATCTTGCCGGCCGCATATTCACGAACCGCCGCGGCCACGTCCGCCGTAACTGTCCCCGCCTTGGGCGACGGCATCAATCCCTTCGGACCCAGCACCTTTCCGAGTCGCCCGACGAATCGCATCATGTCGGGCGTGGCAACCGCGACATCAAAATCCGTAAAATTCTCTTTCTCGATCGTGGCCACCAATTCCTGCCCACCCGCCCGCATCGCCCCCGCCGCCGTTGCCGACGCCACGAGATGATCCGGACAGAACGCCACCACCCGCTTGGTCTTGCCCACACCATGCGGCAATGACAGAGAACCGCGGATCATCTGATCCGCCTGCTTCGCGTCGATGCCCAGGGAAAAGATCAACTCCACGGTCTGGTCGAATTTGGTCGCGGCAAACGACTTGACCAAATCCACGGCCGCCTCGACGGTGACGAGTTCGGTCGTCGCCTTCTTGGCTGCCTCTTTATATCGTTTGGATCGTGTGACAATGACAGGCATGTGCTCTGTCGCTCCTTAACGCGGGAAAAAGCTCTCGCGGAAGCTCCCACTGTTTCGGCCCGTGGTACGGCCATTAATCTTTGACTTCCAACTCGTCTATGATTGTGCCGATTCATTTCGACACGTCAACCCTCACCCTTCAACCGTGATTCCCATGCTCCGGGCCGTCCCGGCGATGATCCGGGCCGCGTGATCTTCATCAAACGCATTCAGGTCCTTGATCTTCTCANNTCGCACTGGGCCATCGTAACCTTGCCGATCTTGTTCTTGTTCGGCTCGCCGCTCCCCTTCTCCGCCTTCACCGCATCCTTCAGCAGCACGCTGGCCGGCGGACTTTTCAACTCTATATCAAACGTCCGATCCTTATAGACCGTCACCAGGCAGCCGATGACTTTGCCCTTCATATGGGCAGACATCGCGTTGAACCGCTGGATGAATTGCCCCGGATTCACGCCATGCTGGCCCAATGCCGGCCCGATCGGCGGCGCCGGCGTTGCCGTCCCGCCTGGGGCCTGAAGCTTGAACTGCACCGTTATGACTTTCTTTGCCATCGCCTGTTACTCCCGTTCACTCAGATTTTTTCGATCTGCCAATATTCCAATTCCAACGGCGTCGGCCGTCCGAAGATCGTCGCGATGATCCGCACCATTCCCTTGTCCGCAATGATCTCATCCACATCGCCTTCGAAATTTACGAACGGCCCTTCCGTCACTTTGATCCGGTCTCCACGCTTGTAAGCCGTCTGAATCGTAGGCCCGCTGTCGTCCGGACGCTCCGCCTCTTCCAGCATCTTTGCCTGGTCCTTGGGACTCATCGGCGTCGGCTTACCGTTGGATCCGATGAAGTCGCCAACCCCATCCGTCTCCTTGATCATGAACCAGACCTTCTCGGGAATCATCCCATTCTTGTCCAGTTCCAATTCGATGAACACATAGCCCGGATAAAGCTTCCGATCGGTGTCTCGGCGCTTCCCGTCCTTGATCTGCCGCACCTTTTCCACCGGAACGAGTATCCGCCCGACCTGCGCTTCGACGGCCTCGATCTTTACCTTACGCACCAGCGCCTCGCGCACGCGGTCTTCCTTGTTGCTCGCCACTCTCAAGACGAAAAATTGCATATGCTCGCACCCGGGCTTTCAATGTCCCAAAAAAAACGGCGGTGTTTTCAGCACTCCAAGAAGATAAAACACCAACTGAAAAAACAGGTCGTACATAAACAACAGCAGCGCCATGATGAACATGAACCAGATCACCACTTTGGTCGATCCGATCAGTTCCTTTTTTGTCGTCCAGTTCACTTTCTTCATCTCGCTGTCGGTCGCGATCAGAAAGTCCACGTTCGGCGGCTTATTCATCAACCAATACGCAGTCGCCGCATAGATCAGCGTGAAAATTACCACCAGCAGATATCCGCCCCGGGGCTCCTGCAGATGAATGTGCTTCAGGAACGAGCTCATCTTCGAGCCCACCGAAAACCCGTCGAACTCCGAATATAGAAAATTCGCCGTCAGTATTCCCACCAGCGCTACACCCGCCACCGTCCCCATACGCGTCCAATATCCCTGGCCTTTTTTGTAGATGTGGAAGTACCCCGGCTTCCCGCTGTCCGCCGGCTGCAATGGGGCCGAGCCCGATTGCGAGCGGCCCGACGGCGAGCGCGGCGGCCTTTGAGAATCATCGGAATTGTCAGGCTCACCGCCCGTCATCGCGTCCTTCGCCTCTGGTTTTATCTTGGTCGATTCCATGTGTCACACGCCAGGAGGGACTTGAACCCCCAACCAACGGTTTTGGAGACCGCTACTCTACCAATTGAGCTACACCCCCGAAGNNGCCAATTGAGCTACTGGCGTATTTCAGGGGCTTAGGACTAGCCAGAGGCTTTCAAACCAGCAACCAACAGCTAGCCACCTATTTCCTTTTAATCTTGTGCATCGTGTGCTTACGCAGCCGCGGACTATACTTCTTCAACTCAATCTTGGGCGCGCCGCCCACGACCTTGAGCTCGGTGCGGTAATTCAGATCGCCCGTCTC
>PMAK01000274.1 GCA_003153655.1 Phycisphaerales bacterium
GCGGGGGAGGGAAGACTCTGCGGGTTGATCGGTTGGGGGGGAATTTGCGGAGGCGGGGATGTCGGATTCTTCGGTAGCCGGCTGGGGCGGGGCGGTGGCGATGCGATGGAGGCCGTCGTCGGCGACGAGGCCGTCGGCGCCGAGGCGNNAGTGCGGCCTGTCGGCCGTCGGTGTCGGAGAGCCAGATGTCTATGTGCGAGAAGCGGCGTTTGATGCTGGAGATAATGAGCAGCTCTTCGCGGTATAGGCTGTTCAGGCTGAAGATGACGGCGGAGTAAAAGAGGGGGCGGCGGCAGAGGGTGACCATCGCGTCGTAGGGTTCGTCCACTTCGGTGCAGACGTAGCCTTGCTTGGTGAGGGCCATGGTTGGGGCGATTCGGAGCGCGGTTTGTCCCACGATCAATGCGCGACCGGGCGGTCGTGTGACTGGGAGACTGACGCCGGACATTTATAGGGCTCCAACAAACGATGATTCGGAATTTTACGTCGCTGTTCCCACATGTGGCGGGGACTGCTGTTTCTGTTTTGGATCATACTGAATTGTTTGGGAGGTTGCGACATGGAATTTTACAAGTGATCAATCTGAAACCTCGCGCGATATGCTCGAATGTTAATTCAGAAGATTATTTTCGTTTGTAGGTTTCGTGACGGCGGAGTGCGCTGGCTCGTATATGAGCAATCGCTGCCGCTGATGACGTCGCTGGCTTGCCTGTTTACGTTCGAGCGGGCCGTTTGCTGGGGGAGGCTTTTTTGCGGTGTTTTGGGGGTTTGGGGTGGGTGGGGGTTGGAAATCCTTGACATGGGTTATAGCGACCCATAGTGTAAATGGCCCGCCGGTTGCTGGCCGGTTTGTTTTTCTTCATTGCAAAAAGGAGCTTTGTTTTATGTCCGCTTTGAAAATCGGGATTAATGGGTTCGGACGAATCGGGCGATTGGTTTTCCGGGCCGGGGTGNNATGGAATTCGTGGGGATTAACGATCTGGTTCCGCCGGATAATCTTGCGTATTTGCTTCGGCATGACTCGACGCACGGAAAGTTCAAGGGAACTATTGAGGCGAAGGAAGATGGGATCGTCGTCAACGGGAAGTTTGTGAAATGCGTTTCGGTGCGGAATCCTGCTGAGTTGCCCTGGAAAGCGCTGGGCGTGCAGTATGTGATCGAATCGACAGGTTTGTTCACGGATTATGCCGGGGCGGAGAATCATTTGAAGGCCGGTGCGAGCCGGGTGGTTATTACGGCTCCGAGCAAGGATCCGGAGAAGATTCCGACGTTTTTGATGGGTGTGAACCAGAATAAGTTCGACCCGGCGAAGGACAAGATCGTGTCCAACGCTTCCTGCACGACGAACTGTCTGGCTCCGATCGCGAAGGTCATCAATGATAATTTTGGATTGGCTGAAGGTTTGATGACGACGGTGCATGCGACGACGGCGACGCAGCCGACGGTGGATGGGCCGAGCAAGAAGGATTGGCGCGGCGGTCGGGGCGCGGGGCAGAATATTATTCCGTCCGCGACCGGCGCGGCGAAGGCTGTGACGCTGGTGTTGCCGGAATTGAAGGGGAAGCTGACCGGGATGGCGTTCCGGGTGCCTACGCCGAACGTTTCGGTTGTGGATTTGACGTTCAAGACGGCGAAGGCGACGAGCTACAAGGAAATCTGCGCCGCGATGAAGAAGGCTTCTGAAGGCGAGATGAAGGGAATTCTGGGTTACACGACCGACGAAGTGGTTTCCAGCGATTTCATTGGCGATTCGCATAGCAGCATCTTTGATGCGGGCGCTGGGATTGAATTGAATCCGAACTTCTTCAAGGTTATTGCGTGGTATGACAATGAATGGGGATATAGTTCACGGGTGATCGATCTGGTGGTTTCGATGGCGAAGAAGGAAGGGTTGTTGAAGTAAGCAAAGTGCCGGCTAGAGGGCGCGCGAGCATCGAATGAATATTGGTGTTTCAGGCGGATGCTTTGCGCGAAGTGACTGGAAGGGAAAGCACTTTGTCGGCTGCGGCGGGATCATAGATATGCTCGCCGCAGTCGGGGCATTCGTAGCACTCGACGTTGGGAATGCGGATTTTTCGGCCGGCGATGACTTGGGAGAAGGTCCGCCGTACTTTATGTATGCGCTTGCCGGAGCAAATTGGGCAGGTTTTCAGGGGTTTCATATCGCTTTTCAGCATTATACCACTCAATTATAGATCCCGTTTCGCGGAAATCAGTAGATAAAACCATTCATCGTCGGGTGGGCCGGCCAATTTCCCTTTGCTATAGATGAGGATGCCATCGAGGGTGTGGCTTCGTATCACGTGTAGAAATTCCCTGTTTTGTGAGCGAGACGGGCTTGTCGACCGAATCGTTTTGAAAATCCGATGAGCATTGACGATGGATTCAGTCACATCGTCGCGGGTGAGAGCGTCAAGACTCATTTCGAGCAGCGCCTTTTCGGTGAGTCGCATTCGGCCGCGGAGAACGGCACGTTTGATTCGTACCAGAACATCGGACATGGGTTCGATTGTAGAGGGCCGGTGGGGGAAGTCATCAGCTAGTTTCTTTTTCGCGCTTGGCATTTCGGGCAGAAATGGGTGGAGCGGCCGCCGAGGACTATGCGGATGATGGGGGTTTTGCATGTCGCGCAGGGTTTTCCGGCGCGGTCGTAGACCTGGTGGTTTTTTTGGAAGTTGCCGGGCTGGTTGTTGGAATCGCGGTAATCGCGGAGCGTGCTGCCGCGGTGGTGGATGGCGCGGTTCAGGACGGTTTTGATGCTTTGGGTCAGGCTCGCGATTTGGGGTGGATTAAGTTTTTTGGCGGGGATTTGGGGGTGGATGCCGGCGGTGAAGAGGGCTTCGTCGGCGTAGATGTTTCCTAATCCTGCGATGAGTTTTTGATCCATCAGGGCGGTCTTGATTGCTCGGCTGGTTTTTTTAAGACGTTGTGCCAATTCTTTGGGTTGAATGGTTAGTGGTTCCGGGCCCAGGTCGGCGTCGGGAGATTGATTGGTTCCCAGCCAGAAGATTCCGCCGAAGCGGCGGGGGTCTGTGAAGCGGAGTTCGCTGCTCGCGATATCGAGAATGAGGTGAGTGTGTGGGGGCGTTGGGGTTTGTGCGGCGGCGAGAGTCAGACGGCCGCTCATTCCGAGGTGGATATAGAATTTGGCGTTGTCATCGAGGTTGAAGATGATTTTTTTGCCTCGGCGTTCTAGGGCGGTGATTGCGCGGTTGGTCAGGTGGGAAGTGAGGTCGGTGTTTTTGGGATGGATTACATCCTGGCGGTGGATGCGCACGCGCTCGATTTTGCGGTCGAGCAGGCTCGGCCGCAGGGTTCGGATGATTGTCTCAACTTCGGGTAGTTCAGGCATTTGAAACTTGCCGGTGACCGGCGCGTCTATGGATTGTTCCCGGTTGTTGGGATAGAAACAACTGTCCCGAGAAAAAGAAAAGTTAGACAAAGGAGAACCACGTCATGGAATCGCACATTGGCACCATCCAGCCGCAGGGAGGCGATCTTGCCGCTGAGGAATTGGCGGCGATTGAGAAGCTGCAGCGAAGCTACCATGACATGAAGACGGAACTGGCGAAGGTGATTGTTGGGCAGGAAGGGGTGATTGAGGAGTTGTTGATTGCGCTGTTTTGCCGGGGGCATGCGCTGCTGGTGGGGGTGCCGGGGTTGGCGAAGACGCTGCTCATATCGACATTGGCGCGGACGCTGGGGCTTAGTTTTAATCGGATTCAGTTTACGCCGGACTTGATGCCTTCGGATATCACCGGGACGGAAGTGATCGAGGAGGATAAGACGACGGGCGGCCGGCAATTGCGGTTTGTGCGGGGGCCGGTGTTTGCGAATGTGATTTTGGCGGATGAGATTAATCGTACGCCGCCTAAGACGCAGGCGGCGCTGTTGGAGGCGATGCAGGAGCATCAGGTGACGGCGGGTGGGAAGCAGCATCGGTTGCCGCAGCCGTTTTTTGTGCTCGCGACGCAGAATCCGATTGAGCAGGAGGGGACGTATCCGCTGCCGGAGGCGCAGCTGGATCGGTTTATGTTCAACATTAATGTTGGGTATCCGAGCGAGGATGAGGAATTTCAGATTGTTCGGCTGACGACGATGGCGCGAACCGTTGATTTGAAGCATGTGCTGAGCGGGGACGATGTTTTGCAGTTGCAGGAGATCGTGCGGAAGGTTCCGGTTGCGGATCATGTGATTCGGTATGCGCTGCAGTTCAGCCGATTGACACGGCGGACGGAGAGTGGGTGTCCGGATTTTGTGAAGGAATTCGTGGAGTGGGGTGCCGGGCCGCGGGCGAGCCAGTATCTGATTATGGCGGGGAAGGCGCGGGCGCTGCTCAAAGGAAGGTATCACGTCAGCACGGAGGATATTCGGCAGGTGGCGCTGCCGGTGATGCGGCATCGGATCGTGACGAATTTTAATGCCGAGGCGGAGGGGGTTAAGAGCGACCATATTGTGAGGCGGTTGCTGGAGCATATTCCGCGGCAGCAGTATGAGGAACTGGATCGGACGGCGGCGAAGATGATTAAGGATGCGCCGGCGGCGTGAAGGGACGGTTGATGGCTGCAACTAAGGATATCTTCACCAAACTTCGGCTGAGGCCCGACCAAATGCGAGCCGTGGCTGAAAAGAGGTTCGGGGATTCAAAATGTCTGCTTAAAAGCAATGATAAAGACCGGGCGAATGGGGCCATCTACATGGCCGGTTTGGTGATCGAATGCTTATTGAAGGCGTTGCTGCTTGATCGGCATCCAAATTTACGGGTTGGCATTGATCCGGCGAGACTATCATCCTCTGACCAAGAGGTGTTCTATTTGATCTATCAACGGCACGAATTGGACGATATGTGCGGCTTCATTCCGGAGCTTGAAAAGAAACTCAACGGTCTCAAGACGAGATCCGGCCTATCTGCATGGCGAGAATTTGAAAATATATGTGAGGAATGGACGATCTATGCGCGGTATTCTCCGCAATCTGCCACGCTCGCTAAGGCGGCACGTTACCTGGAGACCATAGAAGAGGTAAAAAAATGGCTGAAAAAACTGTAATGGATCCATCGTATGTCGCAACGCTTTTGAAGGCGCTTCGAAAGGGAATTCCAGGCGCTAAAATTCATCGAGAGCAAGTACGGCGCGACCGCTATCGCTTCATCGTCGTGTCTCGGAAATTTAGTCGTCTGGGGCATCCTGAAAGGCAGCGTCTAGTTTGGAACATCGCCGACGAGGTTTTGGACAAAGGTGATTTACTCAAGGTTGCCATGATTCTCACATTGAGTCCCAGGGAATTGTTGTCCAATGAGTGAAACCTGATCTGGCATTGGAATTTGTGTCCGAACCCGTCACTGATTATCGCAAGTATCTTGAGCCGCGGACGCTCGCGCGGATCGGGGCGCTGGATCTGCGGGCGCGGTTGATTGTCGAGGGGTTGATGGCGGGGATGCATCGGTCGCCTTACCAGGGGATTTCCGTTGAGTTCAGCCAGCATCGGCAATATGTGCCGGGGGATGATATTCGGCATGTGGATTGGAAGGTGTTTGCCAAGACGGACAAGGTTTATCTCAAGCAGTATCTGGAGGAGACGAATCTGCATCTGATTTGCGTTGTCGATGCGAGTGAATCGATGGGGTATGGATCGGTGGGTGAGGGGGAACATGTCTGGACTAAATATGATTGCGCGACGGCGATCGCGGCGTCGCTTTCTTATCTGGCGATTCAGCAGCAGGATTCGGCGGGGCTGGCGATTTTTGATAATGAGCTGCGGCGGTATTTCAAGCCTAGTAATTTGCCGGCGCAGTGGAAGACGATTACGCATGAGCTTTTGATGGTGCCGCGAGTGAAGAAGACGGGGACGGGTCGGGTGCTGGATCAGCTTGCGGAGAAGTTGACGCATCGGAGTCTCATCGTTTTTCTGAGCGATTTTTTTGATGACATCGATTCGATTCAGAAAGGCTTGCGGCATCTTCGGTATCGGAAGCATGAGGTGATTGCGTTTCAGATTCTGGATGCGATGGAGATTGAGTTTCCGTTTGAGGATGTGACATTGTTTAAGGGACTGGAGGAGATGGGGGAGTTGTTGACGGAGCCGCAGAGTTTGCGGCAGGGGTATCTGGATGAGATGGCGGCGTATACGGACCGGTTGAAGAAGATGTGCCGGGGGATGCATATCGATTTTACGCAGGTGAACAGCGGGCATGCGCTGGATGTTGTGCTGAGCAGTTTTTTGGCGACACGGGCGGCGAGTATTCGCTGAGGCTGTCGCGGGCGCTTTATGACCTATGCGTTGCCACTGGCATTTGGGCTGATTTCGCCGCTGTTTTTGTGGGCGGGGGCGGGGCTGGTCTCGATTCCGATTCTGATTCATATTCTGAACCGGCGGCGGTTCAAGGTTGTTTCCTGGGCGGCGATGGAATTTTTGCTGCGGGCGATGAAGAAGAATCGGCGGCGGTTGCGGTTTGAGCAATTGATCTTGTTGGCGACACGGTGTGCGGTTTTGCTTTTTCTGGGGCTGGCGCTTTCGCGGCCGCTGGGTTGCTCGGAGAGCAGTCTTGCGGACCTGGCTGGGCGGAAGACCGGGCTGCATGTGATCGTGATCGGGAATGGATATTCGATGGCGTATGAGGCGGGGCGGGCGGGGGCGCGGACGCATCTGGATCAGGCGAAGATTATTGCCAAGGCGCTGATTCACCGGCTTTCGTCGGGTGGGGAATCGGTGGCGATTATTTCGGCGTCTTCGCCACCTCGGGAGATTATTGGGTCTCCGATTTACGATTTGAAATCGGCCGAGGATGCGGTGGATCGGATCGAGCAGTCGTGGGGGGCGACGGATGAGGCGGGGGCGCTGGCGATGGCGCGGGATATCGCATCGCGCGAGGCTGGCAATAGTAATAAGAGCTTGTATTTGATTGACGATTCGACGCGGGTGGCCTGGGAATCGCGTGGGGATGTGATGCGGCAACTCGGGCCGGAGTTGGCGGATTTGTATAAGTCGGGGATGACGCATTTCAATCTTGGTAAGCCGGGGCAGTGGAATCAGGCGATTGTGGGACTGTTGCCGGCGGAGTCGTTGATCAGCAGCCGGTTTGCGGCGGATTTTGTGGCGGATGTGCGCGGGTATGGGCCGGCGGCTACGGAGCCGAAATTGGTGGTGAAGGTGGATGGGGTCGTGCTTGCGCCGGGGGAAATAAATGTGAGTGCGACGGCGGCGGCTTCGCCGCAGACGGTTACGGCGAATCAACTGGCGGGCGGGATTCACGTGGTGACGGCTTCGTTGCGGAGTGATAATCGATTGCCCGTGGATGATGTGCGGTATCGGGTTGTTGATGTTGTCAGCCAACTGAAGGTTTTAATTGTCGAGGGGGAGCGCGGGGTTGGCGGGCAGGGATCGAGTGGGGCGTTTCTGGATGCGGCGCTGAATCCGAAGGGGACGGGTGGATATGTCGCGACGGAGCGCATCAGCGATCTGGAACTTGGAAATAAAGTTTTGGTGGATTATCGGTGCATTTGTCTTTGCGGGGTTGGGGAGATTCAGGAGACGGTGGCGGCTCAGTTGGAGCAATACGTCCGGCTTGGGGGGACGGTGATGGTTTTCATGGGCGATCCTGTTACCGCGGAGAATTATAATGCGACGTTGTACAAGCATCATCTATTGCCGGGGCCATTGACGAAGCGGATCACGGTTTCGGGGGATGAAGCGCCGCGGCGATTTGATTTCAATCCGCATCGGCCGCTGAATCGGCTGCTGGCGGATTTTCAGAACCAGGAAGATACGGGAATGGAGTCGGCGGAAATTTACAGTTATTGGCAGATGGATTTGCCGGCGAATTCGGAGGCGGAGCGGGTGTTGAATTTTTTGCCGCCGGATAATGCGGCGAATCAGCCGGAAGATCCTGCGATTACGGTTCAGACGCTTGGTGCGGGGCAGGTGGTTTTTTATGCGACGAGTGCTGATCCGAATGCGGAGTGGACGACGTTCATGCCGCATCCGGCTTATCCGGCGCTGATGCACATGCTGCTATTGGGGACGACGAACAGCGGGGATTCGTGGATGAATATCGGTGTGGGGAATGCGGTGGTGATTCCACCATCGATTCAACTGAGCGGGAATCCGGTGCTGCGGGATGGGGCGCAGGTTGAGTATCCGATGGAGATGCAGACGGTTTCGGATGGCAAGTCAGAGTTTTTTGGGCAATCGGTTTATGTGAGTAAGCCGCTGGAAAATCCGGGGGTTTATTCGCTTTCGACGGGTACGGAGGATTACAAGATCGCGGTGAATGTTCCGGCGGCGGAGGAGGCGGATGTGCGGACTGTTGGGGATGCGGAGGTGAAGAAGGCGCTGGGGGATGTGGATATGCAGATGCTGGGGGATTCGGTGCCGACGCAGGTTGCGGCGGCGGATGAGGGGAAGGATTTGGGGTGGGGATTCATGGTATTGGTTTTTATTTTGCTCGGGGTGGAATGTGTCATGGCGATGCGATTTGGACATCATAATAGGATGCGATCCACTGTAGTCCGTGCTTAGATATTTTTACGATGCGGCGATTGATTGAAATTATTCTCGGGTTGCCCAGCGGCTTTTTGAGCCGCGAGGGGCATTTTACGCTTCAGTTCAATCCGAGCTGGCCATTGCAACAATATGTGGGTGGTGCGGGGGTTTGGAATTTTGTTTTGATTATTTTGTCGGTGGCGCTGGTGGTGGTGATTTATCGGCGCGAGGGGCGGACGCGGCGCGTGCGCGTGTCGCTTGGGGTTTTGCGGGCGGCATTGCTTGGGCTGGCACTATTACTATTGAATCGGCCGGTGTTGACGCTGGGGCAGGCGCGAAAGGAGCCTTCGGTTTTGGCGGTGCTGATTGATGACAGCATCAGCATGAAGGTGAAGGACGTGGCCGGGGCGGATGGGAAGCCCGTGAGTCGGCTGGATGCGGTGATTGATCTGTTGGGTGGGGAGGATGGGAAGTTGCTGCGGCAACTTTCGAGCGTGCATGATGTGCGGATTTATGATTTCAGTCGTGGGCCGAAGGAGATTGCGGAGGTTTCCGGGCCGACGACGCGGGGTTCGGATTCGGGAATTGATCGGGCGATCACGGCTCTTGACGATCTCAAGCCTTTGGGAAACGGAACGCAGGTGGTTTCGTCACTCACTTCGGTGCTGGAGGATTTGCAGGGGCAGCGGCTTGCCGGGGTTGTTGTGCTGACGGATGGCCGGGAGACGCCGGCACAGGCACCGGCGGAGGCGATTGCGGCCGTGAAATCTTTTGGAGTGAATGTTTATCCAGTGGCGGTGGGATCGGATCGGATGCCGCAGAATATCGCGGTGCAGTCGGTTACGTTTGAAGATACGGCGTTCGTGGATGACTTTACGAATTTGCATGTGACGCTTCAGGCGTCGGGGTATGAGGCGAATCATCCCATTACGCTTGCGCTGCTGCGGCAGAGCACGCATGATGGGCAGATCGTGAGGACGCCGGTTTTGGATGAGGCTGGGAGTGAGATCACGAAGACGGTGATCGCGGCGGATGACAAGCCGTTTGATGCGGATTTGCAGTTCAAGCCCACGAGCGCGGATATTCCTGTGGCGAATCTTGTGGTGGAGGCGAAGCCGCAACCGGGGGAGATGGATGAGTCGGATAATTTTCATCCGGCCCGACTGGATGTTCTGGATGACAATATTTCGGTGTTGTACGTGGATGGATATCCGCGGTGGGATTACCGGTATCTGAAGAATAGTTTGCTGCGGGATAAGTCGATCAAGGTGAGTTGTCTGCTGACGAGCGCGGACCCTTCGTTTCGGCAGGAGGGGAGCGATGATCCTAATCGGCCGCAATATCAGAATTCGTGGCGGATCACGGCGTTTCCGGAATCGATGGATCGGCTGTTGGATTATGACGTGGTGATATTGGGGGATGTTGATCCGCGGCAGTTTACGGATGCGCAGCTACAGATGATTTCGGATTTCGTGAGCAAGAAGGGGGGCGGGTTTGCGA
>PMAK01000301.1 GCA_003153655.1 Phycisphaerales bacterium
CCCGCCGCCGAGCGCCGCCGCGGGATATATCACCTTCGGCTGTTTGAACAACTTCGCAAAAACATCCTGGGCCGCGCTCGATTTGTGGGCGCAGGTCCTACAGGCTGCGCCGAAGTCGCGGATGATGATCCATTCCTATCCCGGATCACATCTCGATGAAGTGCGCGAGCGTTTTTCGCGCAAAGGTGTCGCGCCCGATCGATTGGAATTCGTCGCCAAGCTGCCCTGGCCGCAATATGTCGCGCTATACAGCCGGATCGACATCGCGCTCGATCCGCTTCCGTGGGGGGGCGGCATCACCACCTGCGATGCGCTCTGGATGGGCGTGCCGGTCGTTAGTCTCGTCGGCCAGACCGCCGTCGGGCGCGGCGGGAAGAGCATTCTCTCCAACATCGGCCTCGGCGAACTCGCCGCCCGCCGTCCCCGGCAATATGTTCAGACCGCCATCGCGCTGGCCGAATCGCCCGCTCGGCTTGCCGAACTGCGCGGCAATCTGCGGCATCGCATGCTCACCTCTCCATTGATGAACGCCCGCAAATTCGCCCGAAACGTCGAAACCGCCTACCGCGAAATGTGGCGGCAATGGTGCGTTTCACCCGATTCGCGTGTATAAACTTGGTCCAACAATAAAGGAGATAGCAATGACTCAACTCGAACTTGCGGCAGATGTTTTGAATCGCAGTCATGAGATGCTCAAAGGCACGCTCGGCGATTTTTCCGATGCGGATTTCTACGCCCGTCCGTGTCCCGGCGCCAATCATCCCGCCTGGCAGATCGGACACCTGATCAGCGCGGAAACGCACATGGTCGCCGCGTTCAATCCCAATGCCACCGCCAAATTGCCTGATGGCTTCGATAAGAAATTCACCAAGGAAACCGCCGGCAAGGATGACCCCGCTTTCTTTGGCAGCAAAGCTCAGTTGATGGATCAATTAGCCAAGACCCGCGCGGCGAGCATCGCCTGGGTTAAAACCCTCAAGCCGGCCGATCTCGATAAGCCCGGGCCGGAAAAGATGCGCGACTTTATCCCCACGCTCGGACACACGGTGGCTCTGATACCCGCTCACTCGGCCATGCACGTCGGCCAGTTTCAGGTGTTACGCCGCAAGCTCGGCAAACCCTTACTCTTCTAAAGAGAGTCCGATCATTCTACGCAAACCCATGGTGATGCCATGGGTTTTTTTGTTGAATGAACGCGCCATTCGCGATGGCCGATAACAATCCTGTGACGGTCTGCGCCCAGCCAGAAAGCGTTTCAACGGAGCGATCCGAGCCGCATCGCGCGCCGCGGTCGCTCGGCGTGGCTGTCCTCATCGCCGTTTGCATTCTCTGTGCCCTGGTCGGCCGTCTCAGTTATCTCCTCCATCCCTTCGATTCCGACGGCGCGATGTTCATTTACATGGGCAAGCTCGTCACAGAAGGGGGCCGTGTTGGTTACGAACTGATCGACAACAAATTTCCCACCGTCGGGCTTATGACCAGCGGATGCTGGCGAATCTTCGGCGACAACTGGCCGGCCTATGTGCTGTTGCAGATGGGGCTATCGTTCGCGGCCGCGTTTCTGCTTGCCCGGGCGGTGAAGCAAAACATCAATCGTCACGCCGGCCTGGCGACGGGGCTCTTCACGCTCGTCTATCTCAACTTCAATTTCGCGGTCTTCGGCGGATTTCAACTGGAGACCCTTCAGGCATTTTTCTGCATCGTCTCGGCATCAGCGGCAATGTACGCTCTGTGCCGGGATGATCCGCGTGATTCATTTCTCGTCGGCCTCGCCGCCGGGNNCTCGGCGTCCTCGCCGCGTTCGCGGTAGCGACAATCTGGCAACACCGCCGCGAATTCCGCCGCCTGTTTCTCCATGCCGCCGCCAGCGCAGCGGGCCTCGCGATTCCCGCGCTGGTCGCCTTCGCCTACCTCTCCGCCGCCGATCTTCTCCGGGAGATGCCGACGATCTGGCGGCAGATCGCGCGGTACGCCTCTCAATCCCCGTGGGAACCGTGGGACCTCAGCAAGCCGATTATTGTCATCGTCATCGCCGGCTTCCCGATGCTCATCCGCGGCATTGTCTTCCGTCGGTCGGATCACCGCATCTCCAATCCCACGAATCGATCCATCATCCTCTTCGCAATCATCTGGATAATCCTCGAAGCTGCCGGCGTCGCCGCTCAGCGCCGGATGTATGCCTATCACTTTCTCGTTCTCGCCGCCCCCGCCGCCCTGCTCTTTGGCCTGATCCCGCGCAAATCCACGGCCTTCACCATCGCGGCAGCCCTCGCGCTTCCGATGATGCTCTCCACCTACGGCGCCGCGCTGGAACTACGGGATGCGCATAATCCCCTCGAACATTTGGCCGCCAGCGATTATCTGGCCGCCCATGCGAGCGATGATGACGCCGTCTGGCAGGATGGCATGCAGCGCCTGCTGATCGAAACCGATCTAAAGCCCGGCTCGCGTTATCCCATGACTTTCCTCTGGGTCAACGACGACGATGCCCCGCTGGAATATTGCCACGCGATGCTGAAAGATTTCGACGATCGGCGTCCCCGGTACATTCTCCTGCCGACAAAAATCGACTGGTATATCCAGGCCGTCAGCACGCACATCAAGGAGCTGGGCCTCAATCCCAAACGCCAGGCCAACTACGTGCAGGCCTGGCACGATCTGCGCGATTACGTCCGGAAAAACTACGCGCCCGAAGCCGAGGCGGGGAAAGAAACGATTTTTCGCCGGGTGAATTAGATGGAATCCACGCTCTACAGAACGGCGGCTCAACCTGTCGATCTTAGCAGGCAGTTCCCCCGCCATTTTTTCAAAAACGTCCTCCTCCCCTTCGCCTGCACGCGCCTCTTTCTCCTGCTTGCCGCCTGCTTTGCCGTCTCGCGGCTCGCATCCTCAGCCGATCCCGGATGGACAGGTCCAACTTCATCAGCGGCTATCAACATGTGGTCACACTTCGACGGCTCCTGGTATCTATCCATCGCCAAAACCGGCTACCACTTTTCCCCCGGCGCGCAATCCAACGCCGCCTTCGCTCCGCTCTATCCGATGCTGATGCGAATCGGCGGACAGTTATTCGGCGGAAGTGACGCCGCGATCTTGACTGCGGGAATCCTCATCTCAAACCTCGCTCTGCTCGCCGCGGTGGCCTATCTCGTCTCCCTCATGCAACTCGAAGGACACGATGACGCCGCCGCCCGTGCCGCCTGGTATCTCCTGATTTTCCCGACCAGTTTCTTCTTCTCGGCCGTCTACCCGATGTCCCTCTTCCTCGCGCTGGCAACCGGCGCGTTCTATCACGCCCGCCGCGGACAATGGAACATCGCCGCCACGCTCACCGCGCTGGCGACTCTATCTCGACCTGACGGCGTTCTCCTCAGCGCCGGCCTGGCGCTGGAATATTTTCTCCAACACCGCCTCGCAATACGCCGCGACATCCTCTGGCTCGCATCCGGTCCCGCAGCGTTGCTCGGGTGGATCGCATTCCAATGGCATCAATTCGGCGATCCGCTCGCATTCGTCGCGGCACAGCGGCAGTGGGACCCGTCCCCGATCCAAACCGTCATCCACTCCTCCCGCGCCGGCCTGCAACTCGGCTGCGCCGCTCTCTTCCTCATCCTTGTAATCCTCTGCCTCCGATTCCTCCGCCCCAGTTACACCCTCTTCGCCGCATCAATGCTCGGCGTCATGCTCGCCGCCGCCCGGTTCTGGTCGATCACCCGCTTCGTCATCGTTCTTTTCCCCGCATTCATGGTGCTGGCCATCCTCGGCCGCAGATGGCGGTTCGCCCATATCGCCTACGTCGCCCTCGCCGCGCCGCTCTCAACGCTGCTCATGATCCGCTTCGCCCTCGATCTCTGGGTGGCTTAGCGTCCGGTAATCCACTTCAGCCGGATTAAACGGATGTCCCCCCGTTTTACGCCGATACGGTGACAGCGCATGGCAATCTTTGAACTCATCAAAAGACGGATCACGACCCGACGCGATCTCCGCACGCGCCTCTGGCGCGCCGGCGGTCTGCTCGTCGTCTTCATGCTCACCATGTTTGTCTGCAACTGCGTGATCTCAAAAGACCGCGCTGTCACATGGGACATGCTTGGACATGATTTCCTCGCCTTCTACTATGGCGGGACCTGCGCCCGCACCGGGCATTACGATCAGTTGTACGATCTGTCAGCCACCCGCGCGTTTGAATTCAAAACCGGCCACGAAGCCGGCTTGTCGATGGGCAAGAGCTTTGGCCCCTGGTGGAACCCGCCGTTCTCCGCATGGATGTTTGCGTCCCTGTCCGCTTTGCCCTATCTGGAAGCCTTGCACGTCTGGTGGACCATCGGCCTGATTTCGCTGGGCATCTCAATCTACCTCATGTGCCGGATGCTGGACGGCGGCTGGAAAACCAAGCTGCTCGTGCCGCTTCTGATCCTTCCAATGATGCCGTGCTTCCAGGCATTTTGTCACGGCCAGAATACGTATGTCTCGCTGCTGCTGCTGACGACAACCGTCACGCTCTGGCGCTCCGGAAAATCGGTGTTGGCGGGGATTGTCTGCGGGCTTCTGTTCTATAAGCCGCAGCTTGGCGCGCTCGTGGCGGTCGTTTTGGTTCTAAGCCAGGGCCGCCGCGCAATGCTCGGCGTATGCCTCACCGGAACCGCGCTGGTACTGGTCAACATGCTGACGATGCCTGGAACGATGCACGAGTTCGCCTATCACATGCCGCTGAACATGCAGTGGATTCAGGAGCAGATCGTCTATCGCTGGGAACGCCACATCACATTCAAGGCATTCTGGCGCATCGCGATTCAGGGATGGAGCGTCGGCCCGACCGCGATGTCGGTTAAAATCATGTGGGGCCTTTCCGAACTTGCCGTCCTTGTGGGGCTGGCCATGCTGGTATTCAAGACGCCGTCCAGCGAACGATCCGGCTTGGGCCGCGACCGGTTGATCTCCGCCGCCATCATTGCCATGCCCCTGCTCATGCCTTTTTATTTTGATTATGACCTGCTGCTCCTGACGGTCGGCGTGGTCGTGCTGGCCGCCGACATGCAGCGCATCGCCAAAGAGCAGCCATCGGCCAATTGGGAAGATCGCTGGCTGGTTGGCGTGCTGGCGACGGTCTACATCGGCCTGGAATTCACGATGCTCCTGTATGAGTCACGAATTCATCCGATCGTTCCGCTGCTGAGTTTCGCAACAGTGCTGCTCATCCGCCGCGGCCTGCGGACGCAAACAATGTCCGCGACGGAATCACAGCCGATTCTCTTTCCAGCGGCGCTGGCAGCCTAAAGTCGGTATCATTTCCCCGTGCAAACCGGTTCCAGTCTTCGTCGCGATATCATCTCGGCCTACCTGGTGACAGCGGCTCGTGTTGCCGCGTGGATCGTGGTCACCGCCGCCGTCTTCCGCACCGCCGGCAAGGACGCCTTCGCCCTGCTCGCGATCGTCCAATCAACGGTGGGCATCCTGGAATACGCCGCCATCGGCCTCAGCCCCGCGATCATCCGCCTGACCGCCGAAGCCATGCGGCAATCCCCCGGGGCCAGCGCCGTGCAAGCGGTCTACGCCAATGGATTCGCCATGTCGCTGCTCACGGCCGTGGGCGGCGGTTTTCTCCTGTTCGGATTCTTATGGCTCTTCCAATCCTCTCAAACCAATGCCGACAGCCATGGCGTCGCGTCCGAGCTGGTCCTCCTGCTTGGCATCTCCACGCTACTCCGCCTGATGAGTGATGCCCCAGCGGCGGCCCTGCAGACTTCCGGGAAAATTGCATTGGATAATCTGCTGCTCACAACCCACGAAGTGATCTGGGCCGCGGGCACGGCAATCGCGTTGCTCGTCCTCCACCTGCCCTGGCAGCGCGCAACCGGCGGGGCACTCATCTCCGCATCGCTTATTCTTTTGATCACCCGTGGCCTCCTCTCGCACCGTTACGGCAGCGGGCTGTTCAACCAGTGGTGGCGGCGACTGAATTCCCGGCTCGTTCGCCGGCTGCTGGTCTTTGGCACGATGGTCGTCGCCGCCCAGATGGCTGACTATCTCTATGCCCCGACCGACAACCTGCTGATATTAAACCTGATTAATCAGACCACGGTCGCGGTCTATACCCCGGCCGTGCAGATCGACGGCGGCGCCCTGCTGCTCGTCGGCGCACTCGCGACAGTGCTCCTCCCCAGATCAGCCCTCGCTTACGCGACCGGCGATTTGCCTCTCGTCCGCCGCTATTACATCCGCGGAACCCTGGCGACATTTTTCCTGCTATTGGCCGTTGCCCCAATCCTCTGGTTCATCGCCCCTTATTTCTTCAAGCTGTGGTTTGGAGACCCGATGCCCGCCACCTGCGCAATTCTTCCGTTGATGCTCATTCACACCGTCGTCGGCGGCAGCAGCGCCGTCGGACGATCGATCCTGTTAGCCATCGGAAAAGTCCGGCCGTTCACGATATCCGTCCTGATCGCGGGCATCGCCAATGTCGCTCTGAGCTTCATCTTCGTTCGCTATGGCCGGATGGGCCTTCCGGGAATCGTGCTGGGAACAATCGTAGCCGTCACAGCCAGATGCGCGATCTGGATGCCGTGGTATACGCTGCGTGTTTTGAGTCGGGATATTTCGCCAAGCGATCCGCCGATTTTTCAATCACTGCCGCCGGCGCATTTATCGTGAACATTCAAGATACAGCCGTCACGGCCGTCTTCTTTTGCCGCTATTTCACCGGCAAAAATGTCACGCAAATCGGCGAAGAAACATGCAGCACATCTCCGGTTGGCGTGAGCGCCCCGGTATCGGCATTGATGCGGAAGATCACGACCGAATCNNCCTGGTTGGCCGCGAAAAGGAATTGCCCGGTTGGGTCGATCCTGAAATCGCGCGGGCCCTTTCCCTGCGTGGATTGGTATCCCACCGACGTCAGCGTTCCAGCCGCCGGATTGATCTCGAAAATCGCGAGGTCATCCGGCCCGCGGTTCGACGCATACAGGAATCGACCGTTGGGGTGAATGCGGACCTCCGCCGAGGTGTTGATTCCATGATATCCCGAAGGCAGCGTCGAAACCGTTTGTAATGGAAGCAACTGGCCTTGTGCGGCATCCCAGGCGTAGACGATGACCGTCCCGCCCATCTCATTGACGAGATAAGCGAATTTTCCGTTGGGATGAAAACTCAGATGCCGCGGGCCCGAGCCGGGCGCGACGGCGACGGTTGGGGGCGAAGCATCCATCAGCGCTCGCTGCGCCGCGTCAAATTTGTAGATGTAAATCTTGTCCACGCCCAAATCCGGCACGAGAACAAAATTCCCGGTCGGATCGAAATTGCAGGAATGCGGAAACGGATGTTTCTGGCGATCGGGGTTGACGCTTGATCCGGTATGTTTGATCACCGCCGAGACAGCTCCGAACGTTCCATCGGCATTGATCGGCAAAACCGAAACATCGCCCGAGCCATAGTTGGCCACGACCGCGCACGAATTCGCCGGGTCGATATCGATGTGCGTTGTGTCCTTCCCCTTGGACGGCTGCTCGTTCAACGCTGTGAGCGCGCCGGTGGCGGGATCGATTGAATACGCCGCGACGATGGACATACGATGGTTGTCCGCCGTGCCGACGGTATAGAGAAATTTTCCGCCGGAAGGGATCACCTGCCAGCCGGGATCGCCGATTTCCGCCGTCAGTTCCGGCTCGGCGATTTTTCCGGTTGAGGAGTCGAATCGGCCCAGGTAAATCCCCTTGCTCTTGCCCGGATGGGTATTGGTGCCGAAATAAACCCAGAACTGCGCCGCGCTAGCTCCCCCGGCAAACCATGAACTGCTCATCGCCGCCATCATACAGAGGATGGTAAGAATCGACCGCCCATTTGTGCAATACCCTTTCCACATGGAATTAACCCCTATATCTTTCGCACCCAATGAAGCTGTTCGATGTCATCGCCATTCTGCTGACTCTGACGGCTTTGCTCAGCTATTTCAACCATCGCTACCTTCGCATGCATCCCAGCATCGGGGTCATGCTCATCGCGTTGCTGCTTTCACTCGCCCTGATCGGCCTGGGCGAATTGGGCCTCGGCGTCCGCGATTGGGCCAGGGAATTCCTGCATCACGTGCAGTTTGGCGATGCGTTGCTTACCTGGATGCTGGGGTTTCTGCTCTTCGCGGGGGCATTGACTGTCGATTTAAGCGAGCTTCAACGCAATTGGCGAATCACCACGCTCCTGGCCACCGTGGGTACAGCTGCCTCCGCGCTGGTCGTGGCCGCTCTGACCCACTGGTGCCTGGCCCGGATCGGAATGAGCCTGTCATGGATCGGCTGCCTCCTATTCGGCGCCCTGATTTCTCCCACAGATCCCGTGGCGGTCATCGCCGTCATTCGTCAGGCCGGCGCCGGCAAGAAGATCGGCACCGTCGTCGCATCAGAATCGCTTTTGAACGATGGCGTCGGCGTCGTCTTCTTCCTGACGATTTTGCAGGCGGCAGCAACGCCGGGCCGCACAACCATCGGCGGCGTGAGTCTCATGCTCATCCGCGAAGCCGGCGGCGGGGCGATCCTCGGATTCTGCACCGGTCTGCTCGTCTACCAACTCCTCAAAAGCGTCCGCAATTTCCAGATTGAAGTCCTCCTTACGCTCGCACTGGTGATGGGAACTTATTCGCTCGTCTCCGCTCTTGGCATGTCCGCCCCAATTGCCGTCGTCGTTGCCGGCCTGCTCATCGGCAACCGCGGCAAAATTTTCCGTATGCCCGAACAGGTCAATGCCGATCTCGAACGGTTCTGGGAATTAATCGACGAAATCCTCAACGCGGTTCTCTTCGTGCTTATCGGCCTGGAAGTGCTGGTGATGCCATATACCCCCTGGCATTTTTTGGCCGCCATCATCGCGATTCCAATCGTTCTGCTGGCTCGAACTGCAACGCTTCTTCCCTTCGCCCCGAGCGTCGGCTGGGGAACGGCGAGTATCCTGATCTGGGGCGGTCTTCGCGGCGGCCTCGCCGTGGCCATGGCCTTGTCTCTTCCCGAAGGCCAGCAGCGCGATCTGATCGTGGCCATCACCTATGGCGTGGTTTGTTTTTCGATCCTCGTTCAGGGGACTACTATTCGCGGGTTGGTACACCGAACCATTCTGCTTGGACAAAAATAAATAGCCGCCACAGGGCCTTCTTCTTAAAACCGAGAGGTTTCGGGTTCCGCCCCCATCAGGCATAATGGCTGTCATGCCGGGGCGAGCAGTAAAGGTCCGAACGGGAAAGATCGACGGAAGAAAGTCGATCGCTTCGAATGCGCCGCGCGCGGCCGCGCCGAGCGATGCTGCATCAATGAGCGGTGCTNNTGTTCGAGATCGGGTGGGAAGTCTGCTGGCAGCTTGGCGGGATCTACACTGTTTTGCGGTCCAAGGTTCCGGCGATGCTGGAGCGATGGGGAGACCGGTATTTCATGATCGGGCCGTACAACCCGCAGACGGCCGCGCTGGAATTTGAAGAGATGCCGACCGAGGGGTTCATTCGCGGTGCGCTCGATCAATTGCGGAATCAGGGGATCGGATGTCATTACGGGCGCTGGCTGGTGCCGGGGCGGCCGCGGGTGATTCTGCTGGATTATCGCGGGCGGTTTCCACATCTGGACGCGGACAAATTTCTGATGTGGAAGGATCACGGAATCGCCACCGTGGCGGGGGATGGGGAAGTCAATGAGGTGATCGCGCTGGGGTTTACGCTGACGGAATTTTTTATCGCGCTGATGCGGGAGCTTGGCGGGAATACGCCGGTGATCGCGCATTTTCATGAATGGATGGCTGGCGTCGCGGTGCCGCGGATTGCGCATCTGCGGCTGCCGATCTCCACGATTTTTACAACCCATGCCACGCTGCTGGGGAGATATCTGGCGAGTGACAGCCCGGAGTTTTATCAGCATCTCCCGCTGATCAATCCCGAGGAACAGGCGGCCAAGCGGGATATCTTTCCACGTTTTGCGATCGAGCGGGCGGCGGCGCATGCTTCGACGGTTTTTACAACCGTCAGTCAGGTGACGAGCTTTGAGGCGGAAAAGCTGTTGGGGCGGCAGCCGGATTTGATCCTGCCGAACGGGCTGAATCTTCAGCGGTTCGCGGCCATTCACGAATTTCAGAATCTCCATCACCAATATAAAGAGGCGATTCACGAATTTGTGATGGGACATTTTTTCCCCAGCTACAGCTTTGATCTGGATCGGACGCTCTATCTTTTCACCAGCGGGCGATACGAATATCGCAATAAGGGAATGGATCTGTACATCGAGGCGCTGCATCGGCTGAACGCACGGCTGCGCGATGTGAAGGATCGGCCGACGATTGTGGCGTTTATCGTCACCAAGGCGGCGACGCGCAACATCAACGTTGATGTGCTGCAAAGCCATTCGATGTTCGATGAGTTGCACAAGACGTGCGAGCAGATCGAGGAGCAAATGGGCGCGCGGCTATTCCGCGGCGCGGCCAATGGGCGGATTTCAGAGCCGGATGATCTGCTGGATGAGGATGATCGGGTTCGGCTCAAGCAGGCGATTCATGCGTGGCGGACGGGGCGGCAGCCACCGATTGTGACGCATGATCTGGTGGACGATTCCGGCGATGCGATCCTTCAGCATCTGCGTTATCGGCAATTATTCAACGCGCCGGATGATCCGGTGAAGATTGTGTTTCATCCGCAATTTGTCACGGCCACGAGTCCGCTGATCAGCCTGGATTACGAGCAGTTCGTGCGCGGCTGCCACTTGGGGATATTCCCGAGCTATTACGAGCCGTGGGGATATACGCCGATGGAATGCGTGGCCATGGGCGTGCCGACGGTGACGACGGACCTGAGCGGGTTTGGGGCATATGCGCAAAAGCATATTGAGGATCATCAGTCGCAAGGGATTTTTGTTTTGAATCGCCGCACGCGGAATTTTGAAGAGAGCGTGAACGATCTGGTGGACTATCTGTTGCAGTTCGCGAGCCTGAACCGCCGGCAGAGGATTGAACTGCGAAATCGCTCGGAGCGATTGAGTGAGCTATTCGATTGGCCGGTGCTGATTGGGTATTACAACCAGGCGCATGATTTGGCGCTGGAGCGGGGATCCGGGTTTCGGCCGGGCAAGGTGGATGTGCGGGTGGTTTAGGTCACGCATTCCACAAAGTAACGCCGCCAGACACAGCGGCGAGCGAACTCAATAAGTTCAATTCAGAATGAATCGATTTAGAAAAATTCCGCGCCGCATTCATATGCGCCGGGGGAATTGGGATTGGGACGGCAAGTGGCGATGCGAACTCGAGACGAGGCCCGCAGGCCGCCGGCGTCGAGGACCATCCAGTGAACCGCTTCGGGCTCGAGCTTTTCGTCGGAGCTGAAGCCCAGGCCGTGCAATGACAGGTCGTTGACCACGATCAGATGGTTGGGGCCGCGGGTGCCGGCTTCGGGGGAGAGCCAGCCGTTGCCGACGAAGGTTTGACGCGGGCTGCGCCGCCGATCGCTTTCGGTGGCGGCGGGCTGCATTGAACCGTTTTCGAGCACATTAATTCGCGTCGCTTCCATATTGTATTTATTCGACCATTATCGGGAGCGACTTTGGTTGATGCAGCCGGGCGATTATACTTTGGGACGATCGTTCACCGTCCCGGTTTATCGGATCAGTGAAGGGAGCCTATTTCGTGGAAAACAGGGTTTGCAAGTCGCACAAGGTTCTCGTGGGTATGGAAGTTCACGTCCAGCTTTCGACGCAATCGAAAATGTTTACCGGCGCGGCCAACGGGTTTGGCGGCGAGCCGAACACCCAGGTGGATGAGCAGGTCTTGGGTTTGCCGGGCGTATTGCCTGTGATGAATAAACGGGCGGTGGAATACGCGATCATGGTGGGGCTGGCATTGGATTGCAAAATTGCCCGGCACACGAAGTGGGACCGCAAGAGCTATTACTATCCGGACCTCCCGAAGAATTATCAGATCAGCCAGTATGATTTGCCGCTCTGTTATGAAGGGGCGTTTGAGCTTGTCCGGAAGGATGGGAGCACGCTGAAGATTCGGATTCGCCGGGCGCATCTGGAGGAGGATGCGGGGAAATTGATGCATGAGGCTCCGGGCGGATATGCGATCGATTTCAGCATCGTCGATCTGAATCGAGCGGGGACGCCGCTGCTGGAGATTGTGACTGAGCCGGATCTTTCGAGCCCGCAGGATGTGGCGCTGTTTGGGCAGGAGTTGCAGAAGATCGTGCAGTTTCTGGGCGTGAGCCATGGGCTGATGCAGATGGGGCACATGCGGTTCGAGCCCAATATCAATGTGCATATCACGGATCAGAACGGCCAGGTTCATAAGACGGCGATCACGGAAATTAAGAATCTCAACAGCTTCAGCGTTCTGGAGCGGGCGACGGCTTACGAAGTGCAGCGGCAGATTCGCCAGTGGGAAGAGACCGGATCGCTCGGGCGAAAGAGTACGTATGGGTGGGATGAGGCGAAGGGCTCGACATTTTTGCAGCGGGAGAAGGAAGAGGCGAACGATTATCGCTATTTCCCCGATCCGGATTTGCCGCCGGTGGAAGTGGATGATGCGTGGATTGCGGAATTGAAGGGACAGATCGGCGAGCTTCCGGCCGCGCGGCGGAAACGATATGTGGACGCGCTCGGATTATCCGCGACGGATGCGGCGATTCTGGCATCTGATCGGGAGACGGGCGATTTTTATGAAGCGGCGATTGCCGCCGGCGGAGATGCCCGGCGCGTGAGCAATCTGATTTTGTCCCATGGCCGGCGAATCGCCAATGAGAAGAGCGTCACGCTGAAGGAGATTGGCATCGCCCCCGCGCGGTTTGCGGAAGTGGCCGGGCTGATTGATCAGAATAAGATTTCGGTCAGCAGCGCCGGGACGATCTTCGACAAACTGAGAGAGAAAGATGGGGCAGCCGAGCAATTGGCGGCGGAGTTGGGATTGACGCAGGTGAGCGATACGAGCGCAATCGACGCGGCCATCGACGCGATGATCGCGGCGAATCCCAAGCCGCTCCAGGATTATCGCGGCGGCAAGCAGAGCGCAATGGGGGCGCTGGTAGGAATGGTGATGAAGAACGGGAAGGGATTGAATCCCAAGATGGTGCAGGAGGCGTTGAAGCGGAAATTGGGGGGCGAGTGATCTCGGTTTTGGAGACAGATGAGTGAGTCGCAAGCAGCTCCTGCAAAGCTCGATCTCAAACGCGATGAGAAACTAGACATCCTCTGGAAAGACGGCCAGCGCAGCGTTTACACGCTGTCATATTTGCGGTCGATGTGCCCGTGCGCGGTTTGCAAGATGGTGCGCGAGGGCCGCGACCCGCATGATATTTCGCCGGTGCCCGTTGCGCCGAAGAAGAAGACTTCGCTGAATATCCTGCCCGGGAATTACGCGCAGCCACTGACGGTTGTTAAAGCGGAACTCGTTGGCAACTATGCATTGCGGATCGACTGGTCGGATGATCACACCAGCGGGATCTATTCGTTTGAATATCTGCGGTCGATTTCGCCGGGATTCGTGGCGGCATAGAGTCTTTCCGTCATTGATTATTCTGTTGCGAAATCAATTCCTTCGCCTTCTCGGCGGCGGGGTCGAGTGGATATTTTTGGATGAGCAGCTCCAGCTTGTCCCGAGCGCGATTGGTCAGGCCGCTGCTCATGTAAGCCTGGGCCACATTCAAAAGCTGCTGCGGCTCATCGACGGGCTTGGGGGCGATTGCCGAGGGCGCGGGCTTCACCGATTCCATTAGCGTGAAGATCTGGTCGAACCAGGTGTCAGAGAGAACCTGGTCGTGACCGACAGGGGCTACCACCACGTGCTCAAATCCATCGGCTTTCATCGCGACGTTTATCGCATTGAAAAACCATTTGTCGTCGTAGCCTTGAGGGGCGGGAGCAATCACCTGTATGTGCTCGTTGGCGAGCCGCAACAGCGCCGGAGCCGGTTTGTATTTGACTTCCAGCGTCCCCGTGCCGATCTGCCGGAAATAGTCCGGCCACCAGGCGTAGGTTCCAGCGGTGAAAACATCGCCCGTGCAGAGGCCGATCGGCTCAATGTACTTGCTCAGGCCGACTAGATATATGCGCGCCGGATCGATCGCATAGTGTTGTTTGAAGTTGTAGACGACGTCGAGACAGACGCCGGCATTGGTGGCCAGGGGCAAGTGATCTTTTTTTGTTCCGACCATGATCAGATGATGCTTGTCGAGGATCGGACGCCACTGATCGAAGATGACGGGATCGCCATCCTGAATGCTCAGCACGACCAGGCCGTACGGCTTAGATGAATCGGACGGAACGTAAACAGAGAGCGGCTGGTCGGCGAGATTGTAATCCGGGCCCAGCTCGTTTTTGTCCGTGCCGAATCGCTGTTGAAGTTTTGCGTAATCGCTAAGCGGGCTTCGCTGGGTCAGCGTGACGTCGAACACGCCGGTTTGTGCGGGAAGGGTTGTCGGCTGGGTGGCGGCGTTATCGGCGAGGAGCGGATTGGCGAAGGCAAGAAATAGAAATGCCGATGCCGCGATTGTTCCCGTGAGCCATCCGCGCATGGGGGAAATATATCACAAATCCGCCATCGCCTGCGACAGTCTCCGCACTTCGTGCAGGGCCATGCCTTTGAGTTTGGGGACGTTATTTCCGATGTGCGGAACGATGGCGTGGGCGACGCCGAGGCGCGAGGCTTCGCGCAGGCGTGTTTCCAATTGCGGGACCGTGCGGACTTCGCCTCCGAGACCCAACTCCCCTACCGCGAGTGTTCCCGTCGGCAGAGGGCGATTCATGTGGGCGGATGCGATCGCCAATGCGATGGCGAGATCGACGGCGGGTTCGGGCGTTTTCACGCCGCCGGCGACGTTGACGAAAACATCTTCGGCGGCGAGGCGCATTTCGGCTCGCTTTTCCAGGACCGCGATGATCATCGCCACGCGGTCGGGAGATACGCCGCTGGTTTTTCGCTTGGCTGCGCCGATGACGCTGGATGCCGTCAGGGCCTGGACTTCAACGAGGAGGACGCGAGAGCCCTGCATGGCAGCAGTGATGACCGATCCGCTCGGCTGGCCGCCGGTNNCCGGGACCGTATTGCTCGATGAAGAGTTTGCCGGGATCGGTGACTTCGGTGAGTCCCTGGCCGGTCATTTCAAACAGGCCGACCTCGTGTGTCCCGCCGAAACGGTTTTTCACGCATCGCACAATCCGGTGCGCGTGAAACCGGTCTCCCTCAAAATACGCGACGGTATCCACGATGTGCTCGATGAGTTTCGGGCCGGCCAGCGTCCCCTGCTTGGTGACGTGTCCGACAAGGATGATCGCGGTGCCGGTCGCTTTGGCGAGATAAACCAGATCCATGCAGCAATCGCGCAATTGTGTCACCGATCCCGGAGCGGCTGGAAGCTGCGGCTTGTAGATCATCTGAATCGAATCGACGACAGCCACCGCGGGCCGATGTTTGCCGATCTGATGGAGAATGCGCGGGACACTTGTCTCGGCAAGGACCAGAAGCTGCCCGGATTTCACGCCCAATCTTCCCGCTCGCAGGGCGGTCTGACGGGCGGATTCTTCGCTGGTGACGTAGAGGACTTTGGCCGAGTCGTTCGAGGAAGCCATGGAATGGGCGACCTGGAGGAGGAGCGTGGATTTGCCGATGCCCGGCTCTCCACCGACGAGGACGACCGAGCCGGGGACGATTCCGCCCCCGAGGACGCGGTCGAATTCAGCGATGCCCGTGGGCAGGCGCGGGGTTTGGGTTTCGTCGATCTCGCCAATGGGAAGGGCTTCGGCAGCAGCGGCCGGGTTAGCGGTTCCGATCGCCTCGGCTCGCGATTCGGCGCGGGCATCGGGGGCAGGGGGGGTGTAGGATTCGAGGCTGTCCCAGGTTCCGCAGTCGGGGCATTTGCCGAACCATTTGAGATGGGCGCTGCCGCAATGATTACAAAGGAATTGACTCCGCGATTTGGCCACTAGGCAGGGATGTTACGTTGCGGCTGGGGTGATTCGCAATCTTGAGAAATCAAATGTAAACGCGAAACGGCGAAGATAGAGGTGAAGAAATGCGATGAAAGAGAATTATGGAGCGCGGCGAGGTAAAATCGGAGGATATCATGCGAGACCGGCTGCAAATCGTCGAAGCGTTTGAATCCCTCTGCTCCGGCGGCCACCCCGCGGCGCTGGCGACGGTTGTCGCTGTCGAGGGATCGTCGTATCGCCGCCCGGGGGCGCGAATGCTTGTCGCGGGGGATGGACGGACGTGGGGAACAGTGAGCGGCGGGTGCCTGGAGCGGGATGTCGCGCGTCGCGCGCGGATGCTCATTGCCGAGCCGGCGAATCCTCTGCTCATCAGCTATGAAACGGATGAAGAAGATTTTGGCGAGGAAAACGCTCGCCCGATTGTCGATCCGGGGCCGTCGCTGGGATGCGGCGGGCGAATCGAAATTCTGATTCAGCGCGTGACAACTGCCGATCCCGCGGCGCTTGCGGCAATCTCTGCAACCGTGCGGCAGCGGCGGTGCGCGGCATTGGCGACAGTCCTGCGCGTCGGTTCCGCGCCGGAGGATGCCGTGAGATGTGGATCGCAACTATTTCGTATCGGAGACGACGCGGTTTCGGGACGGATTTTAGATCCTCGCTTGCACGACATTTTGCGCGATCAACTGATGTCGAATTCGCCGGCCGATCGGACGTTTGTGCATTGCCGGCATACATTGCCGCGCGGAGGATGGGCGGACGTGCTGATCGAATGGCTGCGTCCCGCGCAGTCGCTGGCGATTTTCGGCGACGGTCACGATGTCGCCCCGCTGGTCAATCTGGCCAAATCGCTTGGATGGCATGTAGTGGTAATCGGTACTCACCCAGCGGCCGGTCTTCGACAGAGATTCGCCCTCGCCGATGAAGCGATTTGCTGTGCGGATGACCCCGCGCGCGAGGCTGTGAATCTGCCGGACGACGCGGCGGCGATTGTGATGGCCCACAATTTCGGGCGCGATGCCGCGGTCCTGGCGGCGCTGCTGAAGAAGCCGCGGGCATATATCGGCGTGCTCGGTCCGCGGCAACGCACGGCGCGCCTGCTTGCGGCGGCGGGCATGGCCGGAGATGAGCATCTTTTGTTTTCCCCGATCGGGTTGGACATCGGCGCGGAAACGCCGGAGGAGATCGCCCTGTCGATCCTGGCTGAAATCCGCGCCGTCGCGGCGGGACGGCCCGGCGGGTTGCTTCGCGAGAGAGCCGGCCCAATTCATGTTCATGGCGAAGGGGCGAAATTCGATTTTAGCCATAGATGAATTGAGGACTTTCTAATCTTTTCTTATCGGTGTGCATCTGATTTTCATCCGTGGCTAAAAATTCTTCAATTATGAAATCAGCGGGCGCGATCATTCTCGCGGCAGGATCCGCCTCGCGGATGGGCCATGCCAAGCAACTTCTTCAGATCAATGGCCAATCGCTGGTGCGCCGGGCCGTTCGGGCGGCTCTGGACGGAGGATGCTCGCGTGTTGTTGTCGTCACCGGCGCATATGCTGATGCCGTTGGAGCTGAACTCGCCGACCTGCCGGTTATTCAGGCATTTAATTCCGCCTGGGCCGGCGGGATGGGCTCAAGCATTCGCTGCGGATTGGCCGCACTGCTGGAATGCGAATCCGGCATCGGGGCGGCGGCTATACTGCTCTGCGATCAGCCCCGCCTTAGCGCCGATATCGTTCGGAATCTCCTGTCCGTCTGGCCGGCTTCGGGCAAGCCGATGGCCGCCTGCGAATATGGCGGCACGATTGGCCCTCCCTGCTGCTTTGGGAGCGTGATGTTCGATGCCCTGGGCCGGATCGGCGATGCCGATGGGGCGAAAAAATTGCTGCTCGCGGATCGGAAGAATGTCCGGACCATCGCCTGGCCCGAAGGATGTGATGATCTGGACACGCCCGAGGATTGGCAACGGCTTTGCCAAACCGATTCACCCCCCGCACAATAGAGACCATGAACCAAACCCGCTTTCGGTGGGCTTCGGCCATCGCGGCGCTCGTTATGTTTTTCGTTCGCGCGCTGCCGCTACACGCGCAGTCCGTCGAGAGCCGCATCGACCAACTCGTGTCGCAAATGACGCTGGAGGAGAAGATCGGACTCGTGCACGCGGATTCAAAGTTCGCCACCGCCGGCGTACCTCGGCTGGGCATTCCGCGGCTCTGGATGTCGGACGGCCCCGAGGGAGTTCGCGAAGAAATCGAAACCAACGGCTGGCGTCCAACCGGACGCACCGACGATTTTTCAACCTGGATGCCCGCCGATCTGGGCCTCGCGGCGACGTTCGATCCTGATCTCGCCCGTGAGTACGGCGCGGTGATCGGGCAGGAAGCCAAGGCACGCGGCAAACACATCATGCTCGGGCCGAGCCTCAACATTCAACGGACGCCGCTGAACGGACGGAATTTTGAATACATGGGGGAAGACCCGTGGCTCACCAGCCGGATGGCGGTCGGCTTCATCCGCGGCGAGCAAGCCCAGGGCATCGCATCGTGCGCGAAGCATTTCGCGGCGAATAATCAGGAGACCGACCGCGGCACGATCGATGTCGAAATGGACGAGCGGACGCTCCGCGAGATTTATCTGCCGGCGTTCCGGGCGAGCGTGCAGGAAGCGGGCGTCCTATGCGTCATGGGAGCATATAACAAATTCCGCGGCCAGCATTGCTGCGAAAATGATTACCTGCTGAACAAAATCCTCAAAGGCGAATGGGGATTTAAGGGGATCGTTATTTCGGACTGGGGCGGCGCGCATAACACCAAGGCAGCCGCGCTGAATGGGCTGGATCTGGAGATGGGAACGCGGGGGCCTTACGAAGATTATTTCCTGGCCAATCCGTTCCGGGATGCGATCGAGAAGGGAGAAATTCCCGTATCGGCGCTGGATGACAAAGTCAGGCGGCATCTTCGGGTGATGGCTGCGATCGGACTTTTGGATGGCGCCTCCTGGAGCGAAGGGGGCGAACTGGATACGCCGCGTCACCAGGCAGCCGCGCGGGACATCGAAGAAGAGGCGATGGTTCTGCTTAAGAACGCGGGGAATCTTCTGCCGCTGAATTCGGCGAAGATCAACTCGATTGCGGTGATTGGGGAAAATGCCGAGCGGAGATTCGCGCATGCCGGCGGCAGCGCGGAGATCAAATCGCTGTACGAAGTCCCAGGATTGCAGGGCCTCATTCAGCGGGCCGGCCCGAATGTAAACATCAGCTTTTCCATGGGATATTCACGCGAAAAAAACGACGATCAGATGATCGCCCAGGCGGTGGCGGCGGCGAAGGTGGCGGATGTCGCGGTGGTCTTCGCCGGTTTGCCGCATGACTGGTACTACGACACGGAGGGAAGCGATCGCCACGATCTGAAGCTGCCGTTTGGACAGGATGAACTGATTCGCCGCGTCGCCGAGGCCAATCCGAAGACCATTGTCGTGCTCATCGACGGCGGCGCCGTCGAAATGCCGTGGCTCGATCATGTTGGCGCGGTGGTTGAAGCCTGGTATCCCGGAATGGAAGGCGGAAACGCCATCGCCGATGTGCTGTTCGGCGACGTGAATCCGTCCGGCAAATTGCCCTGCACCTTTCCGAAGCAGCTCAGCGATTCACCGGCTCACGCGATGGGAAGCTTCCCCGGCAAGAATGGCGTCGAGCGATATGATGAGGGATTGCTCGTCGGATACCGATGGTTCGACGCGAAGAATATCGAGCCGCTATTTCCCTTCGGGTTCGGCTTGTCCTACACGCAATTCGATTATTCGAATCTTGAGTTGTTTCCGGAGGATGGATCAGACGGCCATGAAGTATGGGTGAAGTGCACCGTCGCCAACATCGGTTCGTGCGCCGGAGCGGAAGTCGTGCAGCTTTACGTGAGCCAGGCTCATCCCAGTTTGCCGCGCCCGCCAAAGGAATTGAAGGGCTTTGCGAGAATCAAGCTCGAGGCCGGGGAGCATGGTGATGTTTGGATTCCGCTGGATCGGAGTGCGTTTGCGTTTTATGATCCCGCGCGCGGCTGGGTGGCGGAGAAAGATGATTTCACGATCGAAGTCGGCAGCTCCTCGCGCGACATCCGCCTGACGAAAACCTGGAGCCGGGCTGAGACATCTGTGCAGAAGTAGAGTGGCCGTCCGCGATGCCTCGGCTTGCTTCCGGCATAATCAGGGCGTATTTTGACGAGGAAAGAGGCTTTCTTCAAAGGAGTGTGCTTGCCTGCCCCTGATAAAATTCCGCTTTCACGCGTCCATCAATCCGAGATGATCGATCGCCGAATCCTTCAGGTCGTCAAGGGTGGCAACTACATCCTCGGCCCGGAATGCAAGGCGTTCGAAAGCGAATTGGCCGCCTATTTCGGGGTGAAACACGCCGTCCTCAGCTCAAGCTGGACGGCGGCGGTGCATCTCCTGCACATCGCGCAAAACCTGAAAAGCGGCGACGAGATTCTGGTTCCCAGCCTGACCGCTTTCCCAAGCATCGAGCCGATGATCCACGTCGGAGCCAAACCGATTTATTGCGATATCGACGATACTTACACAATCGACCTCGCGGATGCCGCCAAGAGAATCACCAAAAAAACAGTCGGCATTCTGCCGGTGCATCTCTATGGGAGGCCCGTCAATGTTGATGGCCTTTTGAAGCTCGCGAAAGATCACGGGCTGTGGATCATCGAGGATTGCGCGCAATCCCATGGGGCGAAATGGAAGGGGCATCGCCTCGGAAGTTTCGGCGACCACGCGGCGATCAGCTTTTATCCGTCGAAAAACCTCACCGTCTACGGCGACGGCGGAGCGATCCTCACCAACGATCCGGAAATCGCCCGCCAGGTGACGATGCTGCGCAACCATGGCCGCAAGGATAAATATCTTCACGAGAAGATCGGATTTAATCTCCGGTTCAACGAAATCCAGGCGGCGGTTGGCCGGGAACAATTGAAAGTATTGGATGAACTGAACGCCGGACGCCGGCGGGCGGCGCAGTGGTATCGCCGGGAACTCGCTGGAACCAAGGGCGTCGTTTTGCCGCCGGCTGATTCCGCGGAGACGGAATCCGTCTATCACATGTTCGTCATTCGGCTGGACAATCACGATGTTCGCGAGTCGCTGGCGCGCCATCTGAAGGAACAGGGAATCGAGACGGGTGTTCATTATCCCGTGCCCAACCATTTGCAGCCGGCAATCGAAGACCAGTTCGGCAAGCAGCCGGCGCTGCCCAAAACCGAAGATTATGTGAAACGGATTTTGAGCCTGCCGATGTTCCCATCGCTGACCGAAGCGCAGGTCGTGGCCGTCTCCAACGCGATCAAGGGATTTTTCTCCAGGAAGTAGTCTTTTCCAGGTCCGCACCGGTNNTAGCGGCCTTCGTTTTCCGGATGCCTTACCAGGACAATTACTGGCTCTGGAAGGCGATCGGATTCGCCGGCATCGGGACATTCGGAACGCGATTTATCGTGCAGTGGATTTACAGCGAGAAACACAAGGAGAGCCGGGTGCCGGTGATCTTCTGGTGGCAAAGCCTTTTTGGCACGATGCTCTGCCTGGCCTACTTTCTACGACAGCAGGATTCGGTTGGCATCGCCGGGTATGTGCTCAACGTTATCCCGTATTCGCGCAATCTGGTGCTGGTGTATCGAAAGCGCCGATTGGACGCCGCGGGGGAATCGCCGCCGAATTCCCGCTAAAATTTTTGCGAGAAAGTTGCCATAGCGTATACTTTAGCGTATACTTTTGAGGATGGATGGAACCGCTCGGCGCGCCCTGCGCGAGATCCAAAAGTGCATTTCAGCGGGCCGGATAACGGTTTTGTCGCATTTCGTCGAACGCATGGACTTGCGCGGTCTGTTTTGGATGGACGTTGTTGACATCATCGGATCGCCCGAGGACGTTCGTGACGGCGGCCCGGAGCGGTTTGGTCGGCCGAAATGGATTATTGGCGGCACGGCGACCGACGGCCTGAAAATCGAAATCGTTTGTGTCATCGATAAGGACGAATCACAGAATTCGACGGTTTTTGTAACCATCTATTGGCAGGATTAGGCCATGGCCCGACAAGAAATTTCTGACCAGCCGTACCTGATGCGTCTCGCGGATGGCAGGCGACTTGCCGTTGAGGTTCCCGCGCGCTGGGTTCGATATGACCGCAGCGGTGACGTGGGCTTTACGATAGACGGCGTTCGCTTTCTGGATCGGTTGCGAGCTCTTTTCTCTCCGATGAAGACGCCTCCGAGCCCCGGTTTTATTCGCAGTCTTCGCCAGGCGCTGGACCTGACTCAAACAGAGTTTGGTAAGAGCATGGGCGTGGATAAACTGACCGTTTCCCGATGGGAGCGGGGCGAATTGCGGCCAGGGAAGCGGTCACTGCGGGCGTTGCAAAGGATTCGGGCCTCCGCGGTTCGTAAAGGCATTTCGCTGTCAGCGTAACAATGGACCCAAAACTCAGCATCTGCGTTCCCGTTTACAACGAGGCGGAAAATCTGCCTCTGCTTCATGATGCGATCGTTAAGTCGATCGATCCGGCCGGGATATCGGCTGAAATCATCCTCGTCGATGACGGCAGCACCGACGGAAGCTGGCGGGCGATCGAATCGCTGGTGGCCAAAGACCCGCGCGTGCGCGGGATTAAATTCAAATCCAACTGCGGCGAAACGGCCGCGACCGACGCGGGGCTCCGGGCCGCGCGCGGCGAGTTCGTCATGACCATGGATGCCGATCTCCAGAACGATCCGGCGGATATTCCCAAATTTCTCGAAGCACTGAATCAGGGATTCGACTGCGTCTGCGGAACGCGGGTGGCATCCCGCGGCGAGGGGGATAGTTTTGTGCGCGTCGCTTCCAGCCGAATCGCCAACTGGGTGCGCAACACCCTTTCGCATGAACAGATTTCGGATGCCGGCTGCACCTATCGCGCCTTTCGCCGGGAGTGTGCCGCGAAACTCAAGCTCTACCGCGGGCTGCATCGGTTCATTCCCACGCTGCTGAAAATGGAAGGTTGCACCGTCACGGAAATCCCCGTCACCAACAATCCGCGGCTGCATGGTGAAAGCAAATACGGCGTCTGGAATCGGCTGTTCAAGAGCTTCCGCGATCTGCTGGCCATTCGATGGATGCAGAGCCGATTGCTGGGATACGAAATCGCGACTGAACTGGACCGAAGCAGGGAACCGAACGAGGTGATGCGATGAGCACTGCGCCAAGAATACAAACCTTCCGCGGCCGGCGATTCACGTTGGGACGAATCGCATTTTTTCTCATTGTCGCGGCGGGATTTTTCGCGTGGCAGGGAAGCCAGAAGATTCCGGCCGGTGCGGCGTCGGGCACATCCCTGAACGGCCCGGAGCCAACCAGCCGCCCGAGCGGCGACACGCTGCGCGTCGCCACATTTAACATCGATGGCAAGGATGGCGATTCCACGGCGGATACCCTGCGCGGTTTCGATCTTATCGGCCTGGAGGAAGTTCACGGCCTCGGCGCGTTTTCCAAATCCAATCAGGTCGAGGTCCTCGGACAAAAGCTGAATCTCCCCTGGCTCTTCGCGCCCGTGGAAAGGCAATGGTGGAGCGACGCATTCGGCGACGGCGTTCTGACGTCCCTGCCGGTCGAACACTGGCAGCGAATCCCGCTGGCAAGCGAATCCGCCGAGAGCAATCGCGAAGTGCTGCTGCTTCGCCTGCAATTTTCCGGCCGCACGCTCAATGTCCTGATTACCGNNACGGAGGTTGACCGCGAGGCGGAACTTGCCGCGGTCGGTTCGCTGTTCCTGTCCATGCGGGAGCCGGCGATTCTCATGGGGGATTTGAATTCAAAAAACGATTCGCCGGAGATTCAATCGCTGCGGAAAACGCTCGGAGTGATCGATCCAATCGGCGACAGCGTCCTCGCAAAGAACGGGGAAAGCTGGGATCGTATTTTCGCTCGTGGAATGCATNNGACAAAGGGGCATCGGATCATCCGCTGGCTTGGGCGGAACTCAAACTGAACCCGGAAAAATAAACGCTATGCATGCCCCAGCCATTTGATGTCCACCCCGATCGGCCGCAATCGGCTGCTGAGGATCGCCGCGTGATGTTGGATGTGCCGGATGTTTGTGATCTGGTGATCCAGCTTTGGCATCTTGTACCAGGGAAAACCCGACTCCGAGGCGCTTAGATCAAGCTGATCCACCGCGCCATTAACCATGCCGTCGCACAGCCGCCAATATTCCATGACCTGCCGCTTCGTATAAGGCTCGCCAATATTCGGCTGGCGGTGCGGCGGTTCGGGCAACGGGCCAAGGAATTGATGCTCGTCTCGGTGGTGCTCCCACGGACGAAACGACTGCACATTCGGCTGCAAATACAAATGCGTGAAAAAAAGCGTGTGGTAGGCAACGCGCCAGAACGCAATTGTCCCGCCGGTCCAAAGATCAACCGGACATTGCTCGATCGCTGGCTTCAACATGGACAGCGACGCGTGATATTGATCTTTCAACGCTGCCTGCACATTCATGGGATAAACCTCCGATCATTCAGCCGCGGACAAGTCTAACAAACTCATCCCCCCGCTGCTCGAAATTCACAAATTGATCGTAACTCTTGAATCCCGGGCTCAGCAGCACGACATCGCCGGCGGCGGCAATGTGTTTTGCAATACCAACAGCCGTGGCAAGATCGCCGCAGCGATACGTCGCGGCCGCGCTTTGCGAAGACGATTGCTCCAACAGGTCGGCGATTTCCGGGCCGGTTGCTCCGATACAAAGCACCGCCTTGGCTCGCTCGGTGAGAGCGGCGCACATCGCCTTGATCGGAATATCCTTGCCATAGCCGCCGACGATCTGGATCACCTTTTTGCTGGAAAATGACGCCAGCGCCGCAATGGCCGCTTCGGGAATCGTGGCGATGGAATCGTTGAAATATCGCACGCCATTCGCTTCGTGAACCAATTGCAGCCGATGGGGAAGGCCGACGAAATCAGATAGAGCTTTCTGCGCCTGTGCGAAATCCGCGCCGAAGATGGATGCCGCCGTAAACGCGCCTTGCGCGTTGAGTTGATTGTGCGCTCCGGGAATGAGCAGTTTGAATTTCGCGCGGTTCTTCGTTCCATACAAGATGATCTTCCCGGCGGACAATCGCGCGAAGGCCGCCGCTCCCGGGTCTTCCTCATTCAGCACGGCAAAATCATCCGCCTGCTGAAATCGGACGATATTTCGCTTGGCATCCAGATAGGCGTCGAGAGATCCATGCCACGGAAGATGATCCTGCGAAATCATCGTCACGACCGCGACATGCGGCGACCAGCGCAGTTCGCGGAGGTGTTCCAACATATAACTCGATAATTCCAGAACAACACGATCCGTCCTTTGGATTTGATCCAGCTCGGCCAGCAGCGATTTGCCGATATTTCCGCCGACCCAGGTTTTGCCGGTGACGGCGAGAATCTTGCCGAGCATGGCCGTGGTGGTGGATTTTCCCTTGGTTCCGGTGACGCCGATGATTTTCGCCGGGCAGCGTTCGACGAAAAGCCGGATTTCGGTGGTGACGGGTTTTCCGGCTGCGCGGGCAGCCTGGATGAACGGATTCTGCGGCGGAATCGCCGGCGATGCGACGATCAAATCAGCCGACGTGAAATCCGCTTCGCGATGCTCGCCGAGGCGCAATTCAATCGGCAGACCTTTGAGTTGTTTCAGCGAATCCGCCAGCTTTTCCGCGGAATCCGAATCGGTGACCAGGACATTCGCCCCCTGCGCGCAAAGCCATCGCGTCACGGCGATGCCGCCGCCGAATCGGCCGAGGCCGGCAACGGTCACCCTTTTCCCTGATAGTGATTCCAAACCATCCGACATTTATCGTGGCGCTGGCTATCGCGGCGATTCCAGTTGAATCTTGAAGACATACGCATGATCGCACGGCTTTTGCGCCGGCAGCGAGATCGTCATCCCGGAGGCGTCGCGCGAATAAGCGAGCTTCGCATCCGATCCAAGAAGCTCCGCGCCGGCGATGTCGCCCATATAATTCGCCGAGCCCGTGGCCAGCGATTTGATCGTCAGTTTTCCATCGGCCGGCCAATCGAGGGCGATCGCGTACAAAATATTCCCCCGGGTCGTGAAGCGAATATCCTGCGCAGTGTACTTCACTTTCCCCTCGTTGAAATTCTTCGCCTTTGGCTGCGCGCCGGATGAGACAGACGGCCCTTCGCCATAGGTTGTCCAGGGCCGCGTGCCCAAAATGCACTCGCGGTTGATCTGCATCCAATCGGCCATGCTATTCAGGAATGCGATCTCATCCTCATCAATCGTCCCATCGCCGCGGACGGGGATGTTCAGCATCAGGTTGCCGTTCTTGCTCACGTTATCCACGAGCATGTGGATGACGAGGTCGGCCGTCTTATAGGTGTGCTGCTCAAATCGTTTTCGTTCGTAATGCCAGCTTCCGATGCACGTGTCGGTCTGCCATGGCAGCGGCTCGATGTGATCGGTCTGCCCGCGCTCGATATCCCAGACGATGCACTGGCGCTGCGGCNNTTTGCCGGTCAGGACGGCTTCATTTTTCCCATCATGCCATTGCATGTTCGCGTTGTAATAATGGGCGGCGATCTTGAGCCCCGCATCCGAGATGCGATAGAGCGGCAGGATCGTATCGTCGAAATAAACCAGATCGGGATGATATTTATTAATCAGGTCGATCGTGCGGTTGAAGTATTTATCGCAATAGGCCAGATCGGGAATGCTGCTCCCCTCGCTCGCCTTCCATTCCCAGGATAATTTTTTTCCCGGGATGTGATTCTGGCAATAGAGATCCTGCGGGTCGAGGCCTTGCCACCATTTGCCCGTCCCATCGGCCAGCGTCATCTTGCCATCGTATGGCACGCCCGCAAGTGGCCCGTCTTTGTCCGAGCCCTGCGCCACTTCGTACCAACTCCACGCATGCGACGCATGAACAGAAACGCCAAACCGCAGCCCATTCCGCCGCGCCACCTCGGCCCAGGTGCCGACGATGTCTTTCTTCNNTGCCCATGGTGCGGAAGTAATCGGCGTTGCTGGCGCGAACGGCGGTGCCGACGATGTCTTTCTTCGGCCCGATCTTCACCGAATTCCACGGCTGATATTTGCTGTCGAAACAATCGAAGTTGTCGTGATGATTGGCCAGAGCCATGAAATATTGCGCGCCCGCCCGCTTGTAGAGGGCCATCAATTTTTCCGGGTCCCAATGCTCGGCATGCCAGAGATTGTCGATATCCTTGAATCCAACCTGGCTGGGATGGCCGTAATGCTCAACCTGATATTTGTAGTCGTGGCTTCCCTCCTGATACATGAAGCGTGCATACCAATCGCCCTGTTCCGGCACGCACTGGGCCGTCCAATGTGCCCAGATGCCAAACTTGGCGTCCCTGAACCAATCGGGAACCTGATATGCCTTAAGCGAATCCCAATCCGGCTTGAACGGGCCATCCGCCAGAGGTTCGGAAGTAGTAACCGACATCATCGGCGCGGCCTCCGTAGTAGGCTCGGCCAGACATCTGAGCGGCAGGGCCATGCCAGGCAATGTGCCAAGCAACGCGATCAACACCCACTCCCGCAGACGCGTTTCGCCCATGAAATCCTCGCTTGCTATTTCGCCGCCCATCAGGCGATGCCGACCACCTGGCCGACTTCGCGTTTCATATCCACCACCGCCGCCTCGACGCATTTTTCCCAATTGGTTCCAAACTGCGACGAATATTTCGCTTCCTCATGAGCATAAAGAATGCTCCGGCTGGCGGAGACAATCGCTCCGCGCCCGTCTCTGAAAGCCATCCGCGTCATCTCGGCCGTCGCGCCCTGCGCGCCGTAGCCGGGCAACAGGAAAATCGATTTGGGCAATCGGCCGCGAATGCTTTGCATCGTGTGAGGCTGCGTCGCGCCGACGACCGCACCGAGGCTGCTCCAGCCATGCGATCCGACCAATCCCTTGTCGGCGGCCAAAACGCTCAACTTATCCGCCAGCATCTCCGACCAGGTTTGCCCCGACGCCAGCGGCGCATCCTGAAGCTCCGCCGAGCCCGGATTGCTCGTCCGCACCAGTACAAAAAGCCCGCGGGAATAGTCTTTGGCCGTTTTGATGAACGGCTCAAGCGTATCCAAACCCAGCATGGGATTAACGGTAATCGCATCCGGCGTGGCGATCTCATCGTCGCCGCTGCTCTGCTCGGCCAGATGCCCGGCAGCGTATGCCGCCACCGTCGATCCGATATCTCCGCGTTTGACATCGCCGATCACCAGCAATCCCATATCCTTGGCTTCCTGGATCAGGCTGTAATAGGCTTCGACGCCTTCCCAGAGATGTTGCTCAAAATAGGCCGATTGAAATTTCACGATCGGCACGTGCTGGGAAACAATTTTCAACACCTTCGTCGTGAATTCGAAGATGGCGTCGATCGCCGCCTCCGATTCGTTGCGCGATTTGAATTTTTCGCGGACGGCGGCGGGAATCGATTCCACGATCGGATCGATCCCCACGCAGATCGGCGCGCGCTTTTCATCAATCGCATCCAGCAGGCGGTCACAAAACATTTCGGACATAGATCGTTTCCTGAATTATTTCTCGTGGATTTCGCCGCTTCGTTTCAGAAGCCCGCGCAGTTCTTCAAGGTCGGCGCCGTTTTCGGCCAGAAGGGGGCCAATCACTGATTCGCGATCGGCCAGCAATGTCAGCAACACGAATCGCGTCGAAACGCTCGGCAGCGACGCCGCCTGCGCCAATGAAATCGCGGTATTGATCGCCCGCTGCGCCTTCGGCGAAAGCGGAAGCCGTCCCGTGATCAGCGGCGGCTCGGAATCTTTCGGGAGCACCTTTTTCAGAGCCGGCAACAACTGCTCGATGTTCGTCTCCGCCTCCAGCGCTCGATACGCATCCCCCGCTTTCCCCGCGACAATTCCCAGCAGGAGATGCTCAGTCCCGACAAATTCCTGGCCCAGCTCCCGCGCCTGTTCATCCGCGTGAATCAGAGCGGCCGAAAGCGTTTCGGTGAAATCTAATCGCATGGATGGCGATGATAGCGGGGAATGGGGAAATCAGAAACCCAAAACCTGAATATCGGATTTCCGATTTCGCTCAACGTCTCTTGACCTGCTTAATCGCCCGCGCCATCAGCGTCACTTGCGTATCGCTCGCCGGTTCCCCCTCGACGGGTTTCAGCGGGCTCCAGTTGCCATCCGGTCCGAGCTCCCATGCGTGCAATCGGCTCGATCGCATCACTTCCAGGATCTCAANNAGATTGCGATTCATCCAGTCGGCTGAGCCGATGAAGAATTCCTCGGCTCCACCGTTGAGGAAATAATAAATCCGAGAATGCTCCAGAAACCGCCCAAGGATGCTGACGATCCGAATATTCTCCGACATCCCCGCGACCCCCGGACGCAGGCAGCAAAATCCGCGAACGAACAACTCGATCTTCACGCCGGCCTGCGAGGCCGCGTAAAGCTCCTCGATGATCTTCGGGTCCTGAAGCGCGTTCATCTTGGCCGTGATGCGCGCCTCGCGCCCGGCCCGCGCGTGATCCGCCTCGCGGCGAATTTTCAGGACAAACCGTTCGCGCATGTTCACCGGCGCCACCAGCAGCTTGCGGTAATCTCGCTTCAGCGAACGCCCGGTGAGATAATGAAATAGATCGATCACATCATCGGTGATCTGCGTGTTGCAGGTGAAGAGCCCGAGATCGGTATACATCTGGGCCGTGCGCGAATTGTAGTTGCCGGTGCCGATGTGGCAGTAGGTTCGCAATCCCTCCGGCTCTTCGCGGACAACCATCGCAACCTTCGTATGCGTCTTGAGCCCCAGCATCCCATAGACCACGTGAACGCCGGCGTTTTCCAGCGTCTGCGCCAGCCGAACATTCCGCTGCTCATCAAAGCGGGCTTTCAATTCCACCAGAACGGCCACCTGCTTGCCCGACTCGGCCGCGTGGATCAGCGACAACATAAACGGCGAATCAACCGTCGTGCGATAAAGCGTCATCTTGATCGCCAGCACCTTCGGATCGAGCACCGCGGCGGCGATGAATTTCTCAACGCTCTCCGAAAACGCCTCGTACGGGTGATGCACCAGCAGATCGCCGGCGCGAATGACCGCGAAAATATCCACATCCTCGCCAGTTAACCGAATCGGCGTCGTCGGAATCCACGGCTTGTATTTCAAATTCGGCAAATTGAGGTCGGCCAGCGTCGCCAGGTCCGACATATCGAGCATGCCGCGCGTTGGATAGATGTCGCGCACATCCACTTCAATGCCGGAGACAACGAATTCGCGCATCGTTGGAGACATCGATTGCGCCAGCTCCAGCCGGACGGCCCGGGCCATCCGCCGCGCCCGTAATTCCTGCTCGACCAGTTGCAGCAGATCATCCGCGTCTTCCGCATCCATCTCGATGTCGGCATTTCGCGTCACCCGAAACGGCTGATGCTCCACAACATTCATCCCAGGAAACAGCAGCGACAGATTCCCGCCAATCACCTGCTCGAGCGGAACAAAGCACATCTTCGATGGCAGCGGCACCCATCGCGACAGATTCTCCGGAACCTTGATCCGCACGAAAAGCGTTTCCTTCCGAGTTGGATGCTCCAGGATCACCCCGATGGAATTGCTGAGATTTGAAATAAACGGAAACGGATGGGCCGGGTCCACCGCCAGCGGCGTGAGGATCGGAAATACATTCTTCGCGAAAAATTGATCCGCCGCCGCCCGGTCCAGCGATTCCAGCGCATCATAATCGCGGATGATGACCCCTTCGGATTCCAGCGCCGGCTTGAGATCATCGAGCCAGCAGGTCATGTGCTGCTCGAGCATCGGGCGAAGATGTGCGTGAATCTCATCCAGCTGCTGACGCGGGGTCAGCCCGTCGAGAGAGAGTTCGGTGACATGGGCATGATGCTGGCGTTGCAGGCCGCCGACGCGCTTCATGAAGAATTCGTCGAGATTGGCCGAGAAAATCGCCAGGAACCGCACCCGCTCCAAAAGTGGCGCGCTCTTGTCCTGGGCCAACTCGAGCACGCGCTGGTTGAAATCGAGCCAGCTCACCTCCCGGTTGAGAAACTTACCGGACGAAACTGTTGAAACCGGGTTGGAATTCTCGGCGAGAAATCCCTCGGATGTACCAGGGTGCATGAATCAAGTATCCCAAACGAAGGGAATGCGGGGAAGTTCGCTATTTACACATTAATACGGAAAACCCAAAGGAAACAGATCGCCCAAACCGCGCTCAGGGCGGTTTGGGCGATCTGAGAATACGGGATTCAACCGAGGGCGACTATCGTTTTCGACGGTCGCGACGCGCCTTGCGCTTTTTGCTGCCGATTTTCCGTCGGCGCCGTGGCTTGGCCATGGGTATACTCCTTTCGTGGCTCGGGGCTTAAATTATCCGGCCCTCCCTTCGCCGTCCAGTCCGGCACGAATCTTGCTCTCCACTATCTACGAGCGTGAAACCACTGCGTTTTTTCAGAAAGGTTGCACAATGCTTAAGCTCGATTCCGGGAACGTGCTTCTCAAACCATCACATCGTCGGCAGTTGATGTCTTGGCTGAAGCGGGCAATCCGTCTTGGCCAGCGCATCGGAAATCCCGCGATTTCGATCATCATGCACCGCGTCGGGCGGTCAGTCGAAGTGCGGGCCGACGTGGCTGGTCAGATGGGAACCGTCGCCTTCCGGTCCCGTCAAAATGATTGGAAGGACGCTACCAGGGAACTGGTGCGAATGATCACCAGCTATCTGCATGACCGGATGGTTCATCGCCTGCCCGCGTGAAGCGCGCCCATGAAGCGCGGCCGTGAAGCGCGGCCGTGAAGCGCGGCCGTGAAGCGCGGCCGTGAAGCGCGGCCGTGAAGCGCGGCTGGGCCGACGATGCTGACTGCTTGATGGGGATAAGCAGTTTGGCGTCTCCACCGGCTCGTGTATCATCCCGAGCGGCGCGATTCGTGCCGCTTTAGATGATCGACTCTTCACCGGGCCTGGCCCGACACTTGCCTCTGACTCGCCGCCAGCTTTCGGTGCTGGCGCTGATTGTTATCGCCGGGGCTTTCGTCCGATTTTATCAGATCAGCCGGCCAAGCCTCTGGCTCGACGAAATCTGGTCGATCGAAATGGCCCGCGGGCAAGGGTCGCAGCACGATCAATTCGTTGATGGTGTCATTCGCACCGATCAAGCGGATATCACCAGCCTCGCCACCGCCGCCCCGTGGTGGAAAATCGGGTCGCATCTTCAACTGATCATTCATCCGCCGCTCTATTTCATCGTGCTGCGCTGGTGGATGGATTTCTTCGGAAGCACCGCCGGGGCGACCCGATCCCTGTCGGCGATTGTCTCGCTTTTTGAGATCTGCATTTTTTTCGACGTCTGTCGCCTTCTGCATGGCCCGCGAATCGCCCTGATTGCCACCGCCCTCATGACGCTTGCGCTGGCGCAAATCGAAATCGCGCAAGAGACGCGCAGCTATCCGCAACTCATCTTTCTCGGCCTCTGCTGCTGCGATGCCCTGGTGCGCATTGAACTATTCGGGGCAACTCCCCGCCGGCTCTTTCTGCTCAGCGCCGGTCTCATCGCTTTCATGCTCACGCACTATTTCGCCGCCGGCGCGGTCGCGGCGATTTCGCTCTACGCCCTTATCCGGCTGCGCGGGAAAAATCGAAACCGCGTCATTGCCGCGATCGCAATCGCCGGTCTTTTCACGGCCGCCGTCTGGGTCGGGCCATTTTTGGAGCAGATGCGCACGTTTCCGGATTTCAATCCCGGATATCTGCGGGAGAATAAATCGCACCATTTTCTCCACACGATCTCAAGAACAATCAAATTGCCGCTGCAATATTTTTTCGGCGAAACGCGCGGCCAGCAAATCCGCCTGCCGATCCACATCGCCGCGGTCCTCATCTTGCTCTATGCAATCGCGCGCCTGCGTACCCGACCCGATTTATTGCTCTGGCTTCTCTGGATCGCCTGCGTCATCGGCTGGTCCGCCGCCCAGGATCTCGCTCATCATTCCAGGATTCTGGACTACCTCCGCTACACCATTCTGGCGAGCCCCGGCGTTTATGTGCTCGTCGCCACCATCGAATTCCCGAGATTCGGCCCCCTGCGCAGCGCAATTCCCTATGCGGCCGTCACGATCCTGGCGGTGACGGCCGGCCTGCAATTGCGCAAAGGAATTCCGCCTCACATGGATTGCCGATCCTTCAGCCGATACATCGATACGCACGCAAAGCCGGATGATTTGCTTCTCTACTATTATCCCAGCCGCTTCGCATCACCCGGAATCTGGTACCTGTGCTTCAAATATTATTCGCCGGAATCGCAGCGCCCGTGGCTGACGCTGCGCAAACCTCCCGATGCCGCCCTTCTAGCTCAACTGGAGAAGCGCCAATCGCTCTGGGTGATCGGCCTCTACGCCAATTCCTACGGCCCGCAGATTCTTCCCGGTTGGCATGTGGAGCAAAGCTTTTCCAACGACACCGGCGACGCTTGCCAGATGCGATACATCTCCGCCCCGGCTGTCCCCTGACACCCGACGATTGTATGATCCATCCCGACGCCCACGCGTCACTGACATGTCCCGCCGATATCTGATTCTTCTCGGCCTGATCCTCCTGGCGGCGGCGTTTTTCCGCTTCGATCAGATCACCGGCCCAAGCCTCTGGATGGACGAAATCTGGTCGATCGAAATGGCCNNGCCGCCGCGCCATGGTGGAGCATCTGCACGCATCTCGGCGGCGTCACCCATCCGCCGCTGTATTTCGTGGTATTGCGATGGTGGATGGATTTGTTTGGAACGGGCGCGCTCGCGACCCGATCCCTCTCGGCGATCTTTTCACTGGCCGCAATCGTCGTCTTCTTTGACCTCTGCCGCTGGTTGCACGGGCCAAGAATCGCCCTGCTGGCCGCGGCGATTTCGGCGCTGGCCATCGGCCAACTCGATTTCGCGCAGGAAGCACGCAGCTACCCGATGCTGATCTTTTTCGGATTGTGCTGCGCCGATCTGGTGGTGCGGATCGAATATCTGGGACTCTCGCGCCGCCGCTTGATCGCCCTGACGTGCTGCCTCATCGCGACCGCGCTCACCCACTATCTCTCAGCCGGCGCACTCATCGCTCTGGCGATTTATGCGGTCATTCGCCTGCGCGGTCGCGTGCGATGGCAAACGATCGCGGCGTTCGCCATAGCGGCAATTCTGATCCTCGCGGTCTGGATTCCGATGTTTGTCACCCAAAAGCATACCCTCCCATCCATGACGCCAACCTTCCTACAGGAAGCTCCCGGCGCCAATCATGCCAAACTGACGCTCTTTCGCATCATCGGCCTGCCAACCGAAAACCTCCTCGGCGAAGCACGCGGCGAAGCACTCACATCAAAGCTCGTCCTCGCCATTTTCCTATTCACAATCCCGCTTCCGCTGATCCGCTTGATCAAAAGGCGTGATTTATTGCTATGGATTTTGTGGACCCTGGGAACGATCGGCTTCGTAGCCGCGATGGATCTCACGCGCCAAACAACGCTGGTGGGATACATGCGATACACCATCCTCGCGAGCCCGGCGATCTACGCCGTCATCGCCGCGTTCGATTGGCCGCGCCGAAATTTCCTGCGCGATGCGGTGGCCATCGCGGCCGTCGGATTGATTGGGGTTGTCGCGGTTCAACGAAGCGTGGATGGAGTCCCCGCCAAAGAAGATTGGCGCGCGCTCACCGATAACCTAAATCATTTCGCCGGTCCGGACGACCTGCTGGTTTTTTTCAACCGCGATCCATGGGCCTCTTCCGGCACCTGGTACATGGGCTACAAATATTACGCGCCGGATTCACATCGGCCGTGGCTGATTCTCAGGGGCCGTGCGGGCGCGACGCTGTTAAAACAACTCCAACCGCGCCCATGCCTTTGGCTGATTGGCTTATATCCCGAAACCGACGGACCACGCCTTTTGCCCGGCTGGCAGCCGGAAGCGGTCATCACCACCAGCGCCGGCGGCATTTGCCGCATGATTCCGGCTGATTCTCCAGGTTTAGCGGGCCGGCCTTGAACGCCCTCACGGACAAGCAGCATCACTTGTCTATACTTACTTGCAAAAAGCCGTTTATATTTTTGCGTTGTTCGGCGATTTAAGATCGCCTAATATTTCAACCGATAAGTCACCGGAGGCATGATGAGTACCGACAGAATGGCCCCTGCTAAAACTCCAAAGAGGAAGATTATTCCACCACCGGGCCGTAAGCTGTCGGCGAAGGAAGCGCGTGCGCTTGTTAACAAGAAATTCGGCAAGGCGCTCGCCATGCTTGCGAAGTGATTTGAATCCACTACCAGCAACCAAACAATGACCCGGCTCTAGTGGCCGGGCTTTCTTTTGGAATGGGCCGATGAGCGAGATTGCGTACGATTTTCTGACCTGGGAGGATATTCTCGCAATCCACGAAGAACAGCTTGCACTCCACGGCGGCTTGGAAGGCGTCCTCGATCGGGGCGCAATTGAATCCTGTTTGGCACAAGCACAATGGGCGCTTCAATACGGGGGCGACATAGCCGATATGGCAGCCGCGTACCTTTATCACTTTGCGGTCAACCAGGGTTTCGTGGATGGAAATAAACGAGCCGCCGTCGTTGCCGCAATCGAGTTTCTAGGTCGCAACGGCTATTTGCTGGATCGGGACGATCTGGAGATGTATTCCGTAACGATGCAAATCGCTAACAAGCAGACGGATAAAGAAACTGTGGGAGATTGGTTTCGCCAACGGTTACGACCCATGCCGGATTAACATCGGTTGATCCGCTTATGGCGAGCTCTTCTAATTGGCGCTTACGCCCGCTGCGGTTAGTCTGCCCGTCCAAGGTTCGCCGAAGTAGCTCAACGGCAGAGCACCGCTTTCGTAAAGCGGGGGTTAAGGGTTCAAATCCCTTCTTCGGCTTTGAGATAACTGAATGCTCAACGCGGACTTGCGTTACCTGTCGACGGTGGGCAGTGCAGCTTGTGAATGGCTTTCAAGTGTGTCCAGTACACACTTTGGGGATTCCGCCGGACGGTAGACCCCGTTTTGTTTTTGGAGACGCGATTATGTTCGACGGCGATCCATACAAAATTCTTGGCGTCTCTCCGAGGGCATCAAAGGAAAGAATTTGCCGCATTTTTCGTCAACGATCTCTTAGATTGGGCTCTAAGGGTGCTGACATAGGAAATGATCCTGTGTTTCAGCGACTTAAATCCGCATACGAATTGTTAAGCAACCCCGAGCGCCGTCGGGAATTTGATTTGTCTCGTGATGACAAAAAACAACCATCGGATCAAGCAAAGCAATGGTCACCTCTTATGAAGGCGCTGTTGGAGGATGAGGCCGAGTCTGAGCCGCCGTTGCCCTGCATAGTCAAAAAGACGTTCTGGGGGAAACTTCGCGTTCATTATATCTGCCCACAATGTAAAAACGAACTCAATTCACCGCTTGAGGATGCTGGTCGGGAAGTCAACTGCCCGTTCTGCCGCGTAGAATTCGTAACACCAGGTGAATCTGAACTTTTTCAGCATAAAAATAAGCAGGAGGAAGATCGCCGCCGCGATATCGAGGCTACTGAGCGCGCCAAAGATATTGTTGCTTCGTCCCCCACGGGATCGCCTGCGCCCGCACAGCCCGATTCGTCAGAACAACATCCGGCACGTGAAAGCCCGAATATGTATGAAGTAGAGGCACCACCATTAGAAAAGTTTGTAGGGCAAAGCAAACTGATCAAGATCCTATTGAAGGCGGTCAGGGCAGCTAAGATCAACCACACCGCTGTTCCTCACGCGGTATTTGCTGGCAGACCAGGAATGGGCAAAGACCTGTTAGTAGCTTCTCTCGCTGATGCCAGGGGAGTGAAAGTTATAAAGATCATGGGCTCACAACTTAGAGAAGAAATGATCAACGAGGCAGCACTAAGTGCAGATGCAAGTGGTCATGATAAAAACGGTTTCGTAACCAACCGCGAGATTGTTCACCCGTCAATTTTATGGATTGACGAATGCGAGATGGTCAACACCGGAACTTGGGAATTGCTTCGCCCAATTCTCCAACCCGGCCCAGATGGAAGAAGGATCGTATCTACAAAGCTTGAGAGATCAATAAAGCGATACCAAATCTGGTTCCCAGAAATAACAATGATTTTGACGACCACCAATCTAGGTAAGTTGAGGCGACGAGCGGGAGCGCTACTAGATAGAATACCGCTGATACTGACACTCGAACCTTACAGTATTGACGAATTAAAGCGCATCATAATAGATTACGCCGTTAAATCAGAGACGGCGATTGAACACGCAGCGGCGGTTAGAATAGCTGAAAGAAGTCGGGGAACGCCCCGCACCGCCAAGATGTTATTAGATCGGTGCAGGAGTGATCTAACAACAACGTTAAACCGTCCGCTTCGCCAGAGTGACAGAATTTCCGTTGCAATGGTTGAAGAAACTGTAAGCGGAATAGCGGAGACGGGTGGTGTAGACGATGAGATTTGTGAAGGTGATGGGCGAAACGCGCGCCGTTCAATTTCTGACGAAACAAAGGTTTTTGTTTGGCGGCGAGATGCAGGGAAATGCGCCAAGTGCGGAAGCAACGAGAATCTCGAATATGACCATATAATCCCGTGGTCACAGGGAGGGAGTAACACTGCACGAAATCTGCAATTGCTTTGCGAAGCTTGTAATCGCTCCAAAGGCGGGAATCTGGTTTAGCGGAATCTCTAAAGATTGGGTGATGCTCTCAGGGAAACAAACTTTTTGGTAATTCTTCATATTCTGCCGGCCTGCTTGAAATCGCTTCCCGGACGGTTGCACGCCGACCGTCAATTAGATCGCAGAAATGACCAGCCCCCCGATGGTAATCCCTCAACGCCCGGTTTGCCCACCGCAATGGTGGTGTGCCCTTATGACGGCGCCCGTAGTACGCCCGCCGCCGGACCATAGAGCCGTCCCACGTCACCACCCAAACACCCGCCAGGTGATAGAGTTGGGAATTCCGCGACACCGGCTTGTGGTGAATTAAAAGTGCCCCGGTGGGATGCGCATATGCTCGGATCGTTCGTCCGTAGAATCTACGGTCGATTTTTTTGGCGGGTATTCGTCGCCACAGGCTGCGCTTCTTCATCATTTCTCTTATCGACATGCACGGGTTTCTCCTTTTTCGGAATGGCCGGCCTTTCGTCGATGAATCAGCCCATCCCAATTGACCGTATGAGTGCGCCAAATCCACGACAAGGCCGCCCCCGGTGGTGCGATTCCAGTACACAGTTGGGACACACCTTGACAAGTACGGACGGCGTTTGCTCGCTATCGTGCGGGATGATTTGATATCAATTGCAAGCTGTACTGCGGTGCGTTAACCTAATGCACTGTCAGTCGTTTGCACGCTGAATCAAGCCTGCTACAGCGTTTTTCGTAAAGCGGGGGTTAAGGGTTCAAATCCCTTCTTCGGCTCTTACATAAAGTCCCGCCAAACGGGGAAATGCGTCGCCGTGGAGCATAGGACGGCACCGTGTTATTCCGCAAAACTCGCTCGGTATCTTGACCGCCTTCGGGTATCATGCACCAGTGAAATACCGCGAGCTGCTGCGTTTGCTGCGTGACGATGGCTGGCGGCATGATCGAACCCACGGCAGCCACATGATGTTCGTGCATCCCACGAAGCTCGGACCAGTGGTCGTTCCTTCCGGCGGCAAGGAAGGCCAGGATGTCCCTCGCGGAACACTCAACAGCATTCTGAAGCAAGCCAACTTGAAGTGAGACGCGTTATGGAGCAGCCTAAATCATATGTCTATGTTATCGAACGCGCGGAAGATGGCTCGTATTGGGCCTATTTGCCCGATCTTCCGGGTTGTGCAACCACCGGCGAATCGCCGGAGCAGGCGGAGCGCCAACTTCACGAAGCGGTAGAGCTTTACTTAAGCTATTACTCGCAGCGAGGCCTTCCACCCCCGCCGCCGCAGGCTCGCGTGGGTACGGTGACAGCGGCCTAGCTCTTTCCTAGATAATCTTCTACGAGCTAAGAACACTCTCGCCCGGCGTTATTCGTAAAGCGGGGGTTAAGGGTTCAAATCCCTTCTTCGGCTTTCATCGTTCCTTTGTCAGGCCGCCCGCGCCACGCATAAAATCAACCCCAACCAGCCAAAACGAATTCACCGGAATTCGGCAGACATCTCGTGTGAAAGTTGCACTCCGCGGCATCGATGGGCCGATAGATTTTTTATCAGTCGAATCCGCACCTGAAGAGAAAGGCGAGCATCCCATGAACCGAATCCCCCCAATGCAGATTTCCGAAACGTTTGATCGCGTCGTTGTAGTCAACCTCGCCCGCCGGCCGGAGCGGCTCGAGCGATTCTGGAATTTGTTGTCCGATTGGCCATTCAAAAAGCCGGAGCGATTTGATGCGGTGGATGGAGAAGCCGTCGGAGTCCCCGCCGGTTGGGACAAAGGCCCCGGAGCCTGGGGATGCCTGATGTCGCACCGGACGCTCCTCGATCGCGCGATCGCTGATGGCGTCAACACGCTGCTGGTGCTCGAGGATGATGCGATTCCGGCCGCAAATTTCAGCGAGCTGGCCGCGCAGTTTTTACATAACGTGCCGGATGATTGGGATGGCCTGATGCTCGGGGCCGAGCATTTGCTCGAGCCGGAAGCGATTCGCTTCGGGGTCGTCCGTTGCGTGGCCGCCAACCGGAGCCACGCTTACGCCGTTCGAGGACGATTCATGAAGGTGTTGTCCCAGTTCTGGCACAACACGACCAACGATCATTGCGACATTGTCCTTTCCTCGCTCATGCGGCACTTCAAGGTTTATGCGCCCGATCCGCTCCTGATCGGGCAGGATGTGGGCCACAGCGATATCACCGGACGCAGGGAATATTTGCGGTTCCTAAACGGCGAGCAAAAGGAAACAATCGCCAGTGCCGACCCGCGATATCTGATCGAAAAGCTTGTTGTGCGCGTGTCGCTAAATAATTCTCCGCGCACCGCCCAGTACGATGCCCGGCAGGTTCAGGCGTAAAAACGCTTCAAGTCAGCGCACATTCAAAACCAGAAGCGTTCGATCATCAACGATCGGCGCGCCGGCGCAATGCTGCTTCACATCAGCGAGCACCGCGTTTAAGACGGTCTGCGCATCGCCGCGCGATGCCAATAGCGCCGCATCCAGTCGTTCGGTTCCGTATTGATCTCTCGCTCGATTGAAAGCCTCCGATACGCCATCGGTGTAAAAAACCATCCGATCGCCGGAGCGCAGCGGTATTTGATGCTGCAAATATTCGGCCGTCTCATCAATCCCCAGCGGCAAACCGGCGCGGCCGTCCAGCACAATCACGCTCCCATCCCGAGCAAGCCGCGGCGGCGGATGACCGGCGGACGCATAGCACAGCCGATTCTTGTGCGGGTCATAAATCGCATAAAACGCGGTCACGAATGATCCCGTCTTTCCGATATACAGGTTCTCCAGCGTCAAATTGAGATACGAAAGAATCGCCGCCGGCCCCACCGCCGGATCAGGCCGGGTGTGCGCGATCGCATGGGTGATGGCCATTCTCACCGCCGCGGGAATTCCGTGGCCGCTGACATCGGCGATAAAAATTCCCCACTGCTCGAGCGGCAACGGAAAGAAATCGTAATAGTCGCCGCCGGCTCGTTGTGATGTCTCATAATCCGCCGCCACATCCAGCCCCTTCATTACCGGCAAAACCTGCGGAAGCAGCGACCGCTGTATGTGACCAACCGTTTTGAGTTCATGGTCAAGCGCGTCATACGCCTCCTTGAGCTCGCGCCTGAGCACCGAATTCAACACCGACCGGCCCCAGAGATTGGATTGCATCACCATCATCGGAATCCCGTCCCGAGCCACGCCCTTCGGATCCCGCGTCATGACGACCGTCATGTTCAGCGATTCCCCATCATCAAACTGCGGCGTCGCCAGCAGGAAATTCATCCCCTTAAAATATTCACCGGCCGGATCATCCGGGGCGACGCGCGATGAAAGGTCCTCGACGATCGTCGTCTCGTTTGAATAGATCAGGTCGGCCAGCAACCCCGAATCGAACACGGGAAGCCGATGTTTTTCCGTCCACGGATTGATGCTGTCTTTCCAGGCGGAGCTGCGCGTGATGCGATATTGCGGATAGGCCAGATCGCGGCGGCTCACCGAAAGAAACCCATCCGCCGGGATCAACCCGCCCTGGCGCATGCGCTTGCCATATAAATCCGCGGCGATCTGGGGATCGGTCTGCCGGCTCAGGTCGCGCATGAACTCAACAATGAACTTCAGTTCCTCGCGCCAATCTTTGGGGATGTTCATACGGCGGGATTGTATGCGGGCCAATTATCTTTTCCGCCACTCAAGGCTACGGATTTGGTTATGGCCTAAATTACCCATCCCCAGCCGCCGCCTCCTGAAATGCCTCGCGAAACTCCGACGCATCCGAATTCGGCAAATCACCCCGCTGAATCAGCAGCAGATAAATCCGATTCTTCACCGGATCGATCCAGACCTGCGTGCCATACGCGCCGCCGTGGCCGAAGGTGCCGGGGGAAAGCATTTCGGTGATTCCCGTGGGTTTGCGCACAATCCCAAATGCCAAACCCCACGCGCTTCCGGGAATGAACCCGACGCTCGGCAGATCATCCGTCTGAATGCTCGTCATCTGCTTGACGGTTTCCGGTCGCAGATATTGTTTCCCATCAAGCGATCCATGGTTCAAAAGCATCCGGGCAAACTGGCAATAATCCTCCGCGGTGCAGAATAGCCCGCCGTTAGCCGCCGGATAATGATTGCGATCTCCCACCGGGCCGGGCAGCAATTTAATGGTCGTCGATTCCAGCCGGCCATCCTTCTGCACATACGAAACCGCCAGCCGGCTGATTTGCTCCGCCGTCGGATAAAACGTCGCCTCTTTCATCCCCAGCGAGACAAACAGCCGCTCACGCATGAAGTCTTCGTATGATTCACCCGAGACGACTTCGATGATGCGCCCCAATGTGTTGATCCCCGTCTGGCAATAATCCCATTGCGTTCCCGGCTCAAATTCCATCGGGCGATTCAGAAAATAAGACATCAATTCCGCCAGATCGCGCGGCTCATGCAATTTTTCCTTCGGCACTTCCGCCAATCCGCTCGTATGCGTCAGAAGATGCCGCAACGTCAGATTCGCCGGCTTGCCCGACGGCGTCCTCAGCT
>PMAK01000253.1 GCA_003153655.1 Phycisphaerales bacterium
GTCGGGGTGAGCGCCGAACGCGACGAGGGGCGCGAGTTTAGTGGGAGAGTTCGGTGTAGGCTTCATCGGATCGCTCGATTGGGTCACGGCCGTGGTAAATGATTTCGGGGGCGTCTTCTTTGCGGAGATAGGCTTGCTCGCCGGAACCGGTGACGTAATGGGTGCAATGCAAAACCGATTGCATCCAGGTCAGGCGCGTGTCGCGCGTGGGGCTGATTTGATCCTTGGTGAAAGGGGTCGCGGGAAACGTCACGAAGGATTCTCCTCCGGCGTGGAGCTTGAACTCGCCGCCGTCGGCGCGGGCGCGGACGATTTCACCTTCGTGGGGGACATCGACATAATACTCCGGCACATCGCAAGCGGCGCGGCGAAAGGCTGGATCGCCGGATCGAGCGATGCGGATGCCTTCCAGCAGGCCCATTTGATGGTACATGCTCAGGCAGAAGTCGGCTACGTTGGTCACGGGCGTATTTTTGAATGCCTCGACCCAGACTTTATCGACATACGCCGGCAATTGTAGAGCCGTCTTTGCATGCCAATCCTGGGGGATTCGCTTGAGATAGAAGGGGGAGAATTTTCGCTGGAGCTTGTTTTCGAAAGTGAAGTTGAGTTCGAATGGGTCGTTCGATTTTCGATGGCGAAGGATGGTTTTGGTTTCGCGCGGGTCATGGTCGCTGTCGTGGTAGAAGAAGACGATTTCGCCGCCGATTTCGGATTGCAGGCGGCGGGCGGTTTGGATTTTGGCGAAGAGGAAGCGCCTGGGAAAGAATCCGCAGGGTTGCTGGCCGAAACAGATGATGGGGGAGGTTGTCATACGGTGGGCGCGGCTTGCTCACTTCCGATCATGGTCTGGATGGCGGCGCTGAACAACATGCAGGCGGCGCAGCCGATGAAATTATACCAGAGGTAGCTGATGCTGAGGGAGAAGTAGAGGATGAAGACGAGCAATTGCGCGGCGAGGGCGGCCCAGAAGACGGCGGTGCCTCGGATGTTGCGGAGGAAGAACGCGACGAGGAAGAGGCCGAGGACGACGCCGTAGAAGATGGAGCCGAGGATGTTGACGGCCTGGATGAGGTTTTCGGCGAGGTTGGCGAAGAGCGCGAAGCCGATGGCGAAGAGGCCCCAGAGGACTGTGAAGGCGCGGGACGCGGCTACGTAATGTGCGTCGGTTGCGGTGCGGGAGATGACGTGTCGATAGAAATCGACGGTTGTCGTCGAGCCGAGGGCGTTCAGTTCCGCGGCTTTGGAGGACATGGCGGCGGCGAAGAANNGGCGAAGAAGACGGCGACGAGCAGGCCGATGATTCCATGCGGGAGATCATCGAGTATGAAGGTGATGAAGACGTAGTCGGCTTCGTTGGTGGTGGTGTGGGATTTTCCGGAGAAGAGAGCATCCTTGGCCTGGACGCGGATGGCATCGCTTTGATCCTGGGCGGCGAGGGCGGCGTTTCGGGCGGCGGCTTCGGCGGGGTGGTCGCCGGTGTGCTTGGCGCGGAGCCAGGCTAGCAATTGGGTGCGCTCCTGAGCGTGGGCTTTGGCGAAGTCGGCTTCGATGCTTTGCAGTTGCGAACTGTGATTGTGTTCCAAGGCTGCGCGGTTGAAATAGATCGGGGGTTGCTGGAAGAGGTAGAAGACGAAGATCATGATGCCGAGCATGAGGATGAAGAATTGCATCGGGATTTTGCAGACGGCATTGAACATCAGACCCATTCGGGATTCTCGGAGTGATGCGCCGGAGATATAGCGCTGAACCTGGGATTGGTCGGTGCCGAAATAGGAGAGGGCGAGAAACATGCCTCCGAGAAGGCCGGACCAGAAGGTGTAGCGGCGATGGATGTCGGGGGAGAAATCGACGCCCTGGAGTTTTTTGAATCCGCCGGCGAGCGTGAGGGCATCGGTGAGGGTGATGCCTGTTGGGAGGCGTTCGATGAGGATAACGAACGCGGCGATCATGCCGGCGAAGATGATGCCGAGCTGGTATTTCTGGGTGACGTTAACTGCTTCGCTGCCACCGGCGACGGTGTAGATGATTACGGTCAGACCGCTGAAGATGATGGTGATGTCGAGCCGCCAGCCCATGACGGTGGAGAGGACGATGGCGGGGGCGTAGATGGTGATTCCCGCGCCGAGTCCGCGCTGGACGAGGAAGAGAGCTGCGCCGAGGAGGCGGGTTTTGGAATCAAATCTGCGGCCGAGGAATTCGTAGGCGGTGTAGACATTTAATCTCCGATAGATCGGAAGGAAGACGGCGGCGATGATGATGAGCGCGAAGGGTGCTCCGAAATAATTTTGCAGGAAGCCTAGGCCGCCTTCATATCCCTGGCCTGGCGTGGAGAGGAATGTGATGGCGCTGGCTTGCGTGGCCATGACGGAGATGCCGATGACGATCCATCGGGTGTTGCCGTCGCCCTTGAGATAGGTTTTGAGGTCGTGATGGCCGCGGGTTCGCCACATGCCGTAGAGGGCGATGCCGAGGAGCGTGCCGATGAGGACGACGTAATCGAGGGCGTTCACGAGAAGATTCTCGCGAGTGCGAGGAGGAGACCGACCCAGAGGATGAAGACGGCGGTGACGAGGAGGTAGACGCTGCGCCAGGAGCGAAGACCGGGCAGGCCGGTGGTTTCGCTTTCGGTGTCTTCGGGTTGATTGGGCGCGTCCATCATTTTCCGAGAGAGAGAAGATTGGCGAAGAGACGATACGCGCCGGGGACGCCGGCGGGAAGCTGGCGGAACCAGGAGAGGCCGGTGTAGACGAAATAGCCTTTGCCGTAATGGGCGACGAGGAGGCCGCCTTTTAGCGGGGCTTCGCCGATGTCATTGCAGGCGATGAGCGGAGTGAAGTGGGTTGTGTCCCATTCGCTGGCGAAATTGAGGCCTCGCTCCTGCACCCAGCCGGTGAAGTCGGCTGCGGTGATTTTGTTGGGCGAGTTGAAGATTGGGTGATCGGGGACGAGGAGAGTGATCGGTGCGTTTTCGTCGGTGACGCGATTGTGCGGGAGGTCGCGGGAGAGTTTCAGATCGTATGGAGCGAGCGTGGTGGTCTTGAGTCCTGTGGGGGTGTTGTATTGCTCGATGATGTTGCCGCCGGCCTGGACGTAGGCGAAGAGGGCGGGGAGCGCGGGAACGAGATCGGTACGGACATTGAAGGCGCGGATGCCGATGACGATCGCGTCGAATTTTTGTAGCCGGTCGGGCGTGAGATCGGCGCTGGCGAGTGTCGTAACGGTGCAGCCCATTTGGGTGAGGCTTTGGGCGACGCTGTCGCCGGCGCCGGGGATGTAGCCGATTTGATGGCTGCGGATTTGCAGGTCGAGGCAGACGGCTTTGAGTTGAGCCGGCGGCTGGAGGAGTTGTACGGGGATGTGGCTGTAGCTGATTTCTATGCGGTTGTTGTCATAGGTTGCGCCGCCGATATCGGCTCGGGCGATGATGTTTGCGGTTGTGGGCTCAGCGGGGGCGGTGACAGCGAAAGTTAATGCGGCGCGATCTCCGATTGATTGGAGATTGAAGGATTGCTCGGCGGGAGCGACGGTCCAGCCGGGCGGAGCTTGGAGTTGAAGTGTGCCGGCGGCGTTTGCGCGGTAGGCGGTGACTTGGACGGTTACGGGATGAGTCGAGCCGGGGGCAAAGAGCTGGACGTCGGAGGCGAAGGCGAGGGAGACCGGCGGGATGACATCGAGCGTGCGGCGAGATTCGGTTTTGCCACCGGCTGTAATCTGTACCGGTTGGTCTGGAATGATGAGGGTTTGGCCGGCGACTTCGAAGACTTGTTCGATGGGGAATGCCGGCGGATTTTCGGGACGGCCGATCAATGCGGGGTCGTCCACGCGGAACATGCCTGGGGTTTCCGGTTCTCGGAGCCAATAGGGTTGGGTAATCGGGGTGTTTGCGGGGAGGGTTTGGGTGGAATCTCGCGCGGCTAAGGTGTTTGGGGTGAGATTGATCGGATCACCTGATGAAGTTTTTTCGAGGCTGGGATAGCGGGTGGCGATCCATTTTACGGAGATATCCGCGGGGACGTTTGCGCGGATGATTGCGGTGTTGTGAAGTTGGAGTGGTTCGCCGGGGACTACTTCAGCTTGGGGGATTGTTGTTTCGACTTGGAGGCCGAGGCAGGATTGGAGGAGGCGATCTAGCTGGTGGCGCTTGTCGTTTAGCAGCGGGGTATTGGGGAGTGGGTTTAGGAGGGCTTTTATTTTTAGAAGCGTCGGGATGACGGCGGAGGGGTCTTGGGGATTGAATTGGGCGATCGCGTCGTTAGTGAGATTGGCAATCTCTGCGCCGCCGGGGATGCGGGTCCAGGTTGTGTCTATGCCGTCCAGGATGTCTTTGGTTGCGGGATCGCCGTCGAGAAGTTGGAAAGATTCGTAGGATGGGCCTGCGCCGGCGCGGCCGGTGTAGTTGGCGAAGCCCTGGGTTTTGTGCATTGATCGGCTCATGGCGGCGATTTGTGCGAAGGACATTTTCAGGACGGGGTCGTTGCCGCTGATGTCGATGCGGATGGCGCTGGGTGTGGTGGTTGCGCCGGGGACGACTTGGTCGGCGCGGCGGAATCCTACGCCGAAGCCGTTCAGGAGGATGCGTTTGGGTTGCCAGGTTGTCAGCGTGGTGAGTTGGTCGGGGAATTTGTTTGGGTCGCCGGCGATTTTGTAGGCTTCGAGGGCGAGGATGGCGGAGGCGGTGTGGTGGCCGTGGGTTGGGCCGGGGAGTGTGGAGAAGCGGGTGATCACGACGTCGGGCTGGAAGGTGCGGATGACGCGTACGATGTCGGAGAGGACTTCCTGGTGATCCCACTTGGTGAGTGTTTGCCGGTAGTCCTTGGAATAGCCGAAGTCTCGTGCGCGGGAGAAGAATTGTTGTCCGCCGTCGAGTCTGCGTGCGGCGAGGAGTTCCTGGGTGCGGATGACGCCGAGCTCGTCGCCGAATTCCGAGCCGAGGACGTTTTGGCCACCGTCGCCGCGGGTGAGGGAGAGATAGGCGGTGCGATAGCCGCGGCCTCGGGCGAGATAGGTGATGAGCTGTGTGTTTTCATCGTCGGGATGTGCGGCGACGTAGAGGACGCTGCCGAGCTGGTTAAAGCTGCGGAGGTCTTGGAGGATTTGCTCGGGGAGTATTTGCTGGGGTGGTTCAGCGGCCCGGGCCGGGATTTTCAGTGTGGCGGCAATGCATGCGAAGGCTGTGAATAGGTGGAGGAGCCTGTGCGTGTGACGGCAGTACAACATCAATGATATTGGGGTGTTCATCCCCGCAGCGGGCGAAATTATTTTTGAATCGTGAAGGGGACGGAGAACTGGGTTTTTTCCCAGGAGAGTTTCAGGATGCCGCCGCCTGATGGGTTTTTCTCGATGGCCATCGTGAACTGATCGACTGAATTGTCGAGGGGATCATTTTTGAGATCGATTCGGGCGAGATCCTGTTTTTCGTCGTAGGCGTTAGAGGGTTCGCGGGGGTCCATGCCCCACTGGCCGATCTGTTTGTTGATGATGAGCTTGGCGGAGCCGTCTTCGTTTGGCAGCGTCCAGAGCGTGTAAGCGCCGGCGGGGACGGTTGTGCCAGCGATCAGGATCGGTTGTTGGGTGATGAGGAGGGTTGCTTCATCGGCGCCTGTGCGCCAGATTTTTCCGAAGGGGACGAGGCCACCCCAGACTTTGCGGACTTCTCCGGTGCGGGGATTTTTGGTGTAGGGTCGGCCGTAGACGATCATGACGCGGTTGCGGTCGATGACGGTGCTGATGGTTTCGTGGGGGCTGAGGCGTTTTTGCTGGGCCATCAGCGCGGCGGCGCTGAAGAAGGTGATGACGATAGTGAGGAGAGCGAGAAAAAGTTTATTCATGGCGTGGCTCCTGCGGGTTGGGTAAGCGGATGATTTAACCTCAAGCGTGGCGCGGTTGCAACGGATCGTTTGAGAGAAAATGTGAAGAGATCGGGGAGATTTTTTCTTAGGTGGGGTTGATGGGACAAAAGTGAGGAAAAATGTCCCGGAATGTCCCGAAATGTCCGGAAATTTCGAATTTGTCCGCTATTTCCCTCGGGTTGTGAATGGGAGGCGAGGTGATTGGGTGCGGAATTGTAGTGGGTGGACATATGGGTTCCCGGTTGCTTTTGGTTTGAGCAAAAAAGTGTTGCCCTCTACTATCGTGTCCATGGGGTGAAGGTTTTGGGCGTATTTGGGAAGTGGGGATGATATTCTAGTTGAATTTTTAATAGAAAAATGGATAGGACCACAATGTCGCCCTGCTGCAATCCTGCGATTAGGAAGAAGATGATTGTCGATTACGGTCTTTGTGACGGCCGGCTCCGCTTACTCGAATATAGTGGGCGCGGCCGCTGATGGCGCGGTGGGCTGGCCTGATGCAATTCCTTTACGCCGTCTGTAGCTGAAGAGAGGCGATTGCTGCCTTCGGCGACGGTTGCTGAGGATTTTTTAGTTTCGGATGGCGGTTAGTTTGTGTACGCAGGTGACGGCGAGGGAGCCGTCGCCTACTGCGAAGCCTACTCGTTTGGTTGAGCCTGCGCGGATGTCGCCGGCGGCCAGGATGCGGGGGACTGTGGTTTCGAGGGGGCAGGGTTCGCGATCTTTGAGGGGCCAGTTTCCGGATTTCAGGGCGTCGATGCCGGTCAATACATAGCCGAGTGAATCTCGCGAGATGTCTTTGGGGAGCCAGGAGCAGCCGGGTTCGGCGCCGATGAAGACGAAGGCGGCGGAGAGGGGAAGGGTTTCGGATGAATCATCGACCGTTCGCGCGCTGTTGTCGGGATTGAAGGCTCGCAGGGTGACGCTTTCCAATCGCTGCTTGCCGTGGACGGCGGCGATCTCCACACCCTCGTGAATTGCGATATTGGGGGCGTTGCGAATCCGGCCGACGAGATAGTCGGACATTCCGGGGCCGAGGCGTTTGCGGATCAGAAGGTGAACGGTGCGGTCGCGGCAGCATTCGGAGAGGAACATGGCGGCTTGTCCGGCGGAGTTTCCAGCGCCGACGACGGCGACATCCTGGGTGTCGTAGAGGATGGCTTCGACGGAAGTGCAGGCGTAGTGGATGCCGGCGGATTCGAAACGTTCGGCGCCTTCGGCGTCGAGTTTTCGCCAGCGGACGCCGGCTGCGATGAGGATGGTGCGGGCTTTGAGGACGTTGCCGCAGTCTAGATGGAGGGAATGATAATCGTTGGGGTTTTGGCTGGGTTCGATGCGTTCAACGGTTACGGGAGCGATCATTCTTGCGCCGAATTTTAACATTTGGAGGACGCTGCGCGTGGCGAGTTCAGCGCCGGTGAGGCCGCTGGGAAAGCCGATGAAGTTTTCGATTTTTGACGATCCGGCAGCCTGGCCGCCCGGGCCCAGCTGGTCGAAGACGACGGTGGAGACGCCTTCAGAGGCGGCGTAGACGGCGGCGGTCATTCCGGCGGGGCCTGCGCCGACGATTGCGAGATCGACCGAATCGGTTGGGCAATGACGCCAGAGTCCGGCGCTTTGGGCCAATTCGCGGAGGTTGGGGTTCATCAGGCGTTTGCCGTTGCCGAATTCGATAACGGGGGAATTTTTTGGCGAGCCCCAGGTTGTCATCAGCTTTTGGCCTTGGGCGGATGTGGAATCATACCAGGTGAATGGGACGAAATTTTTGAAGAGGAATTCGCGTACGCGCATGGTGTCGCGGCATTTGCCTGGGCCGACGACTTTGAGGCCGAGGACGCCGGCCTGAGTGAGGAGACGGCGGCGTTCCTGTGCGGCGATGAGGAGTTTTTCGCTGAGATGGGGGACTTTGTTGAGGATTTCGCGGAGGCGCGCGCTGGCGATGCGCATCAAATGGGTTTTGCCGCGGGCGACGCCGGTGACGATGACCGGACGCCCGGTGAGGAGGTCGATATCTCCGGCGAACTGGCCGGGGCCGTGGGTGACGATGTGACGGTTGTCATCGGAGGGGTTGATGATTTCGATGCCGCCGGATTCTACGACGAATAAATCGAGATCGGGTTCGCCGGCGCGGAAGACGGTTTGGCCGTCGGCGAAGGAGCAGGAGGTGGCGAGCAATTTGAGGGATGCGAGGTCGTTTGCATCGAGCTTGGGGAATGCGATTGGATCGGAGGTTGTGGCGGATTCGTCGATCATAGGCCTATTGTAGGTCAGAAATGTCTATGATGTGGGGACCATGCCGCGCATACTTTTGAGAATGTGAGAATCCGATGACTGATCTATTGAATGGGCAGGGGAATGTTTTGGCTGAGCCGGTGACGGAGTTGGATCATGCGGCCGGGCCGAAGAATGCGCCTATTACTATTGTGGAGTATGGGGATTATGAGTGCCCGTCTTGTCTGAACGCGGTGCCGATTATTGAGGAAGTGCGGAAGAGCCTTGGGGATCGGATGCGGTTTGTGTTTCGGCATTTTCCGCAAAGCTCGATTCATCCGCATGCGAGCGCGGCGGCGGAGGCTGCGGAGGCGGCGGCGGAACAGGGGAAGTTTTGGGAGATGCATGCGTCGCTGTTTAAGCATCAGCAGGAGCTTGCATCCTTGGATTTGAGTCATCTGGCGCTGAATTTGGGATTGGAGATTTACAAATTCGAGACTGAGAGAACCCAGGAACGGCATCAGCGTCGCATTCGGTCGGATTTTGAGGGGGGGCTTCGGAGCGGGGTTAACAAGACGCCGACGCTTTTTATCAATGGATGTCGATATGACGGGGTTGTGGAGGCTGGGGCGATTTTGGAGGCGGCTTCGAGATTTGGTTGATCGTAAGAATTCGAATTGAATTCGGGAGCCGCAGAGACGCAGAGACCCCGGCGCGCCGGGACAGACAGACGCAGAGAAGAGTTGGGATATCTGGCGCTGTCAGGTTTGATTATTGGGTTTATTGTTTGGTTTGGTTTGTTGTTGTGAAGGATTTTTTATGGACGCACATATTCCGGACAATCGGGTTTGGGTTATTACTGGCGCTTCGCGCGGGTTTGGGCGGGAGTTGGTGCGGGCGGCGCTGGCGCGCGGGGATTGTGTTGTGGCTACTTCGCGGAATCCGGAAAAGGTGGCGGCGGATTTTGATGATGCGCCGGATCGGCTTCTGGCGGTGCCCATGGATCTTCGGGATTCTGCGCAGATTATGGCCATGGTGGATTCGGCGGTCGGGCGGTTTGGGCGGATTGATGTGCTGGTGAATAATGCGGGGCACGGATTGATTGGGGCGGTGGAGGAGGCGACGGATGTGGAGATAGCGAATGTTTTTGAAACGAATGTGTTTGGGCTTGTGCGCGTGACACGAGCGGTTTTGCCGCATATGCGCGGGCGGCGGAGTGGGTGTATTGTGAATCTGTCTTCCATTGGGGGATTGGTTGGGTTGCCGGGGTTTGGGATTTATAACGCTACTAAGTTTGCGGTGGAGGGATTGTCGGAGGCATTGGCAAAGGAAGTTGGGCCGCTGGGGATTCGGGTGATGGTGGTTGAGCCGGGGCCGTTCCGGACGGATTTTTTGGGCGGCTCGCTGGCGGTGATGGGGAAGGTGTTGCCGGATTATGCGCATACGGCGGGGCAGACCCGGGTGGCGGCGGAGAGCCGGAACGGGGCGCAGCCGGGTGATCCTGTGCGGGCGGCGGAGGCGATTATTCGGGCGGTTACTTCAGAGGAGGCGCCACTTCATCTGGTTTTGGGGGAAGGGGCTTACAAATTAGCAACGGAGAAATTGGATTTGCTGCGGGCGGATATGGAGAAGTGGAAGGAGTTGGGGTTGTCAACAGACTATTCAAAAGCATCGCAAGCGGAAACTTTAAAAGCGAAATAGATCTAATTGGAAGATTATTTTCGTTGCGGTATTTGTGACGGCCGAAGTCGTTTTCTCGTATATGGCAGGCTTGGCCGCGGTTGGAGTCGTTGGCTTGCCCGATACGGTTTTCGCGATCCTTTTGCTGCCGAAGAGAGATGAAAGCTGCCTTCGGCGACTGTTGCAAATGACTTTCGCGCTCGAGCGCGACCTCGGCTCGACGTTGCTCGCCGCAGGCAACCGTCCGCACAGCCCGCCTTGTCCGACCTCATGTTGGGGGTTCAGACGCGGAGATTCAGCATTTTTGCTTGATTGGTTTTGGGGGTGAATTACTATTTGTGCTGTTTCTTCTTTTGGAGGTTCCACAATGAGTGGCGTTAGACTGTTGGTAGGGACGCGGAAGGGGGCGTTTGTGCTTACTTCGGATGGGAAGCGCGAGCGGTGGGATGTCAGTGGGCCGCATTTTGGGGGGTGGGAGATTTATCATTTGAAGGGATCGCCGGTGGATGCGGGGCGGGTGTATGCGTCGCAGTCGAGCGGGTGGTTTGGGCAGCAGATTCAGCGGTCGAATGATGGGGGTAAGAGTTGGGAGCCTGTTGGGAATAAGTTTGTTTATGATGGGATTGCGGGAACGCATCAGTGGTATGACGGGACGCCGCATCCTTGGGAGTTTAAGCGGGTTTGGCATTTGGAGCCTTCGTTGAGTGATGCGGATGTGGTTTATGCCGGGGCGGAGGATGCGGCATTGTTTCGGTCGAAGGATGGGGGGACGAATTGGGAGGAGTTGTCGGGTTTGCGGCGGCATGGGTCTGGGCCGCGGTGGCAGCCGGGGGCTGGGGGGATGTGTTTGCATACGATCATTCTGGACCCGAGCAATCCTCAGCGAATTTTTATCGCGATCTCGGCGGCGGGGGCGTTTCGGACGGATGATGGGGGTGAGACCTGGAAGCCGATCAATCAGGGATTGAGATCTGAACATATTCCTGATCCGACGGCGGAGGTTGGGCATTGCGTGCATCACATCGCGATGCATCGGTCACGGCCGGGGGTGCTGTTTATGCAGAAGCATTGGGATGTGATGCGGAGCGATGATGCGGGAAATTCCTGGCGGGAGGTGAGCGGAAATTTGCCGAGCGATTTTGGGTTTGCGATCGATGTGCATGGACAGGAGCCGGAGACGATTTATGTTGTTCCGATGAAGAGTGATTCGGAGCATTATCNNCGACGGGCGGGCAGGTGTATGCATCGTCGGATGCGGGGGAGAAATGGGAGGCGATCGTGCATGATTTGCCGGCGGTGTTATCGGTTGAGGCGCAGACATTGCCATGATTCGCGTGATTTTGCCGGCACATTTGCGATCGCTGGCGAATGCCGGGCGGGAGGTGGCGCTGAACGTTGAAGGAGCGGTTACGCAGCGGTCGATTTTGGATGCGTTGGAGGAGCGGTATCCGATGTTGCGCGGGGCGATCCGGGATCATGTTACGTTGCAGCGGCGGCCGCTGGTGCGATTTTTTGCGTGCGAAGAGGATGNNTCGCATGAATCGCCGGATGGGGAGTTGCCGGAGGCGGTGAGATCGGGGGCGGAGGCTTTCTATATCATTGGCGCGATCGCTGGTGGGTGAATTGGATTTTACCCCGATGCATCGGGACAGGCCGCAGAGTGCGCAGAGATCCCCGATACATCGGGGCAGGCTGCGGAGAAGAGGGGATTATAAAGTTGCCGACGGTTTGGAACGGATGGAGTATCGCGTTTGGCTTGGGGATGCTTACGATGGCAGTTGCTGATGAACCTCGTGGCGGAGGAAAATTTAATTGGCCGGAGCATATCGATGAAAAAGGCTGTCTTGATTGTTGTGGGTGTGATCGTCATTTTGCTGCTGAGTTTCGCGGTTTCTTACAATCGATTGGTCAGTTTGTCGCAGCAGGTGAACAGTCAATGGGCGCAGGTGCAGAATGTTTACCAGCGGCGNNTTTGATTCCGAACCTGGTGCAAACCGTGCAGGGGTCGGCGAATTTCGAGAAATCGACGCTGGAGGCGGTGACCGAGGCGCGGGCATCGGTGGGGAAGGTGACGATCGATGCGTCGAACGCGCCGACGGATGCGGCGACGCTGCAACAGTATCAGGCGGCGCAGGGGCAACTATCGAATGCGCTGTCTCATTTGCTGGCGGTGAGCGAGGCTTATCCGGATTTGAAATCGAGCCAGAATTTCCGGGATTTGCAGGCGCAGCTGGAGGGGACCGAGAATCGCATATCGGTAGAGCGCGGGCGGTTCAATGATGTGGTGCAGGCGTATGATACTAAGGTGCATTCGTTTCCTTCGGCGATTACCGCGTCGATGTTTGGTTTTGTGGACAAGCCTTATTTTGCCGCGGCGGCGAGCGCGGCCAGCGCGCCGAGCGTGAATTTCAATTTCAATAAATGAGCGGGATTGTCTTGATCCTTCTCTGGCGGCGCGGCGTGATTCGACTGTCACTGCTGGGGGTGGCGTTATTCTGTTTCCTTTTGCCGGCGGGGGTTTGGGGGAAGGAAGTTATTCCGCCGAGCCCGGCGCGGTATTTCAATGATTATGCGAATGTTGTGCCCGCGGCGGACGCGGATCTTTTCAATCAAGAACTGGATCAGTTCGAGCGCGATACATCCAATCAAATCGTCGTGGCGGTTTATCCGAAGATGGAATCGGATTCGGATATCGCGGACTACACGTTTCGGGTGAAGGAAGCGTGGCACGTTGGGCAGAAGGGGAAGAACAATGGGGCGGTGCTATTTGTTTTTATTCAGGATCACACGCTGTTCATTCAGGTGAATTATGGGCTGGAGGGGGCGCTGCCGGATGCGACTTGCAAACAGATTATTGATCAGGAGATTACGCCCAAGTTTAAGAAGGGTGATTATTCCGGGGGGCTTGGGGCGGGGATCAATGCGATCCTGGCGGCGACGAAGGGTGAATATAAGGGGAACGGCGGGACTGCAAATGATGTTCCAGTCAGTGATGCGACGGTTAACGTCATCTTTTATTTGTTGTGCACGATCGTCATTGGATTTCTTTTACTTGGGCCGTTTTTTTTGTTCATGAACTATTTCGGCGGTACTTTCTATCAACGACATGCTCGGCTGCTGACGTTCGGTGAGAATGCTTATCTAATGATCTGGAAGATTGGGTTGGTGCTGCTGTTTTCGCGAGGCGGAGGTGGGTCTTCCGGGGGCGGGTCTTCCGGNNGCGGTGGCGGCGGCGCGGGAGGAAGCTGGTAAGCCATGAAGCACGCTCACCTCATCGATCAATTGGACGAGCCGCGGATTCTGGCGGCGATTGCCGCTGCGGAGGCGAAGACCACGGGAGTGATTCGCATCATGGTATCCAAGCGGAGCCACCCTGATGCGCTGGCGGCGGCGGAGAAACATTTTAAGACGCTCAAGATGGATCAAACGCCGAATCGGAATGCGGTGCTGATTTTTCTTGCGCCGAAGTCGCAGACGTTTGCGGTTTATGGGNNTTTATGGGGACGCGGCGACGCATCTCCGGGTGGGGCCGGCGTTTTGGAATTCATTGCGGGATGAGATTGCGGCGCAGTTGAAGGAATCCCGCTTCACCGATGCGCTGGTTCATGGGATTAACAAGGCGGGGGATTTGCTGGCGGAGCATTTTCCGCGGGTTGGGGCGTGAGTTTTAGATTCTAAGAAAGGCCCCTCACCGTTGCCCCACCCCTTCCGCGTTCT
>PMAK01000296.1 GCA_003153655.1 Phycisphaerales bacterium
TCGCCTGCGGCACCGGCGCCTGTGCCGTCGCTGTCGCCGCCGCCCTCACCGGCCGCGCCGAGCGAAAAATCCTCGCCCATCTCCCCGGCGGCGATCTAACCCTCGAGTGGCGTGAAAGGGACAATTGTGTTTATATGACCGGCCCGGCCGAGGAAGTCTTCTCAGGCGAATGGCCCGGCTAGAGCGTTTTGCATCTGAATNNCAGTCAGGTGCAAGACGCTCTAGTATCGTCTCCGTTTTTCAGGAATGAAATGCCCATTTCACGCGAACAAGTAATGACCGCTCTCCGCACCGTGCAGGATCCGGAATTCTTCAAAGACATTGTCTCCCTCAACATGGTCAAAGACATCCGCCTCGACGGCGACGATGTTTTCGTCACCGTCGAACTCACCACGCCCGCCTGCCCGCTCAAGGACCGCATCGAAAAAGATGTGACCGACGCCCTGCGAGCCGCGGGCGCAAAAGAAGTAAAACTCGAACTAACCGCCCGAACCCGCGGCCCAGCCGGCCCGCGCAAAGATGTCCTCCCACAAGTCAAAAACGTAGTCGCCGTCGGCGCGGGAAAAGGCGGCGTAGGAAAATCCACCCTCGCCCTCAATCTCGCCATCGGACTCCAGCGCTCCGGCGCAACCGTCGGCCTCATGGACGGCGACATCTACGGCCCCTCCATGCCCACCATGCTCGGCATCAAAGGCCAGGTCCCCAAGCTCGCCGGCTCCAAAATCATCCCCCATTTCGTTCACGGCATCCACGCCATCACCATGGGCTCTCTCGTCGAACAAGATAAACCCCTCATCTGGCGCGGCCCGATGGCCCACGGCGCATTCAAGCAACTACTCCTCGACAACACCATCTGGCCCGAACTCGATTATCTCATCGTCGATCTCCCCCCCGGCACCGGCGACGTCCCGCTAACCCTCTGCCAGCTTCTGCCCCTAACGGGCGCAGTCGTAGTAGCCACACCGCAGCAAGTCGCCCTCGACGACGCCGTCCGCGCCGTCNNATCGTCGAGAACATGAGCTACTTCGTCGCCCCCGACGGCTCAGAACACGACCTCTTCGGCCGCGGCGGCGCAGAATCCGCCGCCCAAAAACTCGGCCTCCCATTCCTCGGCTCAATCCCCATCTACACCGAACTCCGAATCAACAGCGACGCCGGCAAACCCCACCTCAATTTCGAAGGCAATCCCATCCTCGCCGGCGCCCTGATGAAAATCGTCCAAAACCTCGCCGGCCAGATCAGCCTGCACAACCTCCAGGAAAAACCGCCGGAATTGAACATCCTTTGAAGAAAAGCAGCGTGCGACGACCACACGCCCTGAGCTTGCCGAAGGGAAAACAGAATGAAGAAGATTTCCGTGCGCCGGCGTCGCCTCGCACGGTATAATTCCTTCATATCCAATGGGCCAAAAAGCGCAAACCTCAATGGCCGCGAGGGCGATCCAGTCAGTGCCGCCCCTTACGATGAACCAGCTTGATATTGGGGTGTTCAAGATCAAACCCGTCGACGTGAAGCGGATCGTCGCCAGCAGGCCGGGGAAGAGACAAAAAGGTAAATGAGTATTCAATCCCCCGTCAAACTTGATTATGGGCATCCAGAAAAACGACGCGGCCCACGACACCTATTCATACCGTTTTTGCCACTCCTATTGGCCGCTACGCAATGGCCTTGGGCTTATCTAGTCGGCGCGGAAGTGTGGTCCATTTTCGGGGATTACGAGGAACCGACGGGGTCCCAGACATGTGCCATCTGCCTGATTGGTCTGCTGCCATCGATGGTCGGTATAGTGGTCGGCGCTTACCTCATCATGCAACACATCAAGCGACGGCGCATTAATACACCGGTGGTTCTGCTAATGGCTTTCGGCGTGGTTGCGTGTTTCGCCATCTTCAAGTCCTTCCTTTCCTCTGTTTCCTAAGTCTTGATCGGCCGATACCTATCTCTGGTATATACTTTGTCAGGCGCATAATTCCGTTCGGATTTGATTCGTCCCCGGCGCGCCGGGACTTTCAGCATTCTGGTTTCGGATTTCTGGTTTCCCAACATTTTTGTCCGCTTCCCCCACGCGGCGTACATTGCTCCCCCGGCATGACCGATTCAGAATTACTGCACACCTACGCCCAAAACCGATCCGACGAGGCCTTCGCCACCCTCATCGACCGCTACATCCGTCTCGTCTATTCCGCCTGTCAGCGCCAACTCACCGATCGCCATATCGCCGAAGACGCAACCCAGGGCGTCTTCGTCCTCCTAAGTCAAAAGGCCGGCAAGATTCCCAGCGATCGACTCGCAGGTTGGCTGCTGACAACAGCGCGATACGCGTGTGCCAACATCCGCAGAACCCAAATGCGCAGAGAGCAGCGCGAGCAGGTGGTCGCCATGAACCAGGATCGCCCATCGGATAACGACAACCGCGAACTGCTCACCCTGCTCGACGAAGCCCTCTGCCGTCTCCCCGCCAAATATCGCGAAGCACTCGTCCTGCGTTATCTCAAAGAACAACCGCTGACAGAAGTGGGTCAAACGCTCGGCATTTCCGAAGAAGCCGCCCGCAAGCGCGTCTCGCGGGCGATGGAAAAATTGCGCAGCTATTTNNGGCCACGGCCTGATGACCAACGCCGCCGCCTTGTCCGCCGTGATGGCCGAGCAGACGCAGGCATCTGCTCTCACTCCCGCCGTCCACGAACTCATCAAGCAGGGCGCTCTCCAGGCCTCCCACGCGGGCGCAGCCAGCACCGCGGTGGGGGCGGTCATCGCAAAAGGCGTCAACACCGCCATCCTCACGACGAAGCTAAAAATCGCCACCGCGATCGTCGCGATTGCTGCCGCGCTCCTCGGCAGCGGATGGCTGATATCACAGGTAATGACAGACAAAACGCCCGCTCCCGTCGCCATCGCTCCGGTCAGTGTGACCCCGGTGGCCGCCCCCGTGCCACTCCCCGAAGTCGTGCTCGATCTCTCCACGCCGGAAAAATCCTTCGACTCCATGACTCGCGCAATGGCCGCCGGCGATCGCGCTAAATTTTACGCCTGCATCACTGCCGACCCCAATCGCCCGCCAACCCTCATCGACGCCATTCTCGACACCTGCTTCACCCAGAACCGCCTGATCCACGCCGTCAACCTGGTCTTCGGCAACGGCGAACGCGCCCGGCACGAGGGAACGCCCGACCGGATTATGCAGATCATCATGGCCGGCTGGCCCAGGGGTGTTCCAATCGCCAAAGTTCAGGGCGATACCGCCGCGCTCCCGCTCAATCTCCCACCCATGCTCGTCCAATTGCTTCCGCGGCAGACGCAGCAGGACATGGAGGCGTGGCTCGGAAAAACCATATCGTTTGTCCGCAAAGACAATCAGTGGCGGGCCGACATCGATCACCTCGGCCGCGTCCAAGGCAGCCTCGAGGGACGAAATTTGCACACCAATGACCCCAACAGACTCCACGCGGCTTTGTCCGGCGAGGCCAGGATCCAAGGCCAGCTTGCGGATCAAATCCTCGCCCATAAATTTCGCACCTGGCAGGATGCCGCCATCAGTTGGGGCAAAGAAGAAGACAAATATCGCCAGGCTGCGGGATTCAGAGGCCTGAATTTCACGTTCATCCCAACCCCGCCCGCCGCCGGTATTCCCGACCTTCAAGGCGCATGGGAAGGCACGATGGATCTCTTCGGCACCGGCGTCGCCGAAGGAGCCTCCACCAAAACCCGCATCGTCTTAAAATTGACGACCACCAACGGCGATATCCGCGCAACCATCGACTCCATCGAGATGGGCCGAAAAGATATTCCCGCCTACAAGGTCATTTACGACTACCCGACCCTCCGCCTCATCATGAATCCAAGGACGGGATACACCCTCACCATCAACCCGGACGCCACCGAAATGCTCACCAGCGTAACGAGCTTTCAAGGAGAGACGCGCGAGATCGTCCTCAAGCGAACGACCGCGCCGGACCAGGTTCCGCCACCCCTCTCCGAAAGCGATTTCGCGCCGCAATCGAATTCCGACCTCCAGGGATATTGGAAGGGAACCATCGGCCAAGGCGATAACGCTCTGCCCGTCAACTTGAAAATCGCGGGACAATCCAATGGAACATTTCGCGGCGAATTAGATAGCCCCATGCTCGGCGCAAACGGCCAGCCATTATCCGTGCTGTATAGCCGGCCTACTTTGAAACTGCTCGTCGCAACCGGTTCCGGAATGTTCCGAGGTGAATTCAGCGACGACCAGACCGAAATCACCGGCTCATGGATACAGGGCGGCCACGCCAAGCCCGCGGTCTTCAAGCGAGCGGATTTTCAGGCCGAACACGCGCACGACGCCGACAAGGATTATTCATATACTTCCAGCACTGAATTACAGGGACACTGGAAAGGCTCGTGGATTCTCATAGAGACAAAAATCCGATTGGCCCTCGATATCGCCAAGCTGCCGGACGGCACGCTTTCCGCAGCGCTGACCAATCTCGACCAATTCGGAAACGACGATCCCATCCCTCCCTCGGGCTTTCAATACTCGCCGGCAGGCATACACATGGAATGGAAATGGGCCGGCGGCGCATTCGACGGCAAGCTGAAAAACGGCAAACTCACCGGTGCCTGGAAGCAGGGGGGCGGTTCATTCCCACTGATATTTACCAGAGCCCCGGCCAACTAACCCGCAAATCCCGGCCGGAGGAGTGATGGCGTCCTCCCCTCTCCGCAAATCCGCCATTCCAATTTCGCTGCTCACGTTGATTGTCATCGTTGCCGTCCCGTTGCGGCTTCACAATATCACCAGGCAAAACCTCTGGCTCGACGAATTCTGGGCGCTCTATTTTTCCACAGGCCGCGGCGATTCGATCTTCCAACTGCCGTGCAACGTCATTATTCCGCATGCTCCAGCCGTGGAATTCGCCGGCGCACCGCCCGTCTGGCATATCTGGAACGGCATCGCCAGCATCGCCCATCCGCCGCTGTATTTGATGACTTTGCGGCTTTGGGTCGATTTGCTCGGCTCAAGCGACCGGTCCATCCGATTGATGTCGGCCCTTTTCTCCATCGGTTGCGTGGTGCTTCTCTATGTCGCCGTACTCAAATCCACCGGCAATAGATGGCAGGCCCTCGTGGCGTCCGGGCTGATGGCATTCTCGCCGATCCAGATCTACTACAGCCAGCAAGCCCGCCCTTACACCATGCTCCAGTTCATCGCGATCCTCGGCGGCATCGCGCTGATCTCCATCGAAAAAAAACGGGCGACATCGCTGCATCTCCTCGGTTTGGCCCTGGCCGTCCTGGCGCTCGCATTAACACACTATATCTTCGCGGGATTGGTCGCCGCATGGGCAATCTATTTACTCGTTCGCCTTCGCGGCCAAACCAGATATCTCACGGCTTCGATGATCGCGATTGCGGTTCTCGTCGCGGCAATCTCCTGGGGCCCGCATCTGCTCGCCTATCGCCGAACCAACCCGACAAATGGCTACGGAGAACTACACGACAGAAACTTGGCCCATCTGGTCTTAAGCGTTCCGCAACGGCTGACCCTGGAATCAAATCAGGACCCGTTACTGCTCTCCGATAATGGCCCGTGGCCGATCGTCGTTGCCCTCGCGATAATCAGCTACGCGATCCCACTCCTTCTACTGCGCCGACGCCCCGATCTCCTGTTCTGGTGGTTCTGGATGGCGGGCGCAATCGCCGCGATTTTTCTGATCGATCTCTTTCGGCATTCAACGCTCCTGAGCATACCGCGGCTCGTGATCCTGGCCGCGCCCGGCGTCTACGCACTCCTCGCCGTCGCTCTGCCTGGGCGATTGGGCAAATGTATTCCCTGGGTGATTTTGTTTGGCGCCATAGCATGCGCGGCGGACTATTGGGTAGCCGGACCTCCCAATTGCCCCGATATTCAGACAATTGCCAATTCCATCAGCCGCGAAGTCACGCCGCGAGACGTGCTTCTCATCACCGGAGACTACTACCGCGCAGAATCACAGGAGCCGCCGCTCACCTATTTTGTTCTTTCGCACTATGCCGGCCCTCTGAATTGCCCTATCGTTTTCGCGACAGCTCCGCTGAGCAGCTCGACGCGCGTCGAGTTGACGAAATATCCCCGAATTTGGGTCGTCGGAATCGATCCCTCCGGTGATACCCAAAAAATATTGCCCGGCTGGCAAGTCCACGACATTCAAGGCCCCGGCGACAGCAACCTCCTCTGGTACGTAACGCCGCCAGGCACGAGCCATTCGTGAGCAATTCTCATCTCACAATCCGTCTTGCACCCGGAAACCGCCAGATATTCCCCTCCGTCGGCTGCCGCAACCGGAGGAAGGCATGACCCACGCCTCCCTCCGCAAATCCATCCTTCCGATTTCCCTCCTTACGCTGATCGTCATCGTTGCCGCCGCATTGCGGCTCGACCACATCTCCAAACAAAACCTCTGGCTCGACGAATTCTGGACCCTCTACCTCGCCACTGGCCGAGGCGACGCCGCATTTCAACTGCCGTCAAATGCCATTATCTCCCCTCCGCCAAACCTCGGATTCTCCGGCGCTCCGCCCTGGTGGCATATCTGGAACGGCGTCGATTCGACGTCCCATCCTCCCCTCTAACACATCATCCTCCGATTTTGGGTGAACCTGCTTGGCGACAGCGATGCTTCGATCCGATCCATGTCCACGCTCTTCTCGCTGGGCTGCGTCGTGCTCCTCTATTTCACCGTTCGGAAAGCCGGCGGCGACACACGCCAGGCATTCGTTGCCGCCAGTTTGATGGCATTGGCCCCGGTGCAGCTCGTCCTCAGCCAGCAGGCGCGCCCCTATACCCTGATTCAGTTCATTGCATTGGTCGCCGCCGCTGTTCTCCTTTCCATCCAGCAAAAAAATTGGTCCTGGCCGAAACTATCAATCTTGACTCTTGCCATCATCGCGCTTGCCTTGACGCACTACTTCTCCATCGGATTGATCGCCGCGTTCATCGCCTATTCCATATTGCGCTTACGCGGTAAAAATCGGATCGCTTCGGTCTCGGCCATTCTCATCGCCGTCACAATCGCGGCGGCGGCGTGGGGGCCGAACTTCCTCGCCTATAACCAAAATAATCCCCTCGCGGACTATGGCAGGATTTTCAATAGAACCCTCGCCCACATCACCTTAAGCGTGCCCCAACGATTGATCATGGAATCCAATTACGATCAATTCCTCTCAGCCGACGACGGGCCATGGACTCTGGTTATTTCGCTGGCGATCCTGACCTTTTTAATTCCGGTGGTTCGACTGCGCTCACAGCCCCACCTGCTGTTCTGGTGGCTCTGGGTCGCCGGAGAAGTCGGTTTGATTTTTATGATAGACGTGGTCCGTCATTCGACCCTCCTGACGATCACCCGCTATGTCACCCTCGCCGCTCCAGCCGTCTATGCCCTCCTCGCTGTTCCGCTTCCCGGCAGAATCGGCAAATTGTCCCCATGGATCATTCTGTTTGGCGCCCTGGTCTTCGCCGTGGACTATTTGATGCTCGGGCCGCCCAATTCCCCGGATGTCAGATCGGTCGCAAATCTCGTCCGGCGGCAAGTTTCACCCCGCGACGTCGTGATCATCACCGGCAACTACTACTACACTTCCACCAGCCAGGAGTCGTCACTGACATATTTCCTCATTTCACACTATGGCGGCCCTTGGAAATGCCCGGTGGTGTTTGCCACCGCGCCGCTCAGCCGGCAAACCCAGCGCCAACTTCAGCGCTACAATCGCATTTGGGTGATCGGCATCTATCCAGGATCCGACACCCAGCGAATTCTCCCAGGCTGGCAAGTCCATGACATCCATGGCCCGGGAGACAGCAACCTCCTCTGGTACGTAACGCCACCAACCACGGAACACTCATGAGCAGCTCCCTTCCCACAAATCGCCTGGCAGCCGAAACCTCTCCCTATCTCCTTCAGCACGCCCACAATCCCGTGGACTGGTATCCCTGGTCCGAAGAAGCACTCGCCCGCTCCAAACGCGAAAACCGCCCGATCTTCCTCTCCGTCGGCTACAGCACCTGCTACTGGTGCCACGTCATGGAACGCCAATGTTTCGAGGACGACGAAATCGCCGCCGACATGAACAGCCGCTTCGTCTGCATCAAAGTCGATCGCGAGGAACGCCCCGATCTCGATCAGCTCTACATGACCGCGACGCAAATCCTCACCCGGCAGGGGGGCTGGCCCATGAGCGTCTTCCTCGCCCCAGATCTGCGCCCCTTCTTCGCCGGAACCTATTTCCCACCCGCCGATTCCTACGGCCGGCCCGGCTTTCCCAGAGTCCTCGCCGCCATCGAAGATGCCTATAAAAATCGCATCGATGACGTAACGGCCTCGGCCGAGCAGGTAACCGCGCTCCTCCGCCAAATCTCCCGCCCGCGCCGTTCCGCCGTCCCGATCAAAATCGACCTCCCCTGGATTCGCGAACGCATCGATCGCGCCGCATCAGATTTCGATCCGCAAAACGGCGGCTTCGGAACCTCCCCAAAATTCCCGCAGCAAACATTGCTCGAATTGCTGCTCACGTATCTCAAAGACAATCCCGACCCCGATCTAATGTCCATCGTCCAAAAATCTCTCGACGCCATGGCCTACGGCGGAATCCGTGACCACCTCGGCGGCGCGTTTCACCGCTACAGCACCGATGCCCGCTGGCTCGTCCCGCACTTCGAGATCATGCTCTACGACAACGCCATGCTCCTCTGGATTTACGCCGAGGCGCACCGCCAGACCGGCGAAGCGCGATACGCCGCCATCGCACGCGGCATCGCCGATTTCGTCCTCTCCGACCTGACCGCTCCAAATGGCGCATTCTTCACCGCCCTAGATGCCGAAACCGATGCCCAGGAAGGCGCAACCTATCTCTGGACCCGCGCCGAAGCGCAAGAAGTCCTCGCCGATCATCCCGACGCCGCCAGATTCCTCCGAACCTACGGCCTCGAAGACGGCCCCAACTTCGCCGACCCCCACCACGGCAACGGCATGCCCGACAAAAATGTCCTCTACCTCGCCGAACCCGAAAACGGCGCACCGCTCCTCGACGAAAAACTAGCCGAGATGCGCCAAATACTGCTGAAAACGCGCCGCCAGCGCAAACAGCCGATGCTCGACACCAAAATCCTCACAAGCTGGAACGCCCTGATGATCCGCGCCCTCGCCCACGCCGGCGCGATACTAAAGGAACCGCGTTACACCAACGCCGCGAGAAAAGCCGCCAACTTCCTCCTCGCCAATCACCGCGATTCCGAAGGCGGCCTATTAAGAGTCAGCACCACCGGCCCAGCCAAACACCGCGCATTCCTCGACGACTACGCGTTCCTCATCCAGGCCCTCCTATCCCTCTCCATGCGGGATGAAGCCAACCAACTCGCCAAAATCATGCACCAAAGATTCTCCGCCGGCCCCGATGGCGGATTCTTCTACACCGACGACCGCGCCACCGACCTGATCGTCCGCCAGATGGTCGGCTCAGACAGCCCCCTCCCCAGCGGCAATGGCATCGCCGCCATTGCTCTCCTGGAACTCAATCAACCCCAACAAGCCCTGCAAACAATCTCCGCCTTCGCCGGCCAACTCGAAACCGTCAGCGAAGGAATGAGCGCCCTCCTCCAATCCGCGATGCTCTACGTAAAACGTCACGGCGATCTCCAAACAACCGCCGGATCAGACCCCAATCACCTGGCATCTCCGGCCGAACTCGCCGCGGACGTGCTAAAAATCGAAATCAATTGGCAGACCCCAACTCAGTTGAAAATGATTTGCCAGATCGGCGACGGATACCACCTCAACGCCCACGATGCCGCCACCGCCCCCACACAACTGCGACTGACAGGTGCAGAAATAGAATCCATCCAATATCCCCCAGGCGAATTACAGGGGAAATTCGCGATCAGTATCAATTTGAAATCCCCCCCCAAACAAAACTTCGAGCTGGCCCTTTCATATCAAGCCTGCAACGACACCGCCTGCCTGCCAATCGTCACGAAACGTTTCGCAGCCGAGCCCCATTAAAATCGAAATTGAATCAACCACAAAGACGCGAAGAAGAATTTTTGCCACAGATGAAAATCAGATGCACACAGATGAAAATGCAATTTGTATTTATCTGATTTACATCTGATTTTTATCTGTGGCCAAACTGCATTTCTTCGCGTCTGTCTTCGCGACCTTCGCGTCTTCGCGGTAGTCTCCTAATTGAACCGCGCCCGAATTTGAGCTACGTTTCCCCAATCATGATCATCACAAGTTCATCCGCCGAAATTTTCGCCACTGATAAAATCCCAACAAGTTCCGAGGCTATCGTAGTTTTCGTCGCGGAAGGCGATTCCTCCGCACCCCCAGCCGCCAAAGTCGCTGGAAAGGAAATCGCCCAAAGCATAGATCGCCTGCTATCTGCCGACACAGCCGTCGGAAAACCCAAAGAAGTCACCCTGAGCATCATCGGCGACGGCCCCCGCGCCCAGCATGTTTTCGTCGCCGGCCTGGGAAAGCCCGAAAAAATTTCCCCCGAAACACTCCGCCAATCCGCGGGCTCAGTCCTGCGCGCATTCCGCAAACATCAAATCAATCGCGCCGCCATCCTTCTGCCAGAACTAAAATTCATCTCGGCCACAACTGCCGCCGACGCCATCTCCACCGGCATCCACCTCGCCGCCTTCGACTATCAGGAATACAAAGGAACCGCCTCCAAATCCCGCGAAAAATCCGACAAAAGTTCCACCAAGCCAATCGCAATCACGCTGGTCGCCGAAAAGTCCTCGTTATCAAAAGTAAAACCCGCCGTCGATCGCGCAAAAATCATCTGCAACGGCCAAAACTTCGCCCGCACCATCGCCTCCCGCCCCGGCAATGACATCAACCCGATCACCCTCGCCAAACAAGCCCAATCCCTCGCCCGCGAAGCATCCCTCCGCTGCACCGTGATGGACGAGCGCCAACTCGCTCGCCTCGGAATGGGCGGAATCCTCGCCGTCGGCAACGGCAGCATCCAATCCCCACCGCGCATGATCGTCCTCGAACACCGCCCCGCAAAACGCAGCGCCAAAACGATCCTCGTCGTCGGCAAAGCGATCACCTTCGACACCGGCGGAATCTCCATCAAACCCGCCGACAAAATGGGAAAAATGATCTTCGATAAGTGCGGCGGAATGGCCGTCCTCGGCCTCATGTACGCCGTCGCCAAACTCAAACTCCCTATCCACGTCGTCGGAATCCTCGCCAGCGCCGAAAACGCCATCAGTTCCAAGGCCTATCGCCCCGGCGATATCCTCCGCATGTACAACGGCGTCACCGTCGATGTCACCAACACCGATGCCGAAGGCCGCCTCGTCCTCGGCGACGCACTCGCCTGGGGCATCGAAAAATTTAAACCCGCCGCCGTCGTCGATCTCGCAACCCTCACCGGCGGCGTCATCGTCGCCCTCGGCAAAACCATGGCCGGCGTCATGAGCAACAGCGACGCCCTCGTCGCCGAACTCACCCAAGCCGGCGAACCCGAAGGCGAAAAAATGTGGCGACTCCCCCTCGGCGAAGACCAGCGAGATTTCATAAAGGCCGAATCCGCCGACATCGTCAACAGCGCCGGCCGCGAAGGCCACCCGCTGCAAGGCGGCGCATTCCTCAGCTATTTCGTCCCCGACGATGAATCCGTCCCCTGGGCCCATCTGGATATCGCCGGCGTCGCCGACACCGAAAAAAAACTCCCATACTACGCCGTCGGCGCAACCGGTTGGGGCGTCCGCACGCTCGTGCGTTGGATCGAATCACGCGCGAGGTAATCACCAGATGCGCCGTTTGAAAAACCCAAACGCGTCCTCGGCCATCGCGCGGCGCGGCGACTTTAGTCGCCGTGTCTTCTGGTTATTCAAAGGTCTCAATAGGCAATAGGCAATCGGAAATTAGCATTCGCCTCGCTACAATCCCCCAATGCCCAAGCCCCGCCTAACCCACACCGACAAAACCGGCAAAGCAAAAATGGTGGACGTCGGCCACAAACCCACCACCCCGCGCACCGCCACCGCCGAAGCCTACATCACTCTCCAGCGCTCAACCCTGGAAGCCATCGGCAACGACAAAGTCCCCAAAGGCGAAGTCCTCTCCGTCGCCCGCCTCGCGGGCATCATGGCCGCCAAGCGCACCGGAGACTTGATCCCCCTCTGCCACCCGCTCGCGTTAGAAAGCATCGAAGTCGATTTCGATCTCCCCGACCTAAGCCCGGGCAGCTCCAACCCCGTAAAACTCCGAATCAAATCAACAGCAAGAATCACCGCCAAAACCGGCGTAGAAATGGAAGCCCTGACCGCCGTCTCCATCGCAGCCCTGACAATCTACGACATGTGCAAAGCCATCGACAAAACAATGACCATCACCGACATCCGCCTGCTAAATAAAACCAAGTAACCCCAATCCCTTACGCATTTCATCTGTGTGAATCTGATTTACATCTGTGGCCAATACTCTTCTCTGCGTCTGCCTGTCCCGGCGCGCCGGGGTCTCTGCGGCTCCCCGCTATCTCAACGACTCAATCCCCTCAAGGATCAGAGTAGCCGCAACATCATCCCGAACCACAGCTTTTCCAATCGATTCCAGCAGCACCAACCGAATCCGCCCACCCTTCACCTTCTTATCAAACTGCATCGCCTCAAACACCCGATTCGGATCAAGCGTCACGCCGCCCGTCGGCAACCCCGCCTTCCGAATCGTCGCAACAATCTGCTCCCGGTCCACGTCATACCCCAGCTTCTGCGAAACATAAGCCGCCGCGCACATCCCCAGCGCAACCGACTGCCCATGTGAATACGAATATCGCGAAACCGATTCAATCGCATGCCCAAACGTATGCCCCAGATTCAAATGCGCCCGCTCTCCCTTTTCAAACGGATCCGCTTCAACAACCCGCGCCTTGATCGTAACGTTATGCGCAACCAGTTCGCTCACCGCCTCCATATCCATCTTCAGCACCCGCTCAATGACAGCATTCAACCCCGCGAACGCATTCCCATCCCGAATCAAATCATGCTTGATGCACTCCGCCAGCCCGCTCTGAATCTGCCCCTCCGGCAATGTCGCCAAAGTCCGCGGATCAGCGAACACCCCGATCGGCTGATGAAACGCCCCAATCAAATTCTTCCCCTGCGCATGATCCACGCCGGTCTTCCCCCCAATGCTCGCATCCACCATCGCCAGCAAAGTCGTAGGAACCTGAACAAACGGCACCCCGCGCAAAATCGTAGCCGCCAAAAACCCAGCCATATCCCCAATCACCCCACCCCCCAGCGCAAGAATAGGCGTAGACCGCTCAATCTTCCCGGACAAAAACTGATCATAAACCGGCAGCAGCATCGCCATCGTCTTATGCTGCTCCCCAGCCGGAATCGTCGCACACATCACCTCAAACCCCGCCGCCTTCAGCGAGCTTTCAAGAGCAGAAAGATGAATCGCGCCCACATGCGAATCCGTAACAATCGCCGCCTTAGCAGAACCAGATAATTTACGAAGCTCCCCCCCAACGCCGGCCAGCAACCCCGCCCCAATCGAAACGGCGTATTTCCCGCTGGGCAAATTGACAGCAACAAAATTCACAGCCCGCAATTGTAATCGTTTATCTGTCATTGGTCATTCACTGGCGGTAATATGCCGCCGTGAAAGACTTCGACGCAACAATGCGGCGCGGCGGTGATACCGCACTCCACGAAATCTCAAAATTCTTCACCAGCACTGACGCAATACACCTATCCCTGCACACAATCGCCGCCACATTGCAGGATTCGAGAATTCCGTATGTAGTTGCTGGTGGAATGGCTTTAGTGGCGCACGGATGCACTCGCACGACGTTGGATGTACAAATCCTGGTAACCGCCGACAGGATCGCCGAAGCGCGCGAGCAATTGATCGACTTAGGATATATTCCCCCATTCAAAAACAGTAAAAACCTCCGCGACACCCAAACCGGCATCCGCATCGAATTCCTGTTAACCGGCCAATTCCCCGGCGACGGCAAACCTAAACCCATCGCCTTCCCCGACCCAGAATCGGCCGGCGCCTTCATCGACGGCATCCGCTATCTAAAACTGGAAAAGTTAATCGAACTAAAACTAGCCTCAGGAATGACCAACCCCGGCCGTGTTAAAGATCTCGGCGATGTGCAGGAACTGATTCGCGCCCTCAAGCTCGACGATAACTTCGCATCCAAACTTGATCCCTACGTTCAGGATCGATTCGTGGAACTACAAAAAGGCCTGCAATCCGATCAGTCTGAATAATCTCAAACACTCATCCCCGTAGCGGCATCCGCCTGCCGCGCAGCCTGCATCGCATCCCACTCCTCCACCGTAATCAGCGCCTCCCGCGCCTGACTCCCCTTATAACTCCCCACAATCCCGCTCGTCGCCATCGCCTCAATCAGCCGGCTCGCGCGGCTATATCCAATCGTCAATCGCCGCTGCAATAAACTCACGCTCCCGCGCTTCGTTTCCAAAACCACCCGCACCGCCGGATCAAACAACTCATCCTTCGCCGCCTCTTCATCCACCGTCGTCCCCGCCTTGATCTGCACCAATTCCGGCTCGTACTGCGCATCCGCCAGCGTCTTTATCAGCTTCACGCTCTCCTTCATTTCCTTATCATCAATAAACGTACCCTGCCCGCGGATCGGCTTCCCAGCGCCCGGCGGCAGGAACAACATATCACCCTGACCTAACAGCAAATCCGCACCATTCTGATCCAGCACAATCCGGCTATCCATCTTGCTCGCAACCCTAAACGCAATCCGGCTCGGCATATTGCTCTTGATCAATCCCGTCACCACATTCGCCTGCGGCCGCTGCGTCGCCACCACCAGATGTATCCCCACCGCGCGAGACTTCTGCGCCAGACGCACGATAAACGTCTCCACTTCCTTCCCGCTCGTCATCATCAAATCCGCCAATTCATCGATGATGATCACGATATACGGCAACTGCTTCGGAATCTTCGCTTCCTCTTCCTCCGACGCCGGCTTAAACCGCTCGTTCAATTCCTCCCGCGTCAATCCGTTATATCCCTTGATATTCCGCACCCCCGCCTCAGCCAGAATTTCATACCGCTCATCCATCTTCTCGCACGCCCATTCCAAAACGCTCGTCGCGCGCGATGGATCATTCACGATCGGGCACATCAAATGCGGGATGTCCTTGAACGGCGCCATCTCCACGACTTTCGGATCCACCAATATCAGCTTCACCAGATCCGGCCGCTGCTGATACATGATCGACATGATGATCGAGTTGATGCAAACCGACTTCCCCGATCCGGTCGTTCCCGCGATCAAACAATGCGGCATCGCCGCCAGATCCGTAATCAGCGGCTCCCCGCTCGCGTCCTTCCCAAGATAAAGCGGAATCGCCATCTTCTTCGTCGCATCCGGCGCAGCCTGCATCAATTCCTTCAGCCGCACCTTCTCCTTCTGCGCATTCGGAGCCTCGATCCCAACCGTATTCTTCCCCGGCACCGGCGCGACAATCCGCACGCTCTCCGCCCGCAGCGCGCGCATGATGTCGTTCGACAGCGCCGTAATCGCCGACACCTTGATCCCCGGCGCAAGCTCCAACTCATACATCGTAATAACCGGCCCCGTGTCGATCTCGACAACCCGGGCATCAATGTTGAATTCCCGCATCGCCTGCTCAAGCATCGCCGCCTTCTCGCGGACAAACTTCTCCTGGCTCTCCACAAACCCATACTCCGCATTCTCCAGGCAATCCCACGGCGGCAAATGATATTCCCCAAGCTCCCGCGGCGGCGCGGGCGGCGGACTCGCTTGCCGAGACTTCATCATGTTCGGCAGCTTCACAATAATGTCCGCCCGCGGCACAACCGGCGCTACCACTACCGGCGCAGCCTCCTCATCCTTCTCCTCTTCCTCATCCACATCATCAAACGCATCCAGCTGCGCGCCCTTCGGCCCAGACTTATCCAATTTCAACAGCACGTCAGGCTTCAGATCATCCTCATCATCATCCAAATCCTTCTTCGCCGCAGGCCCTTTCTCCTTCGCCACAACCTTCGCAACTTTCACCGGCTTTACACTCGTCCGCTTAAACATCTGCGGAAATGTAGGCCACGAAAACTTCATCCGCGGCGCCCCTTCCTTCACCGTCGAATAAGCCTGCGCGGCAAGCCCCGGCGCGCGCAAAACCAAATCATCCGCCGCAAGCAAAAGTCCAACCAATATCGCCGTAAGCAAAATCAAACTCGTCCCCACCGTATTGAAATGCGCCTGCAAAAACGCAGCCGTCCCAATCCCGATCACCCCGCCCGATCCCTCCGGAAATCCCGAGCTGGACCCCGGCTTAAAATGATTCACAAACGCCGCGAACGCGACCGACAGCATCACCAATCCCATGGCCCGCAGCCACGGATCGCTCAGCCGCGTATGATAAAACGCCATCGCCAGGCAAACCCCGCTGAAAAACAGCAGCGGAAAAACCCCCTGCCCAATCGCCAGATAACTCCAATACGCAACAAACGCCCCAACAGGCCCGCAAACATTCTGCGTAGCCCCATACGGATAAACAGCATGACTGGGCCAATCGGTCGCATGAAACGACCCCAGCGCACAAATCAAAAACACCCAAACCGCCGTAGCAAAAAACAGCGCCAGGGGTTTCAAAATATGAGAACGTTGCAACATATATTTTTCAGTCGTCAATTTCTTTTAGTCGCGTCGCTCGCCTGCCCTGAGCCTGTCGAAGGGCGTTTTTCTCTAATGTCCAGTATGCCCAAACCCACCGCCGCCACGACCCGTCTCATCCAACTCCGCCACCTCCAAAATCGTCACCGATGGCACCGCCATAATCACCATCTGCGCAATCCGCATCCCCCGCTCAACCGTAAACGCCGCCGATCCATGATTCACCACCGGCACACAAACCTCACCGCGATAATCCGAATCAATCGTCCCCGGACTATTAATCATCGTAATCCCATGCTTGCTCGCCAAACCGCTACGCGGCCGCACCTGTCCCTCATACCCCGCCGGAATCGCAATCGCGAACCCGCAAGGAATCACTCGAATCTCGCCCGGCTTAATCACCACAGCCGCGGCCACCGCCGCCGCCAAATCCAGCCCGGCAGACTCTTCCGTCATCCGGATCGGCAAGGATAGACCCTCACCACCCGGCAAACGTTTGATCTTTACTGTTATCGGACGATGCACACGCCACACTCCAACGAATGACGCCTGCTATTCAAATAGCCCGGCCACCCGCTGGATGAGGATATCGGCGAACTCCCCTTTCCCCCGCGAATCCAGTTTCTCCTCCCGCCCATCCCCATAAACCAGCGTCGCTTCAACCAGATCCGAAGAAATCGTCTTCACCGGATTATAAACAATCAAATCCAGCTTCTTTTGCCGTAACTTGCCAGCCACCCGCCCCAAATCCGGCGAAGTCTCCAAACTAAATCCCACCGTCCGCTGATCAAGACGCTTCATGTTCCCCGCCGCCGCAACAATGTCTTCGGTAGACTCCAACTCCAAAGTCAAAGCCCCCTCGCGAGAGAGCTTAACAGCACTAACCGAAACCGGCCGGTAATCCGCCACAGCCGCCGCCATGATAAGCAAATCATGCCCAGGAAATTCCCGCACCACCGCCCCAAACATTTCCGAAGCCGTCTCCACATCAACCCGCCGCACGCCCGAGGGATAAGCAACATCCACAGGCCCAAGCACAATACAAACCGAATGCCCACCCTTCACCGCAGCCGAAGCAAGCGCCGCCCCCATCTTCCCGCTGCTCCGATTCCCGATGTAACGAACAGGATCAATAGGCTCGCGCGTGGGCCCGGCGGTGATCAGAACTCGCATACGATTATTCTAACATGCTCTGCAGGATTTACCGTTCCACGAATGCTCAAAGCACGCATCAAGGCCAGTCCCAAACAAAAAACAATCTCTTAGACCCAAATGAGTGCTTTCTCCTATTTCATCCTCATCCAAGCCACCCTCCAATCCATATCTGTTTTCTACAAGCACATGGAGTGGATAAGAAAATGAGCAAGAAACTTCGCCTCGGTGTCGTCGGCACAGGTGTCGCCTGGAACTCTCTCCACGCTAAGACCTGGCTCAACCATCCCGAAATCGAAATCGCAGCCGTCTGCGACATCGTGAAGGAAAAAGCGGACCAGTTCGCCGCCGCGCATTCCATCAAGCACAGCGTTCGCGACTATCACGATCTTTTCAAACTTGATCTTGATCTGATAGACATCTGCACCCCCAATCTCCTCCACTCCGAAATCGCCGTCGCCGCCCTGGAAAACGGCTGCCACGTCTTCACCGAAAAACCCGACGCCATCTCCCCCGAAGAAGCATCGAAAATGGCCGGCGCCGCTCAGAAGTCCGGCAAAGTTCTCATGGCCATGCGCAACAACCGCTGGAATCCCGCCACCCGCTTCTTGAGCGACTTTATCAACCAGGGCCACGCCGGGGAAATCTATACGGGCCGTTGCGGCTGGCAACGCCGCCGCGGCATCCCCGGAAAAGGCGGGTGGTTCACCACCAAAGCCCTCTCCGGCGGCGGTCCCCTCATCGATCTGGGCGTCCATTTCATCGACGCCGCCATCTGGCTAATGGGCAACCCCCGCCCCGTCGCCGTCAGCGGCTCAACCTACTGCAAGTTTGCCCATTCCACATTTTCCGATTCCGCCCACGCCATTTTCGGCGAAGCCAAGAAAGACGGGATTTTCGACGTGGAAGATCTCGCGATTGGCTTCATCCGCTTCGACAACGGGGCCAGCCTTCAGATCGAATTCTCCTGGGCCTCCAATATTGAAGAGGAAAATAATTTCGTCGAGCTGCGCGGCACCAAGGCCGGCTGCTTCCTCAGAAACGGGTCCGCCAAAGTCGTCACCGAAACCGATGGACATTTTACCGAAATCACCCCCAAACCGGCCTTCGGAGAATACGGCGTTCACCGCTGGCACTTCATCGACGTCGTCGAAAGACGCGCCGCCCCGTTCCTCACAAAGCTAGGCCTGACATCATCCCCATCCCG
>PMAK01000295.1 GCA_003153655.1 Phycisphaerales bacterium
GCCGGGACTTTCAGCATTCGGGCTTCTGGTTTCCTTTTTTACATTCCCGGCTGGACGTTTGTTTGCGGGGGTTCGATATTGATTGTTCTTTGCTTGCCGTCTACCTGCATAACTTCCAAGACGAGGGGGTCGTTGGGTTGGTTTTTTCGGAAGTCGAGGTAGTCCTTTTTGAATTGCTCGAGATTTTCGACGGGCCTGCCGTTCATCTGGAGAATCAGGTCGTTGGCGCCGAGTCTCGCGGCTTGTGNNCCTGTGGTTGTGCCAAGCTTGCGGCGATAGGTGTCGACGAATGTGACTTCGCGGGCGACAAAGCCGAGGTCCTTGGCATAGAAGCGTTTGGCCTGGTGCGGCTGCTTGGGGCGCGTTTCGAGGGTCACGACAATCGTTTTGGGGAAATCTCCCTTGGCCCGGATCACGGAGAGCGTCAGCTTGTCGCCGACGTCCATCCGCTGAATTTGGCGCGTGACGATCTCGGGGAGTTCGACGGGGAGATCTCCGCGCTCGATGGGCCGGCCGTTGATTTGTGTGATGACGTCGAGCTTACTGAGGCCGGCTTTGGCGGCGGGGGAATCGGGGACGACATCGCCAATCTGGACCGCGGGGACATTTTGGAGGCCGAAATATTCAGCATCTTCTTTTTCGAGGCCTTTCATTTCGCAGCCGATCCAGGGAATGACGATTGGCTTGTCGGGCGTGGGGGGATTCTGGATGCCTGACAGAAAATCGCTGGAGGGAATGAAGAGCCGCGGCGTATTGGTCAGCATCGGGATATCGTCCGGTGTTTCCGGATTATCGAGAAGGGCTTCGCCGAGGCTGCGGGCGTGGACATAACCGACGGCGCGTCCCTTTGCATCGAGGACGATTGCGCCGACGCCGGCCAACTGGCCGCCGACTAGAAGCTGGGGGATCGGCCCGCGGAGACGGGTGGACATGAAGGCGGTGGTTACGAGCGCTTTGTATCCCGCGCCCTTGGGGAGAATTCCGACGGAGTAGAGGGGATCGCCTATTTGCGGGGACTCATCCACGAACTTGATCGATTTCCATTTCTGTGGGGAGTCTGCCCGGACAAATGCGAGGCTCGTGCGCTCATCGCGGCCCTGGAGCGTTGCGTCGATTTCTGTTTCATCGCCGGTTTCACTGGGGACGATGATTTTGAATTTCTGCATCTGCTCGTCGGGGATGATGGCGGGTGTGACGATGCCGATGGGGATGATGACGAGGCCGTCGTCACTGATGATGACACCTGCGGCGGAGAGTTCCTGCGAGCCGAGTTCGCTGGTCCAGGTGTATTTGACGGCGACAAGCGAGGGCTTGACCAGGTCGTACATGGAGCGAATTGTTTTCGCATCGTCGGCTGTCGCGAGGGCGCTTGAGAGTGAAAGCAGGATTACGATCGCGATGCATCCAATGAGTCGGTTGATATTTTTCATGCGGCTCCTATTCGCCCTGCTCGGTGGTGGGCGCGTACTCCTTTACCTTCAGAATCGCGGTAAATGACTCGCGGCCTCGCTCGATTTCCAATGCGACCCGATCGAGCTTTTGCTCCTGGGTTTTGTCGTACAGGCCCTGGAACTGAGTCATATCTTTTACGGGTGTGCCATTGACGGAAAGGATTACGTCGCCGGTTTCCAGATGAGCACGTTCAACGGGTTCGCCGTCGGCCATGCTGGTGATCCAGACGCCCGCGACCTGATCGAGCTGACTGGCGATGGCGTATGGGCGGCTGACTTCGCGGACGGAAGCGCCCCATTGGGTGAAGCCGCGTTCTTCGCCGAGGAGTCCTTCCAGTTGGGTTGTTTTGGCGGTGAGGGTGAGTTCTTTCTTGGATCGCTTGATCGTGAGTTTGACGTCGGCGCCGATGGGGAGGGATGCGAGGCGCTGGCGGACGGGGGCGAGTTCTTCGGGGAAGCGCGCGTTGGTTGGCTGGCCGTTGATCGCGAGCAGAATGTCCTGGGCTTTTCCGCCGGCGTCGGCGTAGGGGCCGATTTTGTCGACGCTGTTGATGAGGACGCCGCGGTTGATGTCGATGTCGTAGAAGGATTCCAATTGATGCATCGGCATCAGTTCGATTCCGAGATCGCTGCGATCGACTTTGCCTTTTATGCCTGGGGCGGCGGATTGCAGGATGGCGGCGATGACCGGTTTGGCGGTGTCGATGGGGATTGCGAAGTTGAGGTTTTGGCCGCCGCCTCGGGTGTTGATGCCGACGACTTTTGAGTTGATATCGACGAGTGGGCCGCCGCTGTTGCCGGGGTTGATGGGGACGTCCATCTGGATCCAGTTGGAGAAGTCACCGGTTTCGTAGCCGTCGATATCCATGCGTTGCTGGACGTCGAAGAAGGTGCGATCGGTGTTGGAGATGCTGCCTCGGGTGACGGTGCGGGCGAGGCCGAAGGGGGTTCCGAAGGCCATTACGTCTTGTCCGACGACCAGGGTGCTGCTGTCACCGAGCTGGACTGAGCTGAAGGTGATGTTTTGGCGCTTGGCGGCGTCCATATCCATCTGAATGACGGCCAGATCTGTCCAGTGATCGTCGCCGATGAGACGAGCGGGTACGCGTTCTTTGTCGGCGAGGGTTACATAGATTTCGATGGCGCGGCCGGCGACGTGATAGTTTGTGAGGATGTGGCCTTGCTGGTCGATGAAGACGCCCGAGCCGTTGCCTCGGACGAGGCTTTGTTTGCCATCTTTATAGATGGCCTGGGCGATATCGACACGGACGACGGCGGGGGAAATGGCGGCGGTGACGTCGGCGACGCGTCTTGGGGTGGCCAATGGATAGGGATCGGCCTGACAGCCCGCCATCAGCAGCACACTTACGCAGGCAAATATTCTAAAAATCGTACGATTCATGAACAGGATGTGGATAACATGCGCGAAGCCTGTCGAAGCCGCAACCCCGGCGCGGAAGATTTTGTGTGATCCTGTAGATTCCCCGGCTATGGGATTTTCATCTGGATCGGTCTCTATGCGTCGTTTTGCCGTTTTGGGCGATCAACCGAAGAGCGTTGAGCAACCACTATTGGATAAGCTGGCGGAGCATGCGCTGGTTCCGTCGGAGGATGGGGTGCCGCCGGAGGTGGAATATGGGTGGTGCGGGGGTCGGCATATTTTGGATAGCCGATTCGATTTTGAACGGAATGTATTTAATGACGCGGTGTCGTTTGCGATGCGGGTGGATACGAGCCGGGTTCCGGCGGAATTGCGGCAGGCGTACAAGATAATGGAAGAGGATGCGGTGGCGGCGTCGAATCCGTCGGGATTTATCAGCCGGAAGCAGAAGTCGATGGTGAAGGAGACTTTGGCCCGGAAGCTGGACGAGGAATTGAAATCGGGGAAGTTTCGGCGGAGCCGGTTGACGACGGTGCTGTGGGATTTGCCTACGGCGAGCGTTTATTCGCCGGCTTCTGGGCCTGTGGCTGAGAAGCTGATGGAGCTGTTTGAGCGGACATTTGGGCTTGAATTGCAGCCGATGTCGGCGGGGTCGATTGCGTTGAAGATGCTGGAATCGCGCGGGCATCGGCGGGATTATGAGGATTCTCGGCCGACACGATTTGTGCTTGGGCCGGAAGGGGAGAGCCAACATCCGGAGTATCCGTGGACGGCGAAGGGGCCGCAGCCTAAGGATTTTCTGGGTAATGAATTTTTGCTGTGGCTGTGGAATGAGGCGGATCAGCGGGATGGGACGATCAAGGTTGAATCTGGTGAGGCGGCGATCTTTATCGATAAATCGCTGGATTTGGATTGCGCTTATGGACTGAGCGGACGAGATACGTTGCGCGGGGACGGGCCGACGCGGATGCCGGAGGCGAAGGATGCGCTGCGTACGGGGAAATTGCCGCGGAAGGCGGGGTTGGTGTTGGATTACTCGCGGCAGCAGTTCACGCTTACGTTCAATGCGGAGAGTTTTTCGATTTCGGCGGCGAAATTGCCGAAGGTTGAGGAAGCGGACACGCCTCGCACGCAGTTTGAGGAGCGGGTGGGGCTGATGCGCGAATTGTGGAAGGCGATTGATTCGTTGTACGACGTATTTTTGAAGCGGCGCTGCTCGTCGGCGTGGGAATCACAGACGAGCGCGATTCGTAAATGGATATTGCTGACGCCGAAGCCTGTGGCGGCGGTGGCGTGATCGAGAGTGCATGATCGGGGCCTTCCGCAAACGCGATCTGCGTGTTAGGTTATCGTTCAGGTATCACAGAACGAAGTCTAATGCTTTTGGCGGCAGGCATTGCGGGATTGGTGATTGGGATCGCCATTGGGGCGTTGTTTGGCGTTTTGCTGGGATCACGGCGCTGGCAGGTGGCGGAGCAACTGCGGGCGGACTTGGCGCAGCAAGTCGCGGCGGAAAAAGTACAGACTCAGTCTCTGCGGGATGGCTTGGCCCAAAGCGAGCGGGAGTTGGCCACCGCCAAAACGCAATTCGCTTCGGGGCAGCAGAATCTTATTGAGCAGCGGCAGTTGTTGGAGCAGGCGCAAGAACAATTGCGGGAGGCTTTTGCCAGCGCATCGGCGGAGGTGCTGGCGCGCAACAACGAAACATTTCTGCAATTAGCCAAGGAACGATTTGCGACGATGGCGGCGGAGGCGGCGGGGTCGCTCGATCAGCGTAAGGAACAGATTGATGGGTTGCTGAAGCCGCTTCGCGGGTTGATGGATCAATACCAGATTCGCGTTGGCGAGATCGAGAAATCTCGCGTTGAATCGTACAGCATGTTGCGGGAGCAGCTTGGGACGTTGGCGGAGACGCAGCGGACGTTGAACACGCAGACATCGCAGCTTGTGACGGCGCTTTCGCGGCCGACGGTTCGCGGGCAGTGGGGGGAGATCTCGCTGCGACGATTGGTGGAACTGGCGGGGTTGTCTGACCGATGTGATTTCGTTGAGCAGAAGACTGTGGATGGCGATCAGGGGAAGCTTAGGCCGGATATGGTGGTGAAGCTTCCTGGTGATCGGGATGTGGTGATCGATTGCAAGACTTGTCTTGACGCGTTTCTTGATGCGGCCGCTGCCGTTGATGAGGACACGCGAAAGACGCATCTGCAGCGGCATGCGCAGCAGGTCCGGAGCCGGGCTCGGGAGTTGTCGGGGAAGAGCTATTGGACGCAGTTTTCGCGGTCGCCGGAGTATGTGATTATGTTTTTGCCGGGGGAGGCATTTTTATATGCCGCGGTGGAGCAGGATGGGTCGCTGGTGGAGGATTGCATCAAGAATCATGTGCTGATTGCGACGCCGACGACTTTAATCGCGCTGCTGAAGCTGGNNGCTGCTGAAGACGATTGAATTTGGGTGGCGGCAGGAGGCGATCACGGAGAATGCGGAGCAGATCAGGACGCTTGGGGTGGAATTGTACGAACGGTTTAGCACGGTGCTGAGCCATATATCTAAGCTTGGCGGGAGCCTGAATTCCGCAGTGGGGAATTACAATTCCGTGCTTGGATCATTGGAGGGACGGGTGATGCCTACGGCGCGGAAGATGGCGGAACTGGGGGCGCGCACGGATAAGGAATTGCCGTCGCTTGAAGCGGTTGAGCATTTGCCGCGTGAGGTTAGTCAGGGTCGACTTACTGGCGAAATTTAATTCAACCGTGAAGAAATCCAAATTGAATTGTGAGCCGCAGAGACCCCGGCGNNCGGCGCGCCGGGACAGGCTGCTGAGACGCTGAGACAGACGCAGAGAAGATAAGAATAATCAATTGCCTGTGACGCTTAAGGATATTCTCGCGGCGCATGAGCGTATTAGGGATGCGATTTATCGCAGTCCTTGTCCTTACTCGCTTCAACTGAGCCGGCTTTGTGGGTGCCAGGTTTTTTGCAAGCTGGATCATTTGCAGATGACCGGCAGCTTTAAGGAGCGCGGGGCGCGGAATAAGTTGATGTTGCTGAATGCGGAGCAGCGCAGGGCGGGCGTTGTGGTTGCTTCGGCGGGGAATCATGGGCTGGGCGTTGCGTATCATGGGCAGCTTCTTCAGATTCCGGTGACGGTTGTGATGCCGAAGTGGGCGCCGCTGGTGAAGGTTTCTAATTGTCGTGGGTTTGGGGCGAATGTTGTTTTGCATGGGGAGAGTTACGACCATGCGAGGGCGCTGGCGCGGCAGCTATCCGATGAGAAGAAGCTCTTGTACGTTCCGGGTTTTGATGATGCCGATATCATTGCCGGGCAGGGGACGATGGGGCTGGAGATTTTGCAGGATGTGCCGGATGTTGATGTGGTGATCGTGCCGATTGGGGGCGGGGGGCTGATTTCGGGCGTTGCGACGGCGATTAAATCGCTTAAGCCGGATGTGCGCGTGATTGGTGTTGAGCCGGCGCATGCGCCGACGCTGCATGAATCTCTTCGGCTTGGAAAGCTGGTGCGGATTGAGACGAAGCCGACGCTGGCGGATGGACTGGCGGTTGCGGAGGGGGGCAAGCTTTGCTTTGAGATCATTCAAAAATATGTTGAGCGCGCGATGCTTGTGGATGAAGGGCAGATCGCGCTGTCGATTCTTCGGCTGCTCGAATTGGAAAAGACGGTTGTCGAGGGGGCGGGGGCTGTGCCGTTGGCGGCGGCGATGGATAAGTCGATGGGGCTGGCGGGGAAGAATGTGGTTCTGGCGCTATGCGGCGGGAACATCGATGTGACGACGATTGCGCGGGTGATTGATCGGGGACTGGCCGCTGATGGTCGGTTTTGCCGCGTGTTTGCCCGGCTGCTGGATCGTCCTGGGGCGCTGGCGAATCTGGCTGCGCTGCTGGCTTCGACGGGGGCGAGCATTCAGGACGTTTCGCATGACCGGCATTTCGGGCCGGCGGATGTGGCTCGGGTGGTGGTGGTTTGCACGCTGGAAACGCGGGATTCCAGTCATATTGCGGAAATCCGGAAGACTCTCCAGGATCATGGCATCGACGCGACAGTTGAGTAATTGGGGCTTGATTCGGGGTTTAGGCAGTTTTCATATTTTCCAGGCGTATATTTTCAGCCGCCGAACATTGGATAATGGAGACTGCCGATGGCGATGGATGATTCTCAACTACTGGCCGCTTATACCCACGACCGCTCCGCGGCGGCGCTTCAACAGTTGGTTGAGCGGCACATCAATTTTGTTTACGCGGCGGCACTCAGGCAGACCGGTAATTCCCATGTTGCTCAGGACATCACTCAAGCGGTATTTTTGCTTTTCTCGCAACGGGCGATGCGCTTGAAGACGGGGACGCTGGTGAAGGGTTGGCTGTTTAACGCGACGCGCCATGTTGTCTCCAACGCGCGTAGGTCAGAGGCCCGGCGAAAATTGCATGAACGGGAGGCTGCCGCCATGCGTTCGGAAATTATTCGAGAGGATCGTTGGTTGGATATATCGCCGCATTTGGATGATGCGCTGGCGGGGTTGTCGGAGAAGGACCGCCGGGTTTTGTTGCTTCGGTTCTTTGAGGATCTTCCTCTGGCGGCGCTCGGGCAGACGCTGGGAATTTCGGAGAGTGCTGCGCAGAAACGCGTGGCGCATGCGCTCGAGCGGTTGAGGCATTTTCTTGCCGGGCGACGGGCGTNNTGACGAAATTCTCCGCTCGGGGGTGGCGATTGCGGCTCCGGCGGGTTTGGCGAAATCCGCCTTTGATCTGGCGATCAGCGGCGGATCCGGGGCATCGCATTCAGGTACGGCAATTTCACTGGCAAAAGGAGCAGCAAAAATGATGAGCCGCGCACGAGCGAAATTACTGGCAATTCAATGTGCAATCGCGGGGGTCTCCATCGGAACGGTGGTTGTGCTGGCTGCTCCGCAATTGCGATCCATTTCATCGAAGCGGCCGGCGGTGGTGGCGATGGCCGATACAGCCGCTGCTAAGAATACGGCGGAACAGGATTATGCCGCGTGCTGCCAAACGTTGAAGTCGATCGTTGATGGATATGACCATAACGACGCGGCGGTGGTGGAGGCGTTTTTCTACTATAGGCCGGGGACCGATCCGAAAGCGATTGACAATATGAATCGTTTCATTGAGGTGGATGTCTCGGCCTATCACCTGGCGAATGTGAACGTGTCCCGATTTGGAATGCACGGGACGACGCTGAATATCGGCCTGATATCCACGAACGCTGCGCTTACCATGGATTTTTTGTCGCGACTCAATCCGCAGAGCGGGCGGGTGATGGGCGATACTGTGGTGATCACGCCGGCGGCGCCTTCGGGGCCATATGTTGGGTGCTGGCAAAATCCCCTCTATTTTGTGCGCGACCAGGGCGTTTGGAAACTGGATGCGAAGCGGAACTTCAGACTGACATTTAGCGCGATTCGGCGGCACGCGATCGCGGGGGAAACTCCGGCGCAGGCATGTGCGGCTTCGATTCAGCTAATTGTCGGGCGATTCANNAAACTAGAAACCAGAAACCAGAATGACGAATCAAATCCGAAACCAGAAGTCCGAATGACGAAGCGACCTTTGTTTCGGGCTTCTGGTTTTTTTATAGATGCACTCGGCGTGTGTAGACCCACCATTCGATAATCAGAAGCGGCAACGCGGCGGCGACTAGCCACCACCAGATTTCCATGCGGGTCTTGGCGGAGGCGACGGCTGTTGCTTGTCCGGCTGCGCCTGGGGCGACGTCGGCGGGCAATAGATTGCTCTCGTTGGAATCGAGGAGGCTTACCGCGATGTTTTCGTATTGCGGAATCGGGGGGTTGGTTTGATATAGCCCGACTTTATTGAGCGCCGGTAACACAAAATCGCCGGCTGGCGGGACTTTTGCCTGCATCGTGCCCATCGGGCCTGTGATAGTCACGCTTTCGGGGATGGGGTTTAGTTTTTGGAGATTGAAGCGGGGAATTCGCAGCGTTACGCCGGGCTCGTAGGAGGGACGTATTTCCATGTCGGTGCCGAGGGCCATGTATTGCAGGGCCTGATATAGAAAGACGGGGAACGTTGGCTGCAGGGGCCAACTGCTGTTGATGATGTCGAATGGAACGATCAGGTGAAACGCCCGGTTTTCCCGGTGTAATATAACTAAGGGGCAGTTTGTGCCGTCCACCAACACCTGTGAATTGAGCGTCGGCAAAACTTTATATGCGTGGGCTGCGTAGAGCTTGCCGAGGTTTAAATGTCTCAGCATGGGATGTTCACGATCCCAATCCAAAACCCAATTGTCGTCCTTGACGACGCGATGTCCGGCGGCGTCTAGTGCAGGTTTGATTTCAAGGCCAGACGGGACGCAGCCGAAGTAAATTGCCGCGCCACTTTTGGGGATTTCTTCTGGGGCTAGATCATCGTCGCGATCAAAAACGATTACATCATATGGTTTAGGCAGCTTTTTTCCGCCGCCGTCGGCTTGGGGCAGTTCGTGGTATTGCTGCGGGAGCATTTTGTCGAGGACTTGCAGCCGCTGGCTTCGGAGGCCTTGCTCGAGGAACCAGTTGCCATCGGTGACAAGCAGGACGGCGACAATTTTTGGCGGAGGGATAATCACGCTAGCCGAGTCATCCGCGGCGAGATGATCGTTATCGCGATTCATTTGCTCGACGGTTGCGATGGCGGAGGAGGTTAATTCGAGTGTTGGAAATTCGACGCCGTTACGCTCGCTGAATCCGCCGGCGATGGCTTGTCTGCGCTGATCGTCGGTGAAGCGCTCTGGCAATAGGTTAACCCGGCCGCTGCTGCGGACTCGGCCGTCGACGCTGAGTTGGACCTGCACGTCGTTGACCGGATCGGGGCCGAAATTCGCCAGGCGGGCGAAGACCTGCACTTCGGTTGGTTGCTGGTAATCACGTTTGGCGCTGAGGGAGACGATGGCGATGTTGCCGGCGGTTGGCGTGCCGACCTGTTCGTAGTGCAGGTTGCCCTGAACGGAGGCCTTGTCGCTGTCGAGCATTCGGCCGTCGGAGAAGAGATATACATCCGGGGCTTGGCGGAATGCCTGCGAATCACCGGCGGTGAATGCGGCCTGCGCGTCAGCAAGCTGATAGGCGGCTTCCAGCTTTGACCTGCGATCGGTCGGCTGGATTGAATCGATGATGTTACGCAATAGGCGGACATCGGTTGTGAAGGGGGCGAGCGTTTCGGCTGAGTCGTCGAATGCGATTACCATGGCGGCGCCGTTTCGTCCGAGGGTGCCGACGAGATCTTTGGCTCGGCGTTTGGCTTCTTCTAATCGGGTTTTTCCGCCGGGGGAGTCGTCGGCGGACATTGAGGCGGAGCGGTCGATGAGGATGATTGTTCGCGGGCCCGCGCCGGGGGAATAATTCAGAATCGGGCGGCCCAAGGCGAGCAGCAGGGCGGCAAGCAATAGAAGTTGGAGGAGGAGCAGGAGATTTTTCCGCAGGCGTTGGAATGGGGCGTTGACTTGTAAATCCTGGACGGCTTTTCGCCATAGGAGGGTAGAGGGGACTGGCATGATCCGGCGGCGGAGTTTCAGGAAATAGAGGGCTAATAGCGACGGAATAAAGATCGCGCCGGCCACGGCGGCGGCGAAGGGATTGAGGAAATGGGGGAGCCAGGTCATAGGGTTTCAAAGTTTCGCGGTCATCCCAGCAGTCCTCGTTCGCGCAGATAATTCAAGACCAGCGTGTCGAATGGCACGGCGGTGCTCGTGAATAAGTATGTTCCGCCACGGCGGCGGAGATAGTCTTTGAGAGTCATGCAATAGGCCGTCAGGTTTTTTTTGTATTGAGCTATCAGCGGCTGGGTGATGGAGACCTCGGCCATATCCTCGTCCTCGATATCTCGGAGTTTTAAATCGCCGGTGAGGTCGGGCTCAATTTCCTGCGGGGAGAGGACCTGGACGCAGAACAGATCGTATTTTCCGCCGGCGACGTAACGGAGGCCTTGCTCGAAACCTTCCTTGACGAAGAAGTCTGATAGGACAACGCAGACGCCTTTCTGGCGATGGGTGAGGGCGAATTTGCGGCAGGCTTCGGCGAAGTGGCTGGAGCCTTCGGGTTTGAGGTTGTTGACGAAGTCGATCATTTGGCCGACGCGTCTTCGGCCGCGAAGGGCGCCGGTTTCGGCGACGATTCCGTCGGAGACGGCTGCGATGTGGACGCGGTTGTAGTTGACGAGTCCGACGTATCCCAACGCGGCGGCGACTTGCTTGATGTAGAGGGCCTTGTTTGGAGTGCCGTAGTCGCAGCTCTTGCTTACATCGACGAGGATGAAGAGGGAGAGGTCTTCTTCTTCGAGGAATAGTTTGAGGAAGAGGCGATCGAGGCGGGCGTAGATGTTCCAGTCGATGAAGCGGAGATCGTCGCCTACGACGTAATCGCGGTAGTCGGCGAATTCGACGGATTGGCCGCGGCGCTTGGAGCGGCGTTCGCCTTTTAATTTTCCGGCTAGGAGTTTTCGGGAAATGATGTCGAGTTGGTCTAGCCGGGCCATGAAAGATGGATCGAGGAGGTGCGAGGTTTTGCCGGCAACAGAAGTTGTCATCTTTTCCCCGCGACCATTTCTTCTTCGATCGTTGTTGGCGTTTCCGCGACGATTTTTTCGAGGACCATGTCGGTGGTGATTCCTTCGGCTTCGCCTTCGAAATTCAGGATCAGGCGGTGACGCATGGCGGGAATGGCGACGTCTTTTACGTCTTTGAAGCTTACGTGGAATCGGCCATCGAGAAGGGCCTGGACCTTGCTTGCCAGCGCGATTGCCTGGGCGGCTCGGGGACTGGCGCCTACGCGCAGGAATTGGTTTGTCATCGGGACCGCGAACATGCCTTGCGGATGTGTCGCGAGGACGACGCGGATCGCGTAATCCTGCACGTGCGGGGCGAGAATGACGCGTTTAACCAAGTGCTGGTGCTGGATGATTCTTGTGGAGTCGAGTACGGGTTTTACCTGCGCGGATTGGGCGGTGGTTGTGCGGTTGAGGATTTCGCGGAGTTCTTCTCGGCCGCTGTATTGGACGATTAGTTTGTAGAAAAAGCGATCGAGCTGGGCTTCGGGGAGGGGATAGGTTCCTTCCTGTTCGAGCGGATTTTGGGTGGCCATTACGAAGAAGGGTTCTTCGAGCTTGCGGACTTCGCCGCCGGAGGTGACTTGTTTTTCCTGCATGGCCTCGAGGAGGGCCGATTGGGTTTTGGGTGTGGCGC
>PMAK01000189.1 GCA_003153655.1 Phycisphaerales bacterium
CCGTGGTGGATGAAACATCCTCGCCGTATGAGCCGCACGTCGCCCCTAGGCCCGATCCCCGCCCGGCGCTGGGCCAGGGATTGCTCGCCGGCGGCGACAACGCCATCCGCATGGCCGTCAATCCGCTGGCGCTCAAGGACGTGCTATCAAAGCTCATGGCCAGCGGGAAAGTTTCCGTTCATTTCGCCGGCGATGAATGGGAGGGTATCGAATCCGCATCCATCAATCTGGTGCTTCCGCCGGCTGAGGCGCCGGGGTTTCTAATCGTTTCCCACTACAAGGATGCTGCGTCGGCCGAACGCGCCCGCAGCAGGGCCGCTCAGCGAATTGTCAATGAATTCAAATCGCAAACGGGCCCAAACTCGGCGATCACCACGACTTTGTTGAAATTCATCTCGAGCGAGAAATTTGCGGTGAATGGCACTGACGTGGTGGCAACGATGGACCTNNAGCGCCTACTGGGATATGCTGTTCACGGCCATTCAGGGCGCTACCCAGACGCCGACCACTCGGCCTCATCACCTACATCGGCCCACGACGATGAATTGAGCGATCCGCGCCGATCTCAGCGCGGCTGCGCCGCCGCCCACCGGTCCACGATATCGCACAGGAGATGCACGATCAGCACGTGCATCTCTTGAATATGCGAAGACATATTTCCCGGCACGATGATCGCGTGATCGCAAAGTGCCGCTGCGTTGCCGCCGTCGCGCCCGAGCAGACCGACGACAGTCGCGCCCTTCTCCTTTGCCGCGCGCATGCCCCGCAGCACGTTGTCCGAATTGCCCGAGGTGCTGAACCCTACTGCGACATCGCCCGGCCGCGCCAGCGCTTGTATCTGCCGGGCGAAAACTTCGGCATATCCAAAATCGTTGGAGATGCAGCTCATCGCCGTGCCATCCGCGCAGAGTGATGTCGCGGGCAGCGGCCGGCGCTCGCGAAGGAATTTCCCGATCAATTCTTCGGCCAAGTGCTGGGCATCCGCTGCGCTTCCGCCGTTGCCGAACGTCATCAATCTTCCGCCCTTGCCGAACGATTCACACAGCAGCTTTCCCACCTCTTCAATCTTCGGCGAGAGTTGCTGGGCCACGCGGTGCAAGAGGGCCGCGTGATCGTTGATGTAATATTGAATTAGCTCGCTCATAAGCTGGAATTCTCAGCCGACGCGGGCGTAATTGCAAAGCCACGGAGGGATTTCGGATTTTCTGCTTTTTCCCGGTAAGATGAATCCTTCATGGTTTCCATCGTCATCCCGATCTTCAACGAGCAGGAGAATCTGCCGGAGCTTCGCCGCCGGCTGGTTGCCGCAATGGATTTGGGCGGCGAGGCTTGGGAAGCAGTGCTAGTCGATGACGGCAGCCGCGATGATTCTCCACGAATTCTTCATGAATTTCATAATCAGGACCCCCGGTTCAAGGTCGTCACGCTTTCCCGCAATTTCGGGCATCAGCCGGCTGTTTCCGCAGGGATTCATCACGCTGCGGGTGATGCGGTTGTTCTTATCGATGGCGATCTCCAGGACCCGCCCGAGGTTATTCCGGCGTTAATCCGCAAATGGAAGGAAGGTTTTCAGGTTGTCCTCGCCCAGCGAGCGAGCCGTGCTGATGGTGGCCTTCGCGGAATCGGATTCCGATTGTTTTATCCGATCCTTCGCAGGATCACCGATCTCCCCAGCGCCCCCGATGCCGGCATCTTCGGCCTGATGGATCGCTCCGTCGTGGATGAATTCAACCGCCTGCCGGAACGAAATCGGTTTATTCCAGGCCTGCGAAGTTGGCTCGGATTTCGTCAGGCCGGCGTCTCGTATGACCGGGCTGATCGCGCTGCCGGCAAACCCAAGCAGACTCTCGGTCGCCTCATTCGCTATGCGGCCGATGGGATGGTCAGCTTCAGCTACAAGCCTCTCCGTGCCGCGACCTGGCTCGGTTTCAGCGCTTCGGCTGCTGCTTTCGCCCTGGCAATTTTTTACGTCGTCACGTTCTTCACCTGGCACAAAGAAATCTCAGGCTTCACAACTGAAATCGTCTGCATTCTCTTTTTTGGCGGCGTTCAACTCATCTCAGTCGGAATTCTCGGCGAGTACATCGGCCGGATTTACGAAGAGGTGAAACAACGCCCGCTTTATATCGTTCGCGAACGGCTTGGCGTGGGGAAAGAATCAGAGATCCGAAATTCGAAGTAAAAAAATGGCGAAACGGGATTCGTTTCGCCATTTCATTCAGAGTTATGCATTCATCGCCGGTTTCCGCCGTAGTAATACGTCACGCCGCCGTAAACCGCGCGTGCGGGACGAATGTAGTTGTAGCGGTGGTAATAGCCGTATGCCGGATAGCTATAGGTGTAATAACTGTACGCCGGTGTCGGTGCATGCACGATTGGCGGAGCGACGTAAGTTACCGGCGGGGCCGAATAAACCACCGGTGGCGCAACATACGCGACTGGCGGCGCGAAATACGACGCCGCGAACAGCGGGGCCACAAAGTTGAACCCGAAGAAGAAATGCGGCCGCGCCGACGCAACACTCGGCAACGTTGCCATCAATCCACTGGCCGCAAGCATCGCAAGACGTTTCATGGCAAAGCTCCTTTCCAACCCGTACTCCTCAACTACGCCCTCATAGTGATAAGCGCCATCTTGNNACTGCCTCATAAGAGAAACGCGAGAAAAGGGTTATGATCAGGTGGCCCGGTCCAACACGAGATTATCTCGGTGAACAGCTTCGTCATAAGCCGCCTCGGCAATGAGTTCTCGGATCTGCTGGCTCTTTTTGCCCCGGATTCGGCTCATGTCGGCGGCCGAATAATTGGTTAGTCCCCGCGCGATGATTTTTCCGTCCGGGCCTTGGATCGCGACGATATCTCCGCGATCAAAGTCCCCCTCCACTTTCACGATCCCTGCCGGCAATAAACTTTTATTCTGCTCTACGAGCGCCCGGCGGGCTCCCTCGTCCACGACAATCGTTCCCGCCGGCCGGGCTGCGCCGATCCATCGGCTGCGGCTCGAACGCTTCTTGCTCGCGGCTGCGGCAAAGAGCGTTCCCAATTCTTCTCCCGCGAGCAGACGCGGAAGGATTCGATCCATCCGCCCATCGGCGATGATCATCGCATCACCGGCTTCGTTGACCATTTGTGCCGCGTGAAGTTTGGAATCCATGCCCCCTTTGCCAAACTCTGATTTCTCATCGCGCACGAGGTTGCGGCCCTCTTCCACACTCGTCACGAGCCGCACCGGTTGATTGTTCTTGTCGAGCAGTCCATCCACAACTGATAACAACACCAGCAATTCCGCTCGCAGTGCGTGAGCCAGCAGGGCCGCCAGAATGTCGTTGTCGCCGAAGGTGATTCTTACGAGTTCCGCAGTGCTGACTGTGTCGTTCTCGTTGACGATCGGAATCGCGTTCATCTCATGGACGGCCGAGATTGTGTTGCCGAGATTGAGGAACCTTGCCCGGTCGTCGATGTCCTCGCGCGTCACCAGCAATTGGGCGACGGGCAGATGATGCGGCTCAAACGCATCCGCCCATACGTCCATCAGCCGGCGCTGCCCGACGGCGGCGATTGCCTGAAGCTTCGCCAGATCGGTTGGGCGCTGGTTGAGGCCGAGTTCCCGCAGTCCGCAGCCGATCGCGCCGGAACTGACGATCGTGACCCGCACGCCATCCTCTCGCAGTAGAACCACCTGTTCGGCAATTTTCGCAACGAAGGGGGCATCAATGCGTCCCTGGCTGTCGCTGAGCAATTGCGTGCCGAGCTTCACTACCAGGGTGCGGACCTTTCCTAGATGTTCAGCGCGGGTAGCCATGATTGCGCCCATTGTCGCCATCCCTTATGTCTGTTTCAAATTGATTCGTCGAATATTTAATATAAATATATGTAAAATATATAGATATATAAAATATATCTCCATTAAATAGATCCAGAATGTTAAAATAGTAAAGATTCTAAATAGTCATTTCCGATACTCAAAGTGTCGCAAGTTATCTATTTTAACATGCGGCCAAGGAACGACGGGTGGCACGGAAGCCTCCATAACTCACTTAGTGCGTCCTCCAGTATTGGGAAGTTTGGACGACGCAATGGAGATCTGTGCCAATGAGTTTATCCATCCCCAGCACCACTCTCGCTCAGCGTTACCTCAAGCCTCTTCTGGAAGGCGACCGCGCCGAATGCCGGAAGGTTATCGAGACGGCCTTCTTTGAAGGTGCGACAGCTTACGAGATGATGACCGAAATGCTCTGGCCGGTTATGGAACTGGTCCAGTCGCATTACCGCGAGGATCGTATTACCCAGAGCACGCTGAATCTGGCTACGCGGCTCAATCGAAGTATCACCGATCAGGTGTCGGCCCGGCTCGAACGCCGGCCGGCCAATGGTCGCAAGACGTTGATCTTCTGCGGCGCGGAAGAGCCGGAGGAACTCGGTGGCCAGATCACTTCCGATCTGTTTGAGGCGGATGGCTGGATGACGAAGTTTGCTGGTGGCGGCGTGCCGGATGATGAGGTGCTTAAGCTTATCGGTGAATTTCGGCCTAATCTGCTGGTTATGTGCGGAACGCTGCCCAGCGGTGTGCCATCGGTGCGAAAATTGATCGACTATCTCCGCGAGGTGAACAGTTGCCCGGAGATGCAGATCCTGTGCTGCGGCGGAATCTATAAGCGGGCCGAGGGATTGTCGGAAGAGATCGGCGCGGACTTGTACGCTCCGGATGGAGCACATGCGGTGCAGGTTGCCAATGCTAATCCATCGCGGAAAGCGACTGTGGATCAGCAAACCGTGGGTCGGACCCGGCGCATCCGCAAGGCGGCGGCGCGCAAGGCGGCCAGCGCGCAGCGGCAACTGGTTAAGACGCAACCTGGTGAAGAAGAGGCTGCGTAACTCAGGTTCGGAATGCGATAAACCAATGGCCGCGAACTGATTTGAATCGCGGCGTTGGCCCTCCAAAACTCCTTTTTCATGCATGGACGCATGAAGCAGCGGCGCCTCCTCCGGAGCGCTGCTGGTTTTTTTTGGTCTTTTTGCGGATTTCAAGTTTGGCCGCTGTCCAGCTAATATGGCGGGATGAACAAGACCGTAATATCGCGTCTCATCGCTATCGCTCTGCTCCCTGTAATGGCTGGGTGTATGACATCATCGCTCGCGGTGGCTCCGCCGGTGACTTCGGCTCAATTGGCCGTGATCCGCGATCAATATCGACGAATGGATCCGGAGGCGCGTGTGGGCGTGGTGACGGCTGTTTTGCCCAGTTCTCATCTGGCTTCGGTGGGGAGCATTCCGGCCAAGGACTTCTCCGTTGGCGATGTGGTCTCATTCATCGATTCCAACCAGGTTTTGCTGACGATGGGACATGTGGAAACCGTCACCCAGAGTTCGATCATCGTTAAGTACGATCCGCCAGCGGCGACCGGGCGCGAGCCGGTGCAGGGCGATATGGCCGTCCGCGCGATCCACTAGCGAGGGGCGGATTATCCATTCCACGCGAGTTCGGCTGATTCTCGCCAGCGCTTCGCCGCAGCGGCGAAGGCTGCTGGCTGAGGCGGGGTATGATTTTCTTGTGCATCCTGCGGATGTGGATGAGGCGTTGATTGGCCGGGGTTTGCCGGCGTCCGAAGCGGCCCTGGCAATCGCGCGGGCTAAGGGCGAGGCGGTTTCGGCTCAGTTTCCCGAGGATGTTGTTCTGGCGGCGGATACGATTGTCGCGCTGGAGGAGACGATTCTGGGGAAGGCGGCGGATGCCGCGGAGGCGCGGGGGATTCTTTCGCGGTTGTCGGGGACTTTCCATCAGGTCATTACTGGGGTTGTTGTGATCAATGGGCGATCCGGCGCGCGATTGGGGCAGCAGGTTGTATCGACGGTGGAGATGAAGCCGCTGACGAGTGAGGAGATTGAGGCTTATATTGCATCGCATCAATGGCGGGGCAAAGCCGGGGCGTATGGGATTCAGGATTCCGATCCGTTTGTGCGACGGATGTCGGGGTGCTTGACGAATATTGTGGGGTTGCCGATGACGACTACGCGGAAGCTGCTGGGTGAGGCGGGGATTGAGCCGGGCGGGTAGGTTTACACAAGTTTACAGAACGTTACACTTTTCAGGTTTTGATTAGTGTGTGCTAGCTTTTATTTTTGCTTGCAAGTTATTTAGGGGAAATTGGTTAGCGAATATTATGCGTTTGAATCAATTGCGATCGCGACAAAAGTGTAACGTTTGGTGAAAGGTTGCGTAGATTGCCACCGGTCCGGCTAGTGAATTGAGCGAATGCTTATATCGGGCACTGTCGTTTCCGATTGCATATATAGCGCGAGCAACGTCGCCAACGCATCGGAATGTGACTTATCCATATCAAGGCGAGTCCACAGGAGACGTAGATCGATATAGGAGTCAATTGAATAAACATCCGCGTGGGTTCGCGTCAGAAATGATTGAACGGCGGATCGCGCGGTACGAGCCGCCCATGGTGGGGCTATTAGATCAAAGCCGCATTGAAGTTGTCGCAGGCCAGAGAGCTCATCCATCGATTGGTCGTCCACGTTCGGCAGTACATAGATGAGCCAATCTTCGATGCGATATCCCCTTGAGTGCGCGGCCAGTAGGGGGCGCTCGGGGCGTCCCGTCCATCGTGGTCCCGACAGCATAAAATCAAGCGAACTTCGTGTCATGGCGAGTGCCGCCGCGTGATATTGGCCGATTGCGTCAGCCTGACGAAGTAAAGCGCCAACCACGAACTCAGTGCTGCACGATCTCCAATTTGGGGGCAATTCAAGCATGATGCGCGTGTCATTCTGTACCGATTTTGGAAGCATCGTAACTCGCTTCCATGATAGGAGCAATGAGAAAGTCCGTGTACACGGCGGAATATGGTGTTCTGCGAGCGGAACTTAGAGCTTCCAGGGCAAAGGCCGGGCTGTCGCAGCGGCAGCTTGCGGAGCGACTGAAGGTCCCCCATAGCTGGGTGGCCAAGGTCGAGAGCGGGGAGCGCCGAATTGATTTGATCGAATGCGGCTGGTTTCTTGCCTCATGCGGCGTTGATCCGGTTTTGGTGCTCAAACGGATCATGCGGCCGCTATCGCTATCGGCGGCGCGCCGCCAATCCAAGGGGGGCGACTGATCATGTCGCTCGCCCCTGACGATCATCGCCGAAAACTGCTGATGGCGGCATTTCAAATGCCATCGGTCCAGACGATGGTGTCGCGGAAATCCAGCATAACCAACGCATTCGTCAGCGCGATCATTCCGGTTATTGTGCCGACGCATGATGAGATTGAGGAGGCACTGCGAATCCTCGGAATGGAGCCGCATGACGTTCAGTGCGCCTATTGTGGGGACAAGGCCAGTGAGTGGGATCATCTGCGGCCACTCGTTCTGGATCGCCGACCCACGGGATATGTTTCGGAGATCGCAAACCTTGTCCCATCGTGTGGCAAATGCAATCAGAGCAAGGGTAACAAGCCATGGCGCGAGTGGATGGTGAGTTCAGCCCGCCTTTCTCCAACCGGGCGCGGCATCGCCGGTGTCGCGGATCGAATCGGGAAATTGGAGAAATATGCGCAGTGGCGCTCCCCGACGCGGATTGATTTCGAGTCTGTCCTGGGGCGCGATGGATGGGAACACGATTGGTCCTTATGCGAAGCGGTTATCGAACAACTTCGGCGGTGCCAAGACGTAGCAGATACTCTTCGGGCACAAATTGGGAACTCGCTGAAATGCTGACCAAACATTCGGGACTTCGCCCGGAGCCCAGATTGATATGAGCAAATCACCGAAGAAGCTCCACCAAACCAGTCTTGCCAAGCCAACGGCCAGTAATGTGGCATCGCCAGCCGATTTCGATGATGTGCTTGCCTTGATCGAAGCGGCCCGCATTCGCGCTTTCGCAGTTGTTAATACGACCCTGATTGACCTTTACTGGTCGATTGGTGAGCGTATCGCCATGAAGGTCGCCGAAGGAAAATGGGGGAAGGGAACCGTCCAGGAACTGGCTGGGCACATCCAGCGCCGACAGCCCAATGCCCGCGGATTTTCCGCCAGCAATCTTTGGCGGATGAGGCAATTTTACGACACCTATCGCGGCCTTCCAAAACTCGCACCACTGGTGCGAGAATTGTCGTGGACTCACAACCTCCTTATTATGAGCCGCAGTACGCGGGATGAGGAGCGCGAATTTTATCTCCGGCTTTGCGTTCGGGAGAGGTGGAGCAAGCGGCAACTTGAGCGGCAGCTTGCCGGAGCGTTATTCGAACGGGTCGCGCTGTCTCCGGTAAAACTCGCACCACCGGTGCGAGAAATTCATCCCCTGGCCACCGCTGTATTCAGGGACAGCTACCTCGTCGAGTTTCTTGATCTTCCCAAGGACCATTCCGAAGCCAATCTTCACGACGGACTTGTCGCAAAGCTCAGGGATTTCCTCATCGAACTTGGTCGTGATTTCTGCTTTGTCGGCAGTCATTATCCCGTACAGGTTGGTGGCCGCGATTTTGAAATCGATCTGCTCTTTTTCCATCGCGGCCTCAATTGCCTCGTGGATATCGAATTGAAGATCGACGAATTTCAGCCCGAGTATCTCGGCAAGTTACAGTTCTATCTGGAGGCGCTTGACCGCGATGTGAAGAAGCCGCACGAAAATCCCGCAATCGGCCTTTTGCTCTGTGCCACCAAGGATCACGAGGTAGCGGAATACGCCTTGAGCCGCTCCGCTTCTCCGGCACTGGTCGCGGAATATCGGACCCGATTGCCCAATAAGAAGCTGCTGCAAGCCAAGCTCCACGAATTCTACGAATCAGCCCGAGATGCGGTACCGATGCTCGACACCATCGTACATAAAGCAAAGAAAAAACGAAGAAAGCGTTTCAGTAAACGACGCATTCGAGGACCGCATGATCGGTAGATGGTCCACTTAACCGTAGTCACCAAACGCCGCGAAATCAGTCACCGGCAATGGACCCGAGACCCGGTATCAGATGGAAAAAGCTGTGATATGAAACCGCATTGGAGTGTCGCATTTTCTTTTGGCTCAACGTAACCTTATCGATTACCCTCTGGATTAGGTGAAGGAATACGATAAGAAAGGACATCGAGCGCCGACACATCCCGGCGGGATTCTTGGGCGTTTGTACCTTGAGCCGCTGGGCCTTTCGACGGTGGCTTTGTCCAAGGCGATTGGCGTGTCTCGGAAGACGATATCCAAACTGGTGAATGAGCGGGGAGCGATCACGCCGGAGATGGCGTTGCGTTTGTCGATCGCTTTCAACACGACGCCTCAGCTTTGGCTTAATTTGCAGCAGAATTATGATTTGTGGAGTGCGCAACGGACGGCGAAAGGATTGAAGAGCATTAAGAAGTTTGCGGCGTGATATTGGACGAGACGGATAAAGAGTCCGGAAGCCTGCGGGAAACTCTTCCTGACCCCTTATCTTTCTCCGGAAGCCTGCGGAAAACTCTTCCTGACCCCTTATCTTTCTCTGACCCCTTATCTTTCTGACCCCTTATCTTTCGCTTCCTGACCCCTTATCTTTCGCGCTTTCAGGACGCTGCGTAACGTCGGCGGCATGGACAGATTACGGTTGCTTCTTAAACCAAAGAGTTTCGACCGCCACCCCGGCGATAGTGTTAAAACTGTGAGGTTTGAACTTAATGTATTGGAGTTTTAAGTTGCTATTCTCTATGGAAACATAGAATGTCCCCCCGCCCAAAGCCTCAACCGCAGGTTTGCCATTCAACGTCACCCCTTGCGAATCTTGCCAATAGTCACCGTTGAAAGCCAGAAAAATGCCCCTGTCATGTGTATCTACGCCATGTGAATCCACACTGATCTCATCTAATTTCCAAACATGCTCTCCCCTATTCAATAGGTCGGCTGTGGTATTCAATAGCGCGGCTCTGGTCCAGATCAACTGATCTGCCTTAATCATCAGTGTGTCGCCATCCTTCTTGTCTTCGACCCATTGTCCTATGAATTGATTCGGGATTCCGCTAATAGCCTTAGGAGCCGCCGTTGGAGTTGTGGTCGGTGCGGTAACCGACACATCTGAAACCGACAGCTTCAGATCGGCGCTAGGCTGGGTAGACGGCTGGGTCGCCGGGTCAGCTTTCACTGTTATGGCCGAGCAGAGGATCGCCGAAAAGATGGCCAGAAGGGTCTGAATACCGAGGGGCGGGTTTTGTAATCGCATTGTAACTCCTCCGCACTTGGCGTGGCGTTTGCCGGGAAGACATAAAGGGGTCGCCCTGTAATGCCACGAAGATAAGCCTATTCGTCCAGTCGCCATCCTTGTTTTCGCGTCAGAATCGACGCTTTTCCAGGCTCGAAACTCCTTATCTTCGTGGCATTACAGGATGACCCATTTATCCGGCCCGTTCCAAGACGGTGGTGGCTTGCTGACGCTTAACGGAAGGGAACTGCTCGAGAAAATAATCCAGCGATCGGCCGCGGGCGACGTAATCGAACAGCGATTTTACCGGCACGCGCGTGCCGGCGAAACAAGGCGTTCCGCCTTGAATGTCGGGATCAACCTTGATGGTTGCTCGCTGGCGTCGCATACCAAGATATTAGCATGAATCGCTCATGCGGGGAATTCTGAGTGATCAAGTGAATTCGGGAAAAAGAGCTGCGGCGAAGACCCCAAAATTGAGGGGTCAGGAGAACTGTGCTACAATCGCCATACAGATCAAGTATTAACACGAGTTCGCCATGCTCGATACAGCACGACCCAAAACGTCCCGGCAGATCAAGCCACTGGCGCCGGAACTTCTCGCAGGTGATAAAATCCAGCCCGGGCACCCGCTCTTTGGTCTTATCTGGATCAACAGCAATCGCGTCAGCGGCGCTCCTTGTTTTTATGGCACGCGCGTGCCGATTCAAAATCTGTTCGATTCCCTAGCTGCCGGTGAAACGCTCGACGATTTTCTTGACGGTTTTGAGGGTGTTTCTCGTGAGCAGGCGCTTGAGGTGTTGGAACTGGCGGGCAAAGACTTGCTGAGCGATTTGCAATCCCTGTGAAACTGCTCTTCGATCACAATGTCGATCGACGTTTTCGCCGTTACATACCTGGTCATGAAATTCGCACTACGAAGGAAATGGGATGGGAAACGCTTAGCAATGGCGTACTCCTGAAGTCGGCCGCAGATGCTGGTTTTGAGGCGTTTGTTAGTATCGACAAGAAGATAGAACATGAGCAAAACCTTAAAATCCTGCCGCTGACTGTTATTGTTATCGACGCCCTGTCCAATGCCCTGCCGACCCTGATTCCATTTTCACCTTTGCTTTTGGACCTGCTTAAGCAGCCGGTGGACCCCGTTCTTTTTGTCGTGGAGCCAACCGGACGGGTACATCGTTTAACGGCTTCACGAAAATGATCATTCAGCACTAGCCACAAACCCCCATCGCCATATAGAACTTGTCTAGATGAACTCCGCCGTTGTGGGAATCTTCTCGCTTGTTTGCGGCGTGGCCGGGTGGTTTTATCTTTTTTATTCCAATGCCGCGGCGAAGCTGGCTTTGATTGAGCCTACGTTTCGGAATCGGGTGCGGGTGGGGCTTCGGCGGGTTTGTGGGGCGGCTCTATTTTTGCTTGGGGGGGCTTGTTTTGCTGGGTACAACTCTGTGGATGATCGGCGGTCGCCGGGGGTGTATCTTGTTGTTTGGCTGGGGGTGATGTTTTTGCTGTTTGTGATTATTGTGCTGGTGGCAGCCGATATTTGGTTTACCTTGAACCTGCGGCATAAGGGTGGTCGGTCATGAAATATTGGGTTCGTCTTATTGTCGCTGCCGGTTTGCTGGGGGCGCTTGTTGGCGGGTGCGGGACGAAGAAGGCGGAGAGTACGCTGCCTGTTACTCGGATGCAGATTGGGGGGGAGGCGTTTAACCTGGAGATCGCCACCCGTTATCACGATCAGGAAGTGGGGCTGATGCATCGGGATCATTTGGATGCGGATCATGGGATGATTTTTCCTATGCCGATGGGGATGCAGACTTTTTGGAATCATGATGTGCATTTTCCGCTAGATGTTATTTTTCTCGACGACAAAGAGAATATTGTCAGCGTCGTTCGGCTGGAGGCTTATAACGAACAGGGGAAGAGCAGCGGAAAGCCGGCGGAATATGCGATTGAGTTGAATGCGGGGACGGCGGAGCGGCTGAAGCTGAAGGTGGGGNNGCCGGGACGCGGCTAAACGGGGCAGGAATTTTGTGGTATCTGGTTGGAATTTCCGTCTGGTCTTCAAGTTGCTATCTCGGGTGGTCGAAATCGAATGAGAGGAACTATTGCGCGCTGAGGCTGACGAAACTTCGGTTGTGGTGGCTGATCATTCGGCGATGGAGGCCGTTCAGCGGCTGGAGTCTGAACTGGAATCACTTCGGCAGCAGATCAATTTTTTGAATCGCCGCGATGAGACGGTGAATTTTTATATGCACCGGCTGGATGAGGAGCTGCGTCTGGCGGCGCGGTTGCAGCAGGATTTTTTGCCGAAGTCTTTGCCTCAGGTTGGGCCGATTCATTTTCATACTTTGTTTCGGCCTGCCGGGTATGTGAGCGGGGATATTTACGACGTTGCGCGTTTGGATGAGAAGCATGTTGGGTTTTATATGGCGGATGCCGTGGGGCATGGGATGCCGGCGGCGTTGCTGACGATGTTTATCAAGAACGCACTGGTGACGAAGCAGATTTCGCCGGGGGGGTATCGGCTTTTGGATCCGGGGGAGGCGCTGGGGAGGCTGAACGCGGCGCTCGTGGAGCAGAAGCTGACGCATGCGACGTTTGCGACGGCGGTGTATGGGACTGTGAATACGGCGACGCTGGTTTGCCGCTTTGCGGGGGCGGGACATCCGTATCCGCTGCTGATGCGGGCGGATGGGACGGTGATGAATGTGGAATCGGAGGGTGGATTGCTGGGGATTTTTCCGGAAGAGAAATATATTGATAATGAGATTCAGCTTCGGATGGGGGATCGGCTGTTTGTTTATACGGATGGGATCGAAGTGGCGTTTGGGGATGATCAGTGTTTGAATACGGAGCAGTGGCGGAGCGAGCTGGAGAAGCGGCGGGATATGCCGACCGAGCAATTGCTTCGGGAATTATCGAATAGTTTGGATAAGGAGAATGGGAGCTTGCAGCCTAAGGATGATGTTTCGATTGTTGTGATGGAAGTGAAGTAGGGAGAGGGAGCCGCGGAGCCCCCGGCGCGCCGGGACAGGCTGCTGAGGCGCAGAGACAGACGCAGAGAAATTCAAATCAAATCTAACCGCGAAGAATTGAATTGAACCCCGATGTAATCGGGACTTTCAGCCGCCAAGACGCTGAGAAGAATTTTTAGCCACAGATTTAAATCAGATTCACACAGATGAAATACGAACGTAAATCGCGGTTTTTGTTTGCGCGCATCTGATTTTTATCTGGCTTCGGCGAGCTCTCTTCGAGCCGTGGCAAATATTTATTTCTTTTGGTCTTGGCGTCTTTTGTGGCTTGGGGTTTGAGGGCATTATTCGCTGGTTTGTGGTGGTTATTTTTCAGGCTGTTAGAATTATGCTGCGATGCCCAAACGTGAAGCGGGTGATTTTCCGCTGCTGAAATATCTTGACTCTCTGGTGGAGAACCTGCGGAAGCTTGTTGCGCCGGCAATTAAAGGGGAGGACGAGGATGCGGTCCACGATGCGCGGGTGACCACGCGGCGATTGAAGGCGGCGACCGATCTGCTTGAGGGGGCGACTTCGAATCGGCATCGGAAGCCTTTTAATCGGGTCACCAAAACTTTGCGTCGGCAGCTTGGGCCGCTGCGTGATTTGGATGTGATGCTGGAACATGTCGGGGAATTTAAACAGCCGACGATGGAGGGGGCGGTGCGATGGCTGGGGGTGCGGCTGGGGGAGATCCGGAATGAGACGGTGAAGCGTGCGGCGAATGATGCGCCGCCGGCGCGGATGCTGGCGCGGCTGGGTTCGTGGTGGGGATTGCATCACGAAATCGCGGGAGCGAAAGATCGCGTCGGCGAACTCCTTTCACAATCGGTGCATCTTCAACTGGATGCGTTTGTCGAGCAGGCGAATGAACTGACGGGCCAGCGACGCGGGGATCCGCATGAGCTTCGGATCGCAGGCAAATCGTTACGGTACACATTGGAAATGGCGAGGGAACAGGGCGTGCGTCTGCCGGTCTCGGTGACGGCGCTGTTCAAGCGCATGCAGGGAGCGCTGGGGTTGTGGCATGATTATGTTGTGCTTGCGGAGCGGATGATGCAGGAATCGGTCGAATCCGAACTGGCATTGCACGATCCGCAGCTTCAGATTCAGGTGCTGAAATTGACCCAGTTGACGCTGGGGAAATCGCAGGGGCAATTGAATAAGATGGCGAAGCTATGGAAGACACGCGGGGAGGGGCTGATGGGAACGATCAGGGGGGCGTTTCCGCTGACGAAGCATATGCAAACTTCGGCGGCGGCGGAGACGACTTCGGATGAGGGAGGTGTATCGGTTGTTGTTGAATCCAGCAGTGTGCCGGCGGCGTAGACTGCGCTCTCAATGAAAATAGCGCGTATTGCAGTCGATTGGATATACTCACCTACATTTGGGTGACATGGCGGAAAACATTCGTGAGGCCGTGCGNNTGCGAACTGAGCGATATGTGTTCGGCGGCCATGCTGATGAAAGATTGCGAGAACGCCGGATCGTTGGCTGGCAGATTTTAGACGGATTGGAAAGCGCCAAACTGCTGGGAGAAAGGCCGGATGCGACTCCAAATCCAACCGCTGAGTTCGAACAGATCCTCGCGGATGGGACGGTGGTCAAATCTGTTTGGGCATGGATTTCGAGTGAGCGTACAGCTAAACTGGTAACAGTGCATTTCTTCGACAGGTAGCATTATGGCGCTGCAAGGCAAACATACGAAAATTGAACGTTGGATTCACGCCGTCCCATGCGTTGTCCGAGTCGAGGTTGACGCGGTTGTTCCCGACGCCGATCCTTCTGAGCCGTGCCTCGAACCACAAACTATTCGGTTTCTGGACGAGTTGCAGAGCAAAGCCGACCGGGGTTTGGTGAACGAATTAGCCAAAGTGGGCGACGTGTACGTGCGGCGCTCGGCTTGATTCTGAGTTTCATTTTGAAATTCTGGGTGACCCAGTACCCGTCGTACCGCAAGAGTATGGCGATCAGGGACTCGAACGCGTCTATAAATATAGATCTCCAGCCGGGCTGATTTTCCACTTTGCCAATAGGATCAAATTATGCCGTCGCGGTCTTTGGGCGTTTTGGTTTTGGCTGGCGCGGCATCAGGGCCCGCTCTAAGTTCTGCATGGCCTGTTTGAGGCGCTGATCGTTTTCGACCAGCGCGATGCGGACGCAGTTTTCGCCGTTTTCGCCGAAGGCTCGGCCTGGAGCCAGGGCAACCTGGGCCTCGTCCATCATTCTGAGGCAAAAGTCGATCGTGCCCTGGCCCTTGAGATGTTCGTTCTTGATCTTCGCCCAGACGAACATGCTGGCGCGTGGTTTTTCATAGGTCCAGCCCAATCGGTCGAGGCCGCGGCAGACGACGTTGCGGCGTTTTTCGTAGACTTTGCTCTGTTTGGCGGGGACTTCGCCGTGTTCGCGCATGGCGATGATGCTGGCGATCTGGATGGGGGCGAAGATGCCGTAGTCGTAGTAACCCTTGATCGTGGCGAGGGCTTTGACCATCTCGGAATTGCCGGCGCAGAATCCGATGCGCCAGCCGGCCATGTTGTAGCTCTTGGACATGGTGGTGAATTCGACGCCGATGTCTTTGGCGCCGGCTGCGGCGAGGAAGCTGGGGGCTTTGTATCCGTCGAAGCAGACTTCGCCGTAGGCGAAATCGCTGATGATCATGATTCCATGGCGGCGGCACATTGCGATGGCGCGGTCCCAGAAATCAGGTTCGATCGTCATGGCGGTGGGATTGTGGGGGTAATTCAGGATCAGCAGTTTGNNTCGATCATCTTTTCGATGCGGGCGAGGAAGGCGTTATCGTTGCCGAGCGGGACGCGGATGACGTTGGCGCCGGCCATGGCGACGGCATAGACGTGAATCGGAAAGGCGGGGTCGGGAACGATGGCTGTGTCGCCGGGGCCGAGCAGGGCCAGACATAGATGGCTGAAACCCTCTTTGCTGCCGATGGTGGCGATGACTTCGGTTTCGGGATCGAGTTGCACGCCAAATTTGGTTTGGTATTTTTTGGCTACTTCTTTGCGCAGTCCCGCGACGCCGTTGCTGACGCTGTAGCGGTGATTTTTGGGATCGCGCGCCGCTTCGGCCAATTTTTTCACGACGGACTCAGGCGTGGGATCGGTGGGGTTTCCCATGCCAAGGTCGATGATGTCCACTCCGGCCACGCGTTTGTCGTACTTCATCTTGTTGATGCGTCCGAACAGGTACGGGGGCAGGCGCGAAATGCGTGATGAGACGTCAATTTTGAACGGTTGGTTGTTCATGACTAACTCAATTGTAGCGGAATCAACTGGAATTAGCGTGGGCGGAATTATTGATGTAAGATTAGTATTTGCATTAAGTTAGCGCGCCGCATCCGGCGCGGGGCTTGTGGCTGGAGCCGCCGGGGGATGGTCCTGGCCCGTGGTTGAGGGAATTGTCGCGGGTGCGTGCTGGCTGTCTAATTCCTTGCGGAGCTCTTCGGAATCCTTCACCTGGCCGTTCTTCTGATTCATCTTGTCGGCCCACTGCTTCTCCAGAATCGGATCGCGAATCGTCAGTGAATCGAGAGCCATGCGGCCGAGATTATCGCGCATCACTTTCATAGCAGCCTGAACCGTGCTCTCGTAAAGTTCTTTCTTCACCGAGTCGCGGTAGTCCTCAAATCTGGCATGAGCCGGCGGAATGCGATCGATCAGTTTGATGATGTAAATGAATTTTTCGACCTGCACCGGGTCGGAAACCTCTCCCTTTTTCAACTCGAATGCCACCTGCTTGAACTCTGGTGGGAATCGATTGTCCTGGAGGGTGAAGGCGGGCAATTCGCCGCCGGTGTAGGCGGTGCGGCGGTCGAGGCTTCGTGCGCGGGCGACATCGTCGAAGCTCTTGCCGGCGGCGAGATCGTGATGAACCTCGGACGCTTCGGCCATATTGTTGCAGACGATGTAATGGACCAAGACCTTTTCGCCGTACATCACGTTGAATTGCTGACGGACCGCATCATCGGTCAGCTTGGCAATTATCTTCGGCTCGGCGAGCTTGCGCAGATAGGCGTTGACCTCGAGAATCACATTGAATTCAGCGCGGCTCACATGCTGTTGCTGGAGCAACTGATCCAAGAGCTGATTTTGCTGGTCCGTACTGAGATTGTCGGTCGGCTCCGTGGTTGGCTGGCCGCTGCTGTCGAGTGCCTCCGTCTGGCGGACAAGATTTTTCATGGTGATGGTGCGCTCGTTGATCACGTCGGCGGGCGTCACGACGACGGGTTGCTTGGCTGCTTCCTGCTCGACGAGATCCCGTTGCACCAGCGTCAACAGAACATTGAGTCCGTATCCCTCTTCGAGGACCGGCTCGAGGTCCTTGCGCGTGATCCTGTCCCCGCGAACCGTGGCGACGACTTCATCATCGAATGCCGACGTAACAGGCTGCGCGGGTTCCACTGCCGGGGGAGCCTCGGAATGACAGGCCTGGAGAGCCAACAAGGCCACGAAGATGGCTGAAAATTTTCTACTCACGTTGAAAAACTCCTGAACGCGGAAAGTATGGGGAGGGGGCATGGAGAACGCAAGTGATCTCATTGCGTTACTGATGATTGTGAATGAGAGGATTAAAAAGATGATCGGTTACGATGCTCGTGACGGTCGGCGGCGTGAACTCGAATATCCATGAAAGGCTTCTCGAATCAACAAAAAAACTCTCGTCGCGGGAGATCGCGTCTCCTTTTTCACTTCCAAGCACTCTTTCGTCCGTTCGCCGGTGAAGCTCGCTACAGCCCACCAGCTTGCCTCGGGACGAAAGAGAAACACGTCTGCGGCATGGCCGACACCCGATATATCTCGACAAGCCACGTTGAGCGGCAGAATCTCACCATGCGGATGCAAATGCGCCGCTTCACCCGGCTGACGAATGCCTTTTCAAAGAAGGTCGAGAATCATGCCCACAACGTTGCGTTGCATTTCATGCACTACAACTTCTGCCGTATCCACCAGACATTGCGGGTGACGCCAGCCATGCAAGCCGGACTGGCCAAGAACGTTTGGGAACTCGAGGACTTGGCCGCGCTGGTCGAGGCGCAGGAGTTACAGGCCATTGATGACGGCAAATTGAAGCGGGGCAAATACAAGGCGAAAAAATCAGATTGACCGGTTGCCGTGCGGTACAATTCCCGCCGATGAAACGCTTTCGCCGATGGCTGTTCGGTGGGGTTGCGGCGCTGTCGCTGATGCTTTGCGTGGCTACGTCCGCGTTATGGATCAGGAGTTGCTGGCGGCAAGACGATTTAACCCTCAACGCGTGCTACGGCGCATTTACTGAACCGCACACGATGTTCTTTTGGACGACCAGTGTCCCTCGAATCTCTGCCGGAGGTCTCTATCATTCTCGCCCCGCTAGCCTTCGCCAAACCCGTCGCTTCCGCCTTATAATGGATCGTTCGCAGGGGAATATATTTTTCGGATTTCTTTGGTTCTCTTATCGTTTCTGGGTTGAACCTTCGTCTCCACCCTGTCGCTGGGTCTTGGTCGGTATCCCGCTTTGGTGTCCGCTGGCGATCACTTCCCTCACTCCGACCATATGGCTGATGAAGCGCAAGAATGTCTTAAAGACAGGCGTTTGTATGTCCTGCGGCTACGATCTCCGCGCCACCCCCGATCGCTGCCCCGAATGCGGAACAACCCCGCCAAAGAAAACAGAAACAATCGTTGCCTGATCTCGCACAAGGTAAGACCGCTTCGCCAACAGGACGGTTGAGGGGAAAAGGAAAGGGGGTGGGTGGGCGCGGGAGGGAGGAGAAAAACTGTTGTCGAAGACCTTGAGCATAGTCGAAGGGGGGCCTCATCTGGTTTTCCCCTCCCTCCTGCATTGCATTTGAATTGAATTGATCGAATTGAATTCTCAAAACTCATACACAGCGACGAACTTCTCAATCCACAAAGTTGGCGAATTATCCAAACCAGTTATCATCAGCAACTAAAATCGCGCAAGACTAATCCCATGACCATACCCACCCCAAATCCCACCAACACTACCCGCCCCTACAACCTCGACGAAATCCGCTTCATCCGCGAAGAGGTCAAATTCCAACATACCCTCATCGGCACGCGCATCTCCTGGTTCGTCGGCGCCCAGGCCTTCCTCGTCACCCCATTCGCAATCTGCATCTCCAACCAAATCTCCCACACCTGGCCTCTGGCATTCGTCGGCATCCCATTCCTCGGAATCGCTCTCTCATCCCTGATCGTCCAGGGCATCCAACAAGCCATCCGCCGCATCGAAGAACAACATGCCCTCATGCGCGCCTATCCCACGGAACACATCATCGGGCCGCCCAACCCCATCGGCCAAAAACGAAGCCTCCAATTCGCCAACTGGGTTCCCTGGATCTTCCTGACTTTCTGGATTGGCGTAGTCCTATGCGGCCTCCGCCTCTGGCTCTTGAAGCCCGCATAACTTCCATCCTTATTTAGCGGCGGTGCACAGCACCGCGCACAATCCCAATCGCCCAAGCCCCCGAAAAACCCTATTCAGAAAACCGATAGTAAAAACGACTCCCCGGAAAATCCGGATAAAGCTGCTGCCCAACGAATAGCACCGAATAAGCCCCAATCAACACCGCAACCACAAATAGCACCCGATCAAACTTCACTCCACCCTCTTTTCGCGGCCCGCCAAAAAATATCACCAGCGGCAACAGCGGAATCAAATACCTCCCTTGAAATCCGGCGAGATCCGTATCGCCCACGGAACGGCATTCAATGTAGTACGCGGCGAGCATCGCCGTTACCGTAATGATCGCCGTGGAAGCAGCAATGATCGTCCCTCGCCAATAGCGCGGCTGCCCATTCGCCACGACCGGCGTCAACAGCAACACGTAGTAAATAACCACCAATATCAAGGGCAACATCAGCTCATTCCATCCGAACGTGCCGATCACGCCCGTTGCAATCTCTCTTCCATAAGTGCTCGCTGTGGAAATCAAAATCGGAACAATTTTCCCAAGATGATGCAGAATATATTGCTCCTGCGCGCGCGGGTTGACGGCCGAATTCAAGTCGATCAGTGGGATGCCACGGAATTGCAACATCCAAAGCAGGATCGCCGCGCAATTGGAAAGCAGGATCGCCGCGATGATCACAGCATATCTGCGAGGCCCTCCCAGTCGCTTCACGGGAATCATCAGAACGAGCAGCGACACCGGCGCATACGCAAGTTTCGTGAGCGATAGGCAAATCGTTGAGACGAACAACAAAGAGAGATCAAATTTAGATGCGGGGCCTTCAAAAAACGTAAGCCGCCAAACCGCGGTCGCGACGAGGATCGACATCGCAATCGTCACCCCGTCAGCCGAAAGCGATCCCGCTAGATAAAGAGACATCGGCAACAGTGCGATCAATGCAAGCATCAATCGGCATCGCGCATGCGGCATCATCCGAAGTCCCACATACACCAGCACGATATAACCAATTAAATTCCCCTCCCTCCCGCAATACATCACAGCCAGCGCCGAGCGAAAACAGACGCGTCCAACAGTAATTCCAATAGCCTGCGGCACGAAAGGAACCCACGGATACGCCGCGATATTCGGAAACGTCATGAACGTGAGATCGCGCGTATCAAAGGGGATGCGTCGCCCATCCAATATTTCCCCCACACTGACGCCTGTGTATGAAACCTCCTCAAACTGCTTGCTAAGGGTCTTGATCCCCCGCGGGATGTACCCTCCCAGGATGCCATGCTCTTGCTGCCCAATCCATTCCAGCCGCGAGACCTGATATGCCCGCGCGAAATGCGCAGACTCATCCGGCGCTTTAAGCGGCGGATTCACAAAAACGAAACCATTGCCTAGCAAAAATGCGGCGATTGCAAACCAAATCGGCAGCTTTTGGTTATTCGCCATCTCGCACGCTGCCGTTGCCCGCCGCTGTCATTCCTGCTCCACAATCAGCTGCTGCAACTGATCCAGCGCCTTATCATTCTGCCCCTGACCCTTATAAAGATCATACAGCGTCATCCGAATCGCACGCTTCACCGCCGGGCTCTTGGCGTCGTACAACGCCTTCGTAAAAAAATCGATCGATACCTGCGGCTCTTTGTTCCGCAGCAAATCCTTCGCCTCAATCACCGCCTGCACCGCGCTCGTCTCAGCGTCCTTCGACACCGCCGCCGAGTGCTCCACAAACCAGATATACGCATTCGCATCCAGCCCATTCGACCCCTGCGTATTAACCGGCGGCGGCGAGTCATCCGCCAGCAACCCGCAAGCACAAGCCGCCAGCACCATTCGCGCCGTCCACGCCAAAAGCCGTTTCATAAGAACCTCCCAATGTTAAGAGCCAAACGGTCTTTCAAGTCTCTACAAAATGAAAACGAACCGCCAAAACGCCAAGATAGACGCGAAGAAATGCCCCATTTGCCGCAGGCGAAATCTCGGCGTCGAGCCACCGGAACCAACCTGAGGCATTAAGACTGGCACAATCGATCGCCCACCAAATTCTGGTAACAATATACACGTTGCACCCCTCCCGACCCCTGGAATTACGGTCAATGATCTGCATATGATCGATGTGCCGGAAACATGCCTCTGGCATGTCTGCACTACATCGCTGCTTTGCACCCAAAATACCCTGATAAAGCGCGCAGATTAAAGCTTTATTTTAAGCCGCCAAAAATCTAGCCACACTCTAAATATATATCATAAAGACATGAAATATATGCGCTTACGGCAGAAGCGTATATCGACATGTCTCAAATCGCGATTCATTTTGCGCAATTTGGTTGCAATCGCATATAACGATGTTGTAAAAGGGTGCTAACGGTTTGGAGAAAACACAAAGTCTAGAGACCTCTCGGTCAGAAAATAGGATGGGAAAAGTGAACTCGCTCAAGAAATTGATCGCTGCTTCCGCTATTGCAGCTTCGGTTGGGATTGTTTTCGCCGGGTCGGCCAATGCTGACATGGTCACTTATGTCAGCGCGCCTTTCTCGGGCGGGACATCGCTCGATGCGTCGCTTACACAGTTTAATCCGACGCTCGGCAATCTCACCAGTGCAACAGTGACGCTGAGTGCGGACCTGACCCCGATCGTCGAGGTCCTTAACTTCACGGGATCTGCTGCTCCATTTGACTACGCCTTTGAAACCACCGGCACGACCAACCCGGTCACGAATCAGGTTATTTTCACCCCGAGCCCGGCTACCGTGACCGACCCCTACAGCAACGTTCAAGACATTAATTTCGTCTCACTGGTGCAAAATGGCGTGGCGGCGAACCCTGGAGTAAATCAATATCCAGGAACTCCGGTTCCCTTCTCTCTCAATTCAAGCGTCCCGGGCGCCGATCTCAGCGCCTTTGAAGGCAATGGCACCACGAGTTTCGACTACGTAACCGATGGCCCCGGCAACTACGGCGGCAGCGGAGCGAACCTCTTTTTCGGCGGCGACCGAAGCTATGCCGGCACCGCATCTGTTACCTACACCTACTCGGAGGTTCCGGAGCCGGCTACATTGAGCATTCTGGGCCTCGGCGCTTTGGCCGTTCTCCGGCGTCGTCGAAGGATCTGATCGACGTCGCCTCAGTCTTAATCACGTGAATTCCCGCCTGGAGCTTTTCTGCTCCAGGCTTTTTTTATTCACTTGCCACATGCTGTCGCGCGGAAACGATCGGCCATTGCCGCTTGCGTTTTTGGATTAAACGTGAGCGATGCACTCGCCGCATCCCTACCCTGAGAGAGATGGATTTCGCCATTTCCACCGGTCGGGCAACCACTGGCTGATTTGGCCGATCGGGGTCGCCGGCCTCGGCGATCTTGGCGTCTCGTATGTTCAA
>PMAK01000015.1 GCA_003153655.1 Phycisphaerales bacterium
AAATCCTGCCCCTTATATCGAACCTCGCCCGAAGTCGACGGAATCAGCCGCAAAATCGACCGCCCCACCGTCGTCTTCCCGCACCCCGATTCCCCCACCAATCCCAAAGTCTTCCCCGGCTGAATATCAAAACTCACCCCATCCACAGCCTTGATCCACCCCACCGTATGCGAAAGCAAACCACGCTTGATCGGAAAATAAGTCCTCAAATCGCGCACCTCAAGCAGCGGTGATTCCTCGCTCACTTGACCACCTCCGCCCGCCGCGAATTCGTATTCGGCAAAGTGATCGGCTTCNNACCCTCAATATGATGACAAGCCCCCCAATGCCCGGAAGAAACCTCCCGCAAGAGCGGCTCCTGATCCGCGCACAACTGATCCCCATTCATCCGAGGACATCGCGGATGAAACTTACACCCCGAAGGAAACCTCCGCGGGCTAGGCACCGATCCCGCTATCGTCTGCAATCGCTTCTCAACATGCCCCAACTTCGGCACCGCCCGAAAAAGTCCTTCCGTATAAGGATGCTGCGGCGAATCAAACAGATCATCCACCGCCGCGCATTCCACCACCTTGCTCGCATACATCACCGCGACCGTATCCGCATTCTCCGCCACCACCCCCAGATCATGCGTGATCAGCATCACCGCCATCCCCCGCTCCTGCTGCAATTTCCTCAGCAATTCCAAAATCTGCGCCTGAATCGTCACATCNNCTGCCGCATCCCGCCCGAAAGCCGATGCGGATATTCATGCAATCGCTTGTGTGGATCAGCAATCCCCACATCATGCATCGACTGCTCCGCAATCTCATACGCCTCTTTCGTCCCCACCTTCTGATGCAACTGCACCGCCTCCACAATCTGCTCCCCCACCGTGAACACCGGGTTCAGCGAAGTCATCGGCTCCTGAAAAATCATCGCGATATCTTTCCCCCGAACCCGCTGCATCTCCCGCTCCGATCGCGGCAGCAAATCCTCCCCCTCAAACAAAATCTGCCCGCCCAAAACCTTCCCCGGCGGACTAGGAATGAGCCGAAGAATCGACAGCGCCGTCACCGATTTCCCACACCCGCTTTCCCCGACAACAGCCAATGTCTGTCCCGGATAAACCGAAAGCGAAACATCCTGCACCGGACGAATCTCCCCACCCTCGGTATCAAAACCAACCGTCAAATTACGAAGTTCAAGTAGCGGCTTCGCCATCATTTCACCGCCTGCAGCTTAGGATCAAGCGCATCACGAATCGCCTCGCCCAGCAGGTTATACGCAAACACCGTCAAAAAAATCGCCAACCCCGGATACATCGCGATCCACCACACAAACGACCCGCCCACGCCCAGTGATTGATTCAGCATCTGCCCCCAGCTCGGCTGATCCACCGGCCCCAGCCCCAGAAAACTCAAAATGCTCTCAAACAAAATCGCGCTCGCAATCCCAAAACTCGATGTCACCAAAATCGGCGATATCCCGTTCGGCAGAAGATGCCGAAACAAAATCGATCGCAACGGCAACCCGCTCGCAACAGCCGCATAAACAAAGTCTTGTTTCCGCAATCGCAAAAATTCCGCCCGGATAAATCGCGCCTCGTCCGTCCACCCCGTCAATCCGATGATCACCATGATCATCGTCAAGCTGCGCCCGAAAAACGCGACAAACGTAATCAGCAAAAAGAGAACCGGAATCGCCTCGAATATTTCAATCAGCCGCATCCCAAGAATATCCGTCCGCCCAACGAAATATCCCATCAACCCCCCGACAAACACGCCGATCACCACCGATATGCTCGTCGAAACCAACCCAATCGAAAGCGCCGTCCGCGTCGCATGGATCATCCGGCTCAGCACATCCCCACCATTAATCTCCGTCCCCAGCGGATGCGCCCAACTCGGCGCCTGCAACAATTGGCTCGGATCATCCCGCTGATAATCATTCGCCGAATAAGGAAGCGGCGCCATTAACTTATATTGCACCCGCCCCTCCCGCGAGAAATCCCGAAACTCCTGCCAATCGACCGTCGCGGGCGGCCGCACAAAAATCATCGTCACCACAAGCGTGACGACCAGAATAATCCCCACGACAACAGCGCGCCGAATCACCGAAACCCGCTTAAGTAGCGACGCGATCACAACAGCAATCGCCAGCACAAACAGCGTCACATCCGTCGGCGACAGATGCCGAATCAGCGGCCACGACACTCGCCCATCCACCTTCGCAAAATAAGGCTCCGTATTAGCCAGCAGCGGCGCAAGCACTGCGACAAACGTCAACACCAAGATCCACGCCAATCCCACCTGCGCCCCGCCGCGCTTCAATGTCTGCCCAACTACCTGCGACCAGAACGATCCCCGCGCCGCCATTTCCGGCTCGCCCGCGCCCATCAAATTATTCGGCAATGCGCCCGCCGTCATGAGGATTCCTCCTCAAAGCTCACGCGCGGGTCCGCCATCGCATACGCAAGATCAGCCAGCAAAAAGCTCACGAGCCCCAGCAACGCCGCGACCAAGGCAATGGAAAGCACCATCTCCTTGTCCTTATCAAAAACCGCGTCTACCCCAAGTTTCCCCATCCCCGGAATCGCAAAAATAGTCTCGACTATGATCGACCCGCTGATCAAACTTGGAATCAGCGCCGCAGAATTCGTAATCAGCGGCAGCAAACTATTCCGCAGCACATGCCGATAAAGCACCTGCCGTTCCCCCACCCCCTTCGCCCGCGCCGTCCGCACGAAATCTGAACTCATATATTCCAATGAAGCCGCCCGTGTCAGCTTGGATGTAAACGCAAATCCCGCGTACAGCAAGCAAAACACCGGCAACACCAGATGCCATGCCGTATCCAGCACCCACCCGCGATGAAATCCCCCCACAAGCGTCGGCAAAAAATTCATCTCATCATCGCGGAGATCATGCAATCCCCCCGCCGGAAACCAGTGCAGCATGCTCTTGTTCGCCAGATACCCCAAAAGCAAAACCCCCGCCCAAATCTGCGGCACAGACCAAAGCCCCAGAAACACCGATCCCCCCACCACATCCGCCACCCCGCCC
>PMAK01000177.1 GCA_003153655.1 Phycisphaerales bacterium
ATCTCCTCTTCAGTCTTTGGCATCGGCGCGAACAATCGCCACGATGGTCTGCGGCGCTTGGCCTAGGCGCAATTCCGCTTTATCAAAAAGTCGGTCCACGATGTACCAGTCGCCTTTGACGCGGTAGTTCACGAGCTGCGCGTCGCCGTTGCGCCCCATGACGAACAGAGGCGGCGCTTCGGTTACTGTGACTTTCGGCGGGAACTGGATGTAAGTCTTTTGCCCGTCATCGAAGGTCCGCAGCGGGCACCAGGGCGGAGTTGCGGCGTGCTTTTGACGTAGGATCAGGTAATTGAAATTGGCCTTGGACAGATCCAAGCCGGTCGCAACCGTTGCTTGCGCCGCCGCCCGCTGGACCGCGACTTGATTCCGGATCATCACGACATCCCCAAAGGGATAGTTCCAGGCGATCATCGTGTGATAGACGCCCGTATCAATGCTGGTCAGGTCCAGGGTGTAGATTCGCTGGTCGGTGGTGATGAGCAGATTCGTTTGCAGCCCCGCCTTACGTGGCTTGACCAGTAACAACGTCTGCGCCGTCTCGCCCGAACCGGATTGCACGCCATCGACGAGCCAGCGCACCGTATCACCCGCCGCGGCGGTGATGAGTTTTTCACCGGGCCGCAGCGCGATGGTGGTGACGTATCCGGGCGAAGTGACGGCCGTATAGACGACGCCTGGCGCATAGTCGTAATACTGAATGGCATTCAGGAAGCCGTCGGTCGTTGGCTGAGTCGTCGCACCGGCGTTGGCCGCGGCGATTGCCGCAGCGCCAGTTTGGGCGGCCGGCGCGTTATTCCCCGTTCCGACGGGACGAAGTTGCGGACTCGATACCGGCACCTTGACTTCGACGATCTTTGGAACGGTCGTAAAGTCATCGGGCATCAGCGCCGCCGGTCGCAGCCGTGGGTCCGGCATCACCGGCACCGTCGGCGTTTCGCAATATTCGCAGCCGCCAAGCGCGAGTGTGCCGAGGAGTAAACCAAAACTTAGCAGGGGCGTTCGATTGTTCATTGCATACCTCCGTTGTCAGGATTGTTTGGATTGGCAGCCGAAGGATTGGGCACGCTCCGCAGGCTATCGTCGCGCATGACCGTTCCCGAAAACTCTCGGCTCCAAGTGAAGTTCGTGATGTAGACGCCAATGGGGTTCTTGAAGGAATCCGACTCATCCCGTGGGGGCATCAACTTGACCTGAAAGAGCCCCGTGTATTCCTCGCGCGAGCGGCGCATACCGTTGGAATAGGTCGTCTCGACCCAACGCACCTGATACGTGTCGTTGGCTTTCTGAAGGATGCTGCTGATTTCGACGGTTCGCGCCGTCGCGCCCTCGCCGGGCAAGTTCTTCATGCCCGCATCGGATGCAGCGTATTCGTTCATTGCGTTGACTGCTTGCCCGGCGAGGAACTGATATGCCTTGGTCCACTGCTGGCGCATCACGACGGGATCGAGCGGACGCTCGCGCACGAGATGCACGACCTCCCCAATAAAGTAGCCGACCTGAGCTGTCGCCGGTTGATACGGCGCGCTGGCTAGCGTGATCCGACCCGGCATCCCAGCCTTGTCCACTTCAACGACATAAGTGGCGACCTGCTTCTTAACGCCCAGGACGACGGCGCCGCTGGTAGAGATCAACGCGATGGCCATCGACGCGAACGCGATGTATCGCCAGTTGCGGGCCTGCACGCGCGCCGATCCGATCCGTTCGTCCCAAGCCGCGGCAGCGCGTGCGTAGGGATTGTGACTGTCGCCCGAAGCGCCGTTCTTGCCATAACTCGTTGTCATGCTGGGAAAACTCATGTTGGAGTCCCTCCTGTGTTGGTTGGACCGCTCGTTCCTTTTGGTGAGCTTGACCCTGGCACGCGGCTGGCCGAATTCGCGGCTGTCGTGCTGCTGCCCGCTGGCGCGGCAGTTGAGCCAGACACAACCGATGCGGCGGTTGCACCTGTCTTATTGCCCGTGCTGCCACTGCCACCGGTGATCTTTCGGACAACCGCCGTTCCCGCCGACGCGACCAGCATCGCGCCTTTCGTCGGCACTGCCGCCGCCATCTTCACGGCCATGACGGCGGCGCGAGACCGACCCGCGGCCGTGGTTGTATTGATCGCCGCCGCGGTCGTATTGATCGCCGTGCCGACGCCCAGGCTCGGGCCCCCGATAATCATGTCAGTGGCCAAGCGCGAGGCGACCAGCGAAAGCGCCATGAGAAGCAGCGCCGCCAGGGCGATGCAAAAAGCCTGATAGGTTGTCACGGTCTGTCCTGCCGGCACTTTGAGTGATTGGAAGATGTTGTTGCCCACGCCAAGTACGAGCGTCAGCACCATCAGGCGCACGCCGGACCCGACCACCCAACCCAAAGGGCGCTCGGCGATGAATGCTGTTTTTGACAGGACCGCGAACGGCACCAGCACGAACGCGGCCAGGCTGCCGAACTTGAACGTCAGCACAGCGACGACGACCTGAATCGTGATGACACAGAACGCGGCGACGATCGCGGCGACGGCAAGGAAGAGGAATATGATCTCAACAATATTCTTGAAGAATGCGACCGGCCCAGTCAACCGCGCGATCTGGTCCATGAGAGGCTGCGCCGTTGTATATCCAAGATAGGCGATGTTCCCAGGCTGGGACGTGTAATAGCTCGCGCCCTCGAATCCGCCGGCCTTGAGGCCGAGATTCATGAATGACGACGCGAGCTTGTCCGTCAGCGATTGCCAGTTCTGAATGATCCAGGCAAAAAAGCCGATGTAGACGATTTTTCTCGCAAAATGGGCAATGACATGGTCATCGCTCAGCGCCCACAGCGCCGCCGACCACATAATGCTCAGGATGATGAGGACGTTGAGAACCCACGTGACATCGCCCTTGATAAGCCCGAAGCCGCTGTTGATCGCGTTGATGTACTGGTTGGCCACATCGTTGATGAGATCGGGACCACCGTTGCCAAAATCAACTGCCAGAATTGCCGTCATTGAATCACCTGACCTTTCCTCGCTGTCCATCCGTGGTTACTGACCTGCCAAGGGAAAAGCATTCGACATGGAGCTGGTTGGCTGCTGAGGATTCGCCCAATCACCGCGAACTGCCTGTTGTTGCTGCAACGCATAAGCCTGTTCGGCCTGATCCTGCGCATTCCGCTCGACTTCGGTGCGAGCATCGGTGATTTCCTGCGCCTGCAATGCTTGAAGCTGCGCCACCAGCGTCGCCACTTCTTCATTGCCCGCCTGCATAGCGGAGGTGGCGCCGGACGCCGAATTGGAATGTTCGACATAGGATTGAATGCGCTGCGCGGTCGGTTGCAGGTTCAGATACGTCTGGTTCTGGACCGTGCGATTTTCAATCAGGACGTTGCGCTCTTCCTGGTCCCAGCCGGTTTCCATCGACTGGAAACTGGCATCCGTCATGTTGGCGTAATTGCTCGGATCGGATG
>PMAK01000005.1 GCA_003153655.1 Phycisphaerales bacterium
GCCGCCGGTACTATCCATCGGCTGACTGTCGGTATAGCGGCCCGGCTTCGGTGCATCCAGCGGTCGTATCTCGCGACGAAGTCGCGGACAATCTCAAGTCGATCCGCCGGACGGTGCTGTATGGGATTAACGCCTAGGAGACGCCGTGGCGATGAAGCAACGCTATATGTCGCTCGGATTTCTGGCGGGAAGCAACGGGAAAATCGTGGTCTTGGAAGACCTGTATTTCCACCGTCAAATCCGCGTTTCATGGGACGACTTTGCTGCCGGGAAATACGATACGCATTAAGGTGAAATATGAGTGAAAGTTGGGATGCAATTTACGCTGCCGTTCGGAGCAAGATTTCCGGCGGCAATATTTCAGAAGCCGTTGAGTCGGTGTGCCGAGAAGCGTTTGACGTGAGCCATTCAAAGGGCTTATTGGCACAGGCGATTACAAACATTGAATACGACCTGCATCGGGCAAGCGTACTGTTTCGGCCAAAGCTGATGCTGGAAGGCAATCAATGGATGGCTCTTTACGGAGACGATTTTCGGACGGGATTCGCCGCATTCGGAGATTCCCCGGCGCTGGCAATGGAAGCGTTCGATAAAGCGTGGCACGAGAAACTGGTTGGAAAAACACCCGAAAAAAATGAACTTTCCGAAGCCGAAATAGAAGCGGCGATGCGAGGGCCGGAAACTAACGAGGCGGATTGCCAACACGAAAGACTCAATGCAGATGGGCAATGCATCGACTGCGGAGAAGACAAGCGAGGAATTTAATTAGATCGGAAGAATATGAGCCAGCTAAACCAATGGACGCCGATTCAGGAGGGCCGTTTCCATCTGCGGAACATGAAGCCGGGAGAATCAGTTAAGGAATACTGCCAGAGATTTCGTCCAACCGAATGTACGCGGAAGTTTATCCTTCAGGTTCACAAGACGTTGAAGCTGGCGAAAGCCGAATTGCCGAAACAAGTCAGACGCCGGACTTTTGGCTATGCGGTTACGAGCGTTACTTTTTCGGGAGACAAAAGTAGACACTGAATCACTTGGACTATCGGACCCGCTCAAGGGGTTATCGGGAGCTCATAGCCCCGCTCTGGCAACATCTTCGCGGGCGAGTAATTCGCTGGGCGAATCTCCGATGGTCCAAGTGATTCAGCCCAAGCATTACGCCATGCTTCGGCGCTGGCATGACAACCCGAACGATTTTCAGGTTATTGAATATTGCTTATCAGAACAAGAAGCCAGAGAAATCATTCACTATATGCCCAAATCAACTCTCTGGCAATATGAGGTCGGAAAATACGAGTGAATGGGATCGCCATTAATACCAACCACCCAATTGTGATCCTACCATCGTATCCGCGCGGCGAAAGAATAGGAAAAACCATGTGGACCAAAGCAGAAGATGTTCCAAAAGCTGATGCCGACAAGATTCTTGATCGCTGGGACCAAACCGCTCCCGATGTTCAGAGGATGATCGTTCTGCAAAAATTCCTTGACTGCGAGGCGATCAAAAACGAGTTGGATGCTGCCGAGAGCCGAATTGCGGAGTACGACGACTTGATCGCCGAGGGAACCGACCATCCTGACCAAGACGCAATTGATGCTTTGCGGGGCATCGTAAAGGAACTCAAGCACTTCCGCGAGCAAAATACGGCCTTGGCCGCTTTGGTCGAAGCGGCGCAATCGGCGTATGAATTTCTAAACAACACCCCATTCGGAAACTCCATCGTCACAGAACTAGATACGGCGCTGGCGGATGTAAAGAGAGGATACCCATGAGAGTCTGCCCCATCAACTTCAAGCCCTGCTGCGACGACATTTGCCACGGCGCCGGATGCCTTCGCACTGGCGGAAGCGAGGAAATGCTTGAGGTGTGTCAGCTCTGTCACAAGCCGATCGTCAATCGTGAGTGTGATTGTGAATGGGACTTTGAAGATGATGAAGATCATTGTTATCCAGCGCCGATACCGGGGAAGGACGGCCCGGGGCCATCATGAAAACCTTAATCCACGTCTGCATAGACATTCGCGGCACAATCTGGAATCGGCACTTCGATGGGATCAACCATGAGGATGGAACGCCGATGACGGCCCGCGAAGCGTTCAATGCGCTTTGTGATGAACTGGTCAAAGGGCGCAGGGTTCTACCATGCGGAGAATGCGATAACTTCGATTTTCAAAAAGGCTGTCTAGGCCATCAGATTGCCGAGGATGTAGCATGAGCCAAGGCGAAGCCGAAGAATTTTACGCGGTTTACGACCGTAACATCCGCATGTCGCGCAAGCACCGCGAATGTTGCGCCTGCGGAGAGGCGATCAAAGCTGGACACCGGTACTGCCACATCTACGGAATGGGTCTGCGCCGCGAGCAAACTTACCTCGCCAACATCGTCAAGTGCCGCCCGCCGGACAATCGCGTTCCCGCGCCGGATGAAGTCGAGGCGTGCACGCCTTATCTTGTTAAACAATTGGAAATTATCCGGCCAAAAGTGATCGTAACTCTCGGCCTCCCCTCAGCCAAATACATGCTCGCCAGCAAACTATCCATGGGAAAGCTGCGCGGGCAATGGCATAACTGGCGCGGGATCAAGCTGATGCCGATATATCATCCGGCGTTCCTGCTTCGGTCATATACTGACGAAAATCGCGCCGCCACAAATAATGACCTTCGCCTTATCTGTAAAGAAACTGGGGCAAATAAATCCGACGATGTTTTCGCGAACTTCAATCAAGTGGTTGAGTCTGTATGAACGCGAAACGACCCGCAATCCTCTTTTACCCCGGCGACTGGATGAAAGCGCCGGACATTCGTATGTGTTCGTTTGCAGCCCGTGGACTTTGGTTTGATATGCTTTGTCTAATGCATGAGAGCGACCGTAGGGGCTTTCTCCAACATCCAAATGGATCGCCGATTCTACCTGAGCAGCTTTGTCGAATGACTGGCGGCTCGCGTGATGAGGTTATCGGGTTGTTGCAGGAGCTTGAAAACCTCGGCGTATTCTCGCGTACCACAGCCAGCATAATCTATAACCGAAGAATGGTCTCTGACGAAGAAAAACGCCGTATCTTGTCTAGAAATGGCAAGTTAGGTAGAAATCCATCACTTAAGCAGGTGGATAAGCAACCACTTAACCAAATGCTTGAAGATGTAAATGTAATTGAAAATGTAAATGAATTTGATTCGGGGAATGGGAATGGGGAAGCGGGGAAAGGGAAGGGGATTACGCCGGAGGAAATTTACTTGGCATATCCCCGGCACATCGGAAGACCGAAAGCCGTCGAAGCAATTTTGAAGGCCGCGAAGCGTCTCGTCGTTTCTGGAAACCATTCGCCGGCCGAATTTCTCCTAGGCCGCGCCACAGCCTACGCCGCCGCCCGTAGAACCGTTTGTGAGAACGATCCGTCCGAAGATCAATTCACACCCCATCCCGCGACGTGGTTCAACCAGGGCCGCTACGACGATGATCCTGCCGAATGGAGTAAAGTTAAGGTTCCTCCACTCACCAGCGCCGAAATACGCAGCAAGAAATTCGACAAGGAACTGGATGAACAACTGGAGAAAATGAAATGACAAAATCTGAAACCAAAGAATGCGTTAATCTCGCTAGGGGCCTATGGCCCGGCGCTACACCAGTCCAGCTTTCCACCTTCGGAGAATCCCTAGGCGTGTTCCAGTACGACCGCGCCCTAGCCGTCATCAAGACAGCCGCCAGAAGTGAAGGTCATGAGTTCTTCAACCTGTTCAAGATCCTGGAAGGACTTCACGCCGATAACGCCAGCTATAACCTCCGCAAGCAGGAAAAGAAAAACGAGCGAATCGTCGAATGGGCGCGAAGGCAATATGGCGATTACGCTCGTGGATTTAACGATCATCAGGTTTTGGTTCACCACTTTTGCAAATGCAGGGGTGACTTGGAAGCCAGTGGGAAAGATGCCGATGGAATTAAGATGGTTTTAGGAATGATGATGGCACATGCCAAAGAAGCCTTCCGCCAGATCGGATACACGCCAGAGCAAACCCGCGACGTGATGAACGACATGGGATTCGACGTTAAGGCTGAACGAGTGCCGGAGATTTTACATGGATTTGTGAACGCGGAGGAAAAGTAAGGCACTGACTTACTTGGCTCACCAAGGAGAAAAGAATGGAACAATTGACTAGGCAGACGAAAGAACTTCAAGGAACAATTGACTAGGCAGACGAAAGAACTTCAAGGAACANNGACGAAAGAACTTCAAGGAACATTTGCGTGCCCGATTTGCGGGTATGACAAACCACACGCTCATTCAGATGCCGAGCAGATGGCTTACCACGAAGAGCAATTACGTGAACAGTTTCCTTCAACAGACGGGTGGAACCGAACCGAGCTTAAAAAACCACCGATGGAAGGTTGGTATTTGTGCCGGGGCGTCGAGATACCGCCAGATCAGTACGGTGTGAAGAAGGACTTTTGGGATCGAAATCAAATGTATTCGCAACTCTCATGGTTCGTTTGGTGCCGCGAAGCTGGGCAAAATGGAAGTGCCAGAGAGGACGTTGCCGAAGTGCTATATTTTAAGCCGCTGCCAAACGCAATGTTTTTCCTGAGAAACTGTCTCGGAGATGCTGTGCCGAGCGGCCATGAAAACCGCAAACGAGTAATTGCTTACCCAAAATACTGGCGAGAACTGCCGTCGTTTAACGAATAAGTTTTGGTGAGCCAAGTAAGTCATTACCAAAAGTAACATGTGGTGCGAC
>PMAK01000230.1 GCA_003153655.1 Phycisphaerales bacterium
GGCTGCTCGGCCTCGCCTTCGTAATAGCGATCGACGCGGATCCAGTGCATTTCGCGGCCGCGGGAGACCTGATCCTTTCCGACGACCGGAATATTGTTTTCGGTCTGACAAGCGAGGATGCACGCGTTGCATCCGATGCAGGATTGCATGTCGATCGACATTCCCCACGCGAGGTTGTTCTTATAGCGATCCTCGAAGCCGGGATAGAGCGTCAGGTGATGGGTCTTTTCGGACTCATCCAACTTCTTGACGAAATCGGGATCGTCGATGAACTGCCCAAGCGTTCCGACGCGGATCAACTTGCGATTGTCGAGGCTGTCGTCGCCGGGATGCTGCACGACGTTCGCGTCCAGTTCGCCGACCTGGCGGTCGGCGATCATTTGATGCGTATGCGTGGCGACCAGCGGATAGGTTGAGCTGAGGCGCTGAACATCCGCGCCGACGGCAAAGCCGAGATGACCGCTTGTCCGCAATTTGTAAGCATTAAAACCTGTCGCGGTTCCGACGGAGCCTGCCCGCCAGCGGCCGTATCCCAGATGAAGCGTGATGGTTTCATCTGGAAGGCCCGGCTGAATCCAAGCGGGTATGTCCAGCGAGTGGCCGGCCAGGGTGATGCGCAGCATGTCGCCGTTGGATGCTCCGAGCTTCTTGGCGCTGTTAACGCTCAGAAGTGCTGCGTTGTCCCAGGTCAGCTTGGTCATGGGCTTGGGGAGTTCCTGCAAGAATGCATTATTGGAATACGTGCCGTCCCAGACGCACGGATCAGGGCGGAAGACCAACTCGAAGACGCCGGATGAATTGTTCGTCGCGGGCGGCTGAAAGGCTGTTGTTTGCCGGACGGGTTCAGGGGCTGTGAAATTCCCCAGCCAGATTCCCTTTTCGAGGGAACGCCGCCAGATCGATTCGAAATCGTCGCCCTGCTGCCCGGACCAGAATTCGCGCACAATCTCCTGGCCCGTGCGGAGATAGCCGCGGAGAAGCAAATCCATCACTTCGACAGAGGACTTGCCGGTATAGAGCGGGGCGATCAGCGGCTGAACCATCGACACAGTGCCGTCGTAGGCGCGAGCATCGGACCATTCTTCAAGAAAATGTGTTTGGGGAAGATGCCATTGGCATTTGAATGACGTCTCGTCGTCATATGCGCCGAGGCGGACCGTCAGGTTGCGATCAATGCGTTTGGAAAATGCTTCAAGCGCAGCATCGAAATCCAGGTCGACTGGAGCCGTGTAGCAGGGATTCCCGCCAAGGATGATAAGCGTATCGATGAGGCCGCGATCCATCAGAGACATCAGATCCGCGAGTGATCCGTCGGGATCACCTTCAACCGGGGCAGAATAGTGGATCGCGATATCGATATTCGCCAGGGCCGCGTTGATGGCGTGGACGGCGGCGTGAACTTCCCGCGGCTGATACGCCCCCGCCAGGACAATGCCGCGCCCGCGATGGGCAAGAAGATCTTCAGCAACGGCCTTCGCCCATCCTTGCGCTGTAGTTGGATTCTTGATCGCCTCCGCCAACATCGTCGCGGCAGGTGCGATCTCGGATGGACGTTTCGCCCAGCGATGATCGGCCATCGTGCCTGTAATCGTGTGCGTGCTTTCCAATACGTAGAGGCGATTCATCTCCTTCGTCCCCGCGCGTATCCGCCGGCCGTCCTGAAAATCGCGGGCGTAGCGGCTATGCCCCGGCTCCTCGCTCAGAAAATCGCAATCGAACGAGACGATTACTTCGGCTTTGGAGAAATCGAAATGCGGCAGGATTTCGCGGCCCGTCGCGGCGCGCAGGCCATCTCGGATATTTTTTCGGGATATTGGATCGTGCGCGAACCAGGTGGCGCCTGGATACGCGCGTTTCATGTCGCGGATCTGATTCAGGAGCGTCGGCGATGTAATCGTCTCGGTGAGGATCGCCAGGGAGGAGCCATTCGTCACCATTTCATTCAGCCGTGGACGGATTACACCTATGAATGTGTCCCAGTCGCTGATTGTGCCGGCGCGATTGACCGTTTGCGACCGGTCTGGATCGTACAAATCGAGCAGGGCTGCCTGCAGAAATACGTCGCTGGAGCCCAAATTGGCGGGATGATCGGGATTGCCGTCCAGCTTAATCGGGCGCCCTTCGCGGCTGGTGGCGAGGACACCCTGTGCGTAGCCGGAAAGCGCCATGGAAGTCGCAAAAAATAGGGGACGTCCTGGAATAACTTCCTCGGGCTGACGCACATATGGCACAATTGTTTCGGTTATCTTTCGCTTGCAGCCGGAGAGTCCGGCCATCGCCATTGACGCCGCCACCATCTTCAGAAATGTTCGCCGGGTTGTGCCGTCGGGTTCGTCCAGCGCTCCCGGCGGAAATTCATCGTGCATCAGCCGTTGATATTCCGGCGAATTCGCCCATTGCTCCTGGCTTTTCCAATATCGATTGGAGCGTTGCCCGCGAGGTTGAACTGGTGTTGCTTCCATGGCATTTACCGATGGCACGTGTAACAGTTGGTGATCCGGCCGTCGGTCGGAATGTGATAGGCTGCGATCAGGGCCTCGCCCAGCGAGTTTTGATCCGTCACGGGATGGGCTGCCGTGGAATATTTCTGTTTTATCAGGTCATTCAGCACATAGTTCATGCTGAAAACCTGATCGCGCGGGCGGAGATATTCCTGCGGATCACGATGGCACCCCAGGCACCAGCGCATTTGCAGGTTTGCCGCCTGAAACATGAGCGGCATCTGATCCACCTGCCCGTGGCACGTCGTGCAGCCGATGCCTTTGTTGACGTGAATATCATGCGGAAAATAAACGAAATCCGGCAAGTTATGCACCCGTGTCCACTTGATGGGAATCTCATCGCGCCAACTCTTCCGAACAGGTTCCAGAAGCTGCGCGTCCGTCCAAATCCGCGAGTGGCACGTCATGCAGGTCTTGGTCGCGGGAAGCCCCGCGAAGGTTGAATCGGTCACAGACGTGTGGCAATAGCGGCAATCGAGACCAAGATCGCGCACATGATGTTCATGGCTGAATGGGACGGGCTGATCGCGGATGACCCCTTGATTCGTGACGTATGGCGAGCGATCAAGCAATGAACCGATCACGGTAACAGCGCATATGCCGACCACGACCGCAAAGATGCACGCCTTTGCGATCACGTTCATGCTGGGATGAAAGATCTGCGCCATCTTTTATAGCAAGATCGCGCATGGTCGCTTGCGAAGACGAAACTGGGAATGGGGAAAAAAACGGTTTACAAAAATTCGCGAAATAAGCGGGCCGGAATAGTTTTCAGGAAACGTCTGCGAAATTGCCACGAACGCCACGCTGCTTGGGTGCCCTGCGACATGTCACCGCACCTAAGCGTCAACATCTATTACACTTGGCCAGCAGGGCGGGATTTACCAGCGATCTGCTTCATAGCGGCGGAGAGGGACAGTGTGCTTTGCAGCTTCCATTTGGAGCTGAGCTCAATCGGAGCATCCGCGCCGAAACTCGTCGCTGCGATTGCCATCAACAGGGCAACGATAGCCGAAGCACGCAGCATCTTCAGGCGAGTGCGTCGCGGATGAATTTCAGGTCATCCGCCGTCATTTTTCTTCCCACGCCGGCAAGATTGCATTTGGCTTGGCGTTCGTTGCGGAAGCCCGGGATGACGCAACTGACCCGGGGCATGGCCAGGAGATAGTTCAGGGCCATGGCCGCGAGGTCTTCGGTCGTCTGCCCAAAACGTTGCTTAAGCTTTTGAAGCTTTGGCTTGAGCTTGAGCAATTCTTCGGTCTGGAATTTCTTGCTATCTTTGCGATGATCGCCCGCCTCAAACTGTGGCGGCTTGGCCGGGTCGAACTTATCGAGCAGCAGCCCCTGGGCCAGCGGAGAAAACGCGACGAACGTCATTTTATATTGATCCATCAGCTTCTGCAGCCGCCCGCCGGGCCGGACAAATTGATCGTCCATCGCGTGAGCCCAGCTTTGCAAAACAACAGGCTTAACGACAGGAACCGCCCGCTCAAAATCCGCGTCGCTGTAAGCGCTCTGCCCTTTGACGCGAATCTTTCCTTCCTTCTGCAACCGATCGAGCGCATCCGCCGCCCCCGGCAGATACTTCGCGTTCGGCCCAAAATCCCCATGGTGCAGGTAATAAATATCGATGTAGTCGCGCTTCAGATTTTTCAAAGATTGCTCGCACTGCTGCCGGATATGCAGTGGCTCATAAGCATGCTCGGCAGTTCCCGGAAAATGCCCGATCTTGGACGCAATGATCTGCTTCGTGGAATCGACGCCAAGCCGATCAAACACCCGCGCCAACATCCGCTCCGCCCGCCCATTCCCATAAACATCCGCGTTGTCCCAATGATTCACCCCAGCATCCAACCCAGCCTTAATCCCCGCGACAATTTCGTCTTCATTGACGTTGGCCCAGCCATTGGGGGAACCATCAACCCAATTCAAGCCGCCCATTGTCCAGCAGCCGAAGCTGACTTCGGAAACGGATACATCGGTGTCGCCTAGTTTGCGGTAATTCATAGGTCTGATTCTCCAAAAACATTCTGCATAGGATGATCGGGCCTATTGTGGATGCGTTGTCCGGATAATTCCAGTTTGTGATCGGCCGGCGGCGTCCTAATCTCCCCACGGCAGGCTATGAAAGTAGCATCAGACCGGAAATTAATGGAATTGTCCCCTCACGGGATCATGTTGTCAGCGTTTCGCTGGGATCGCGATAAGTCTCTCTTCCATATCTAATCCGGTAAATCCCACGAGGTAATAGAAAGAAAGCGCCGCCATAGCCCAAGGCAGGGCGGGCATGACGTTGGCGTCGAAATGCTCGAAAGGTAAGCCAATTCAGCAGGAAAAATGCCCCCACTTCTCCCGCCCAAACCCATTGCTCGCGGAGACCCAGACTATTGAGTAAACCGGCAAAGAGAAGTCCCAAAAATATGTAGATAACGACGCCCTGCGCGACGAGAGACCCCAGAATCATGGTCAGTCCGACAATGAAATCCCAAGCTCGCATTACTTCCTCCTTCCGTTCTCCGGCCTACAGGCGACGATCCGCTTTACCTCAGCGGGCTTGATCCTTAAACACGCTGTCAACAAACTGGTTCATTGTCAACGCCGAGGGACAACGCCGAGGGACAGTCACCTATTTCCGACCCATATTACGCCTCGCGGTTATCCAGTCCATTCATCAGACCCGAAAGCATTTTGGATATCCCCTTCCGCAATAGCGGAAAAATGGAGGCGGAGGGAATTGAACCCCTGTCCCGAAATGCCACAAAAATGACATATGGGATCGCACAGAGGGAGGACTGCAGAGTGGGACATCTCTGATTAGGGACTGCCTTTACGCCACGGCGATTGAAAACGAAACGACGACGCCATCGCCAGCAATTCCAAAACCTTGCTAATCTGCTCCTCCAAAAATAATTCCACGCAGATTTTCACAAAACACGTCCAATTCTTTCACTCGCCGGACCCTTGGATAGAGGGGGATACTTTTTTGATCGAGACTTGCCCCACGCAAGAAGAGCCCATGCGATCTAGCTTATCTCCAATCCCGCACCAATCCACATGCTCGTCGCGAGAGATTCCCCCCACGAGATCAGGGGGCGAAAATCAAAAATACCGCACATTCCCGGACATCAACGCAGCGGTATTCATTCCGCGCACAACCCAAACCCGGTTTTGTTTCCATTCAACAAAAAAGTCCCACCCAATCGGCAAATTCCCACACATTCCAGAACTCAACCCATTATGCAAAAACATCTTATGCCAGATTCGCCGGCCAACCCCCCCCGGGGGGGAGTGAGACTTTCTGGGGTCGACTGGGATACCTTGCCAACCTCAGCCACACCGCCATGTGCCAATCTGCATCCCTCCCCCAATCGGCAATTGGCAATTGGCAATCACAACCCGCGCAAATCGCAATGACGCCCCAGAGAAACCAGCAATCATTGTGTGCCAAACAACCATCAGCTATGATCCCCCTCCCCCAAACACGGCTAAGCCGCGTTTGAAATTTTGCAGGAGACCTCGGATGTCGCTGGATCGCAGTCTTAAAAGTGCCAACGCTCTCATTCGTCATCGAAACGTTCTCACGCGAACCGAACGGCTCGCCAAACTGACCGAGGAAGAACGCTGGACCGACGCCAAGAGCGTCTTCGGCTTGCCCAAGGTCGCCCATCGCAAACAAGAGTTGGCCAAGGTCGAAAAGGAAGCAGTCGTCGAAGGAGCCGTCGGCACCGTCGCTCCAGCCGGCGCCGCTCCCGCCGCCGGCGCCAAGGGCGCTGCTCCCGCCGCCAAAGGCGGAGCCCCAGCCGCAAAGGGCGCCGCACCCGCTGGCAAAGCCGGCGCGCCGGCCGCCAAGGCCGCCGCTCCCGCTGCGAAAAAGAAATAATCACGCATTGGCGCAACAGCGCCGGCGCGCGACAAAGCCTCAATGCCGTCTCACAGCGATTTCATCTCGCAACGCGCACTCGCCGTGGACGCCTCCGGCATCCGCAAGGTTTTCGATCTCGCCGCGAAAATGTCCGATCCGATCAACCTCTCGATCGGCCTGCCCGATTTCGACGTCCCGGAAATCGCCAAGATCGCCGCCATCGACGCCATCAACGCCGGCCATAACCGATACACCCAAACGCAAGGCATCGCTCCGCTCCGCGACCGCCTGCGCAAAGATCTATCCACGGAATTCGGCCGCGACGTCGGCGAAGTCCTCATCACCAGCGGCGTCAGCGGCGGCTTGCTCCTCGCGATCCTCGCCACCATCGATCCCGGCGACGAGGCCCTTTTCCTCGATCCCTACTTCGTGATGTACAAACATCTGCTAGCCCTGGCCGGCGGCAAGCCCGTCATCGTCGACAGCTATCCCGATTTCCGCTTCCACGCCGACCGCGTCGAAAAGGCAATCACCCCGCACACCAAGCTCCTCATCCTCAATAGCCCGAGCAATCCCACGGGCATCGTGATGACCGAGCAGGAAATTCGCTCAGCGGTCGATCTCGCCCGCAAGCATGGCCTCTTGATCGTCTCCGATGAGATCTACGAGCCATTCCTCTACGACGCCCCGCGAGGATTGCCGAGCGCCGCCAAGCATTACGACGGCACGCTCGTTTTGCGGGGATTCTCCAAGAGTCACGCAATGACCGGATGGCGCCTCGGCTACGCCGCCGGCCCCGACGCCATCATTTCGCAGATGACCAAGCTGCAGCAATACACATTCGTCTGCGCCCCAAGCCCGCTGCAGGATGCCGCCCTGAAAGCCCTGGATGTGCCGATGAAGGAAGCGGTCGACGCCTATCGCCGCAAGCGCGATCTGGTTTACGATCGCCTGAGCAAAAAATTTGAGATCGCCCGGCCAGAAGGCGCGTTCTACATCTTCCCAAAAGCCCCGAACGGCCAGTCTGCCAGCGATTTCGTCACCAAGGCGATCCAGCGAAATGTGCTGATGATTCCGGGAAATGTCTTTTCAGAACGAGACACGCACTTCCGCATCAGCTATGCGACGAGCGATAAAAAACTAGAACAAGGCTGCGAGATATTACTGTCGATGTTTTAACGGGACAACTCAGGCCAAATTCTGACATTCCTATCTTTGCAGACATCAACAAAATCGGCGGGGTTAAAAGTCAGGAGTTGCGAGATTGTATATTTTTTGTCCATCAATACTGCGCGCACGATCATATCAACAAGACTGATCGGCCGACGGGACGCATTCGCAAGTGTGTTTTCAAGACATTCGATTCTATAAGATGCGTCGTCCACCTTATGGACTTTCGGCCGGCGAATAATTCGATTGAAACCCGCCACCATCTGGGCATTCTTTACTGTACGAGTGCGTAATACCTCATACATAATCGGCCACGGCATCAGAATGACTTTGGATGGAATGATTTCTAGGAATCGAGCGGCGGTCTTGTGAAATTGATCCTTGGGGTCAAAAGCAGCGATCCAAAAACTTGTATCACCGACCAAGCCGCGAACGCTATCCCTCTGCATCTTCGGACTCCCCGGAGGATTCGACAGCGTATCCAGCCCATGGCGACCGCCGACGCTTACCAGCAATGAAGCGACCGGTTATTGAACCATCATTTTTGCGCCACAACAAATAGATGCGATCCTTGGTCCGCAATTTGGCATGTCGTCTCACCTCTGCGAGTACGGCTGCAGGCGGTTCCTTTTTTCGAGGGTCCAACTCAAAAGAACAAGCACTGTCACCGCATTCGACGGCTTCTAATTCATCAAGTAGGGCGTATAGGCCATCATAATCACCGTCAATTCCAAGATCGTAGGTTAACCAGAATCGTTTCTTCATACGTTCTCCGTTGCAAGCGAGGTAGCAAAATCATAGCAGATGCGCAGCACACTTTCTCGATAGATCACCGCGTCTCAGCGAAATCCCGATACGGCGAAACCGAAGCGCTACTGACGCCAGGCGCGCCTTTCGTCGGCCGCAGACATAGCGTCACAACGTTCGTCGATCCAGGACCAAAGTTCAGCCAGCATTCCGGCAGATAGAAATCCTTCTGCGGCCCGATTTCCCACCAGCGGCCGAGCGCATGCCCATTGAGATAGATAAACCCGTTGCCGCTCGCCTCAATGTGCATCTTCCACGGCACCCAAACATGCGGTTCCGCGGCGGGCAATGAAAAGTGAAGCCGATCCCAAACCAGGTTGACGGGAATAGTGGCCGCCGATTCGGGGCCGCCGGTTGGCGGTCCATTCAGATTGACCGTTTCCCACGTCGAGTCATCGATCGCCGGATCCTGCCATTTGCCGGCGCTGCCGGCGGTGTCGCCCGATACCTGCCAGTGTAACTCAAGCGCATCAGGCGCTTTGCCCTGTTCAAGCTCGGCCGGGTTGGCAAATCCGCCGGACCGTTTGGTGGTCTTCACAGTCACGGCGATCGAGTTGTGTCCCGCGCGGAGAAACGAGCTCACGTCGAACCGCGAACCGGGATGAGCCAGCAACTGCAGCCCATTAACATAGATGCGCCGCTCGCCCTCGAACCATCCGAAATCGACAACGTGCGTCGTCTTCAAGTCCGTGGCCGTCAGATCAAACTCCGTCCGCAGCACCGCGCTGGTTCCGGGCCGAACCTGATCCGGACGCCCATCAAACATAGCGTCCGGCCAGGACGAATCATCGATATCCGTCGCGACGTCGGCAGCAGAATCGTTCTCTTCCTGCCGAAGTTTCCACTTATCCAGCGTCTGCGGAAGAACAATCGTGTTGCTGATGCCCAGATCGTGCAGGCCGCATCGGGCGTCGATCCCGCCGCCGTTGTCGCGGCCGCCGTTTTCATAGAGGATCAGCAGCCGATTGTTGTCGTTCGCTTCCGCCGGCCACACAGCGGCAACTGTTCCCTTGCCATATTTGCGTGTGAACAGGCGGAGATCATTCAACTGGGCGATGTATGAATCCTGCCACGCAACCTGTGCCGTAAGCATCGTGCGCGCCTGTGTCGTGCTGAATGGGCTCGATCGGTAGAAGACAAATCGGCGGTCGAATATACCGGCGTCCTCAATCGTCGCGCCGTCGGGAAGATCGCGCCAGGAACCGGCCACCGGACCAGGATCCATTTGCCGCCGCGCTTCGGTGATGGCGATATCCGGCGGAAGATCGGTCGGCCGCTGCGGCGGCGTCACCTGCTCCGGAAACCACTGCCCCTTCGACGGATCGGATTCACCCGGCGGCAGATAGAGAATCTTCGCATCATATGGATCGAGATCGTAGTGGAAATCACCTTCAACGCCGGCGGCTTTCTTCAGCATCACATGCAAGTCACCGCTGGCGCGTTCATTCTGCCGGTCATTGAAGACGAACAGGAATCGGCTTCCATCCTTGCCCGCTCTCAAAGCCGTGGAAATATTCGTCGAATCGAGCGTCATGGCGCTTTGGACTTCCGATGAGCGCGCCAATTGATCGCCATGCTGTTTCAGGAAATTACCCATGGCCTGCACGGCAAAATATCTCGGCCCCACGCCGCCCCATTCGCGGATCGGCGCCGCGTAGTCATAGGTCGTCGTTTTCCAGGCCGCTCCCCAATCACCAAGATTCGTGCCCCCGAACATCATGTAATAGTTCGTCCCCGTAAACCCGTGTGCCCACGCCAGCAGCGTCACATGCGTGATATGCTGCGGCGTGTATCCCATGTCCTCGCTGAGCTTGTTTCCGACATCCGAAAACCATCCGCCCTGAAGCTCAGTGATCATCCGTGGCTTTTCCGGCTGATAGGATTCCAAAACCGTGATGTCGCGCAGTTCGCTGTCCGGATCGAACTTCGGATAAGAATTGCGGCATTCGATCACATTCTGAACCAGATACGGATCGGTCCTGAACAGCGGATCGTTGGTCATGCACGTAATCAGCGGCACGTCGATGCCAACATCGCGTGAAACATGTGCAAGGGCCTGAAGCTGATGGAGTTTCACCTCCGCCGGGAAATTGGCATAGTTATATTCGTTCTCGATCTGCCAAAGGATCACGCCGGGCTGACCGGCCGGCCTGTGGGTGATCTGGAAGGGGATAACCGCCTTCGCGACGGCCGTATACCAATGATTACACCAGGCGAGGTACGTCGGGTCGTCGCTGCGAAGCCAGTTCGCCGGCGCGCCGGCAGGTTTTTTGGTCGCCAGCCACTGCGGATAGCCGCCGCCGTCCCATTCGGCGCAGATATACGGTCCCGGCCGAAGGATTACGTTGAACCCATAGCGGTTGATCGCCATGTCGAGCCAGTCCGTCAGGTCGCTCATGTCGATCTTGGAAAAATCATCAAGCGATGCCGGCGGCTGTTGTTCGTGCCAGTTCCACGCGACATACGTCTCCACGCAATTCAGGCCCGCATCCTTCATCTTTTGAAACCGGTCAGCCCACAGCGGCTTGGGGCAGCGGAAGTAGTGGAAAGACCCGCTATAGAGAAACGTGTCCTTGCCGTTGATGATGAAGCATTGGTTGTCGTATGTGATGCGCGATTGCACGGCGATTTGCGGGGCGGAATTCGGCGGAGAGACCACTGCGGGAGTTGGGGATGGCGCCGGTGCTTCTATGAGGGAGGCGGTTGATGTCTGTGCCGTCGGGGTTTTTGTTCCGCAACTGGTTGTGACAATACATGCCAGCCCGCCGAAGACGGCGAGCAGCGAGGCGAGAAGGCGAGACATTATTCAGCTCCTAATTGTTGCCCTTAAAGACCTGATCCACGGTAGTCGTAACCGTGTCGAAGGTACTGGCAGTAACCTTCGGCTCCTCAATTGTGCCCTTGATGTGTATCCGAAGCAATTCCTGGTTCGCTCCCCCGATCAGAGGCCCGACGACCGGCAGGGCGATCAGCGCCGGATTCCGGGTCGCCAGCCAAAGACTGACGCTCTTGAGTGCGAAGTTTAATTCCCCGCTGCCGGACATCGTCATGTCTTTGCTCTTCAAATCGATCTGCTCGAAAACGACCCTTTCTCCTTCCATGGAGTACCGCGTTGAGATTTCCGTAAACGGGCTGTTGAGCGGCAGCGCCAGGTTGGTAATCTGCATCAAGCCGAGCATGACTGGAATGTCATACATTTTCTCTCCGACCACCGAGACATCGCCATGCCCGCGGCGGCTTTCAGGATCATTCCAGTTTCCGCCCAATTGAAGAGAAGCCGTCAAGCGGCCGCGAAGCTCCTTATCATACGGAGAGGTGAGCTGCTGAACATCCGCGTCGCGAAGCACCAGGCTGAGATCGTATCTACTCGGCCCGGTGTCGGGGAAAGCATATTGCCCGCTACCGGCGAGATCCCCGGCGGCGAACTTACCTTCGACATGCGGGATCTGAATCACAGGGTCATCGGAATCCTTGGCCAGCGTCAGCTTGAAATCCGATCCCGCGCGGCCTGCGAGCAATAGCGAATCAGCGCCGCCTCGGCCGGCCAGGCGAAAGAGCCTGCCATTACGCACCAAGCCAGCCAGATCGATATCGCCCTGCACGTTTGTCGCGGGGAGCCCGACATCCAGGGATGTTCCGCGCATGGTGATCTTGGCGGCGAAATCCACGTNNCGATTGGCCTGAGGGCCAATATGCCAGCTTTGATAGTTCGACGCCGATATTCCCGCGGACTTTCAGTCCTCTCAGCACGGTGGCGATGGAATCTGGTACCGCGTGCAGCAGGTCTTCATCCACCGCCAGTTGCTGCGCTGACACCTTCATGTCCCAAGCCTGATGGTCACCCAACTCGCCCGTGCCGGAAATGGAAATAGTCGCATTGCCGTGCATGGCTGTCAGATCGCGCAGGACCACCTGGTTCGGAGAAACAAAGGCCTCGCCCTGCACCTGATCGAGACGATAGGGAATCGGCCCCAGCGTCACCGACATATTCCGCGGCGTGAGGAGCAGTTCCAGGCGGTCCGGCGTTGAGCCGATCGTGTCGGCGAATTCGAGCGTCGCATCAATCGTCCCCTGTGGATGAACCAGGTTCCAGGCCTTGCGCGCCGGAGTTGGCAGCATCTGATAAAGCGATTGACTCAATTGAAGATTTTTCGCTGACGCGGTGATGGCGACTTTCGGCGGGCCCGATGTCCACTCGATTTGCGCATGGCCGGCAACGGTGCTTTCTCCGCGGACACCCGATACTTCGCGCAACTCCAGCCGGCCGGGGGTGAGGTGTAACCGGCCCGTCATGCCGGACATAGTCGCTTCTCCACCGTCGGGCTGAACTTTCCCATCGTGCAGCAAAGCGTTGAAGTCATAGTTGATGTCAGAGCCGTGATTGTTGCCGGGGTTTGGGAATATGTGGCCGTCGAGATCGAGCTTTCCGGTAACGCCGCCCGCTTGCACCCATGCGCGCTGCGCTGGAGGAATCGCGTTGATCAGATCATCGTCAATCGGGAGATTGCTCGCCGTGACCCGAAGGTCCGGCCCCATCGGCTGGGTGGTCGGCAGGGCGTCTTTGTCCTTCCACCGCACTGTCCCTTCGATCTTGATCGTTGAGTTGCCGTGAGGCATTCGCGCGTTCTGGACTTAAAGCAAGCCATCGTGAATTTCGAGTCGGCCGGTCAGATGCTTGATCGGATAGGGGAATGACGCCAGCGCTCCTTCGGCGTCATAAAGATTCACATCGGTTTCAACGCGGAAATGCTGGTGCATCCCGGGCGGGCGGAAAATGTGGCACGAGAAATCACCGGGAGATTTTGGCAACTGTCCGGTTCCCTCCGCATCGAACATGGCCAGCGCGCGCCGGATGGTCGGGGGCAGCGATGCCCGGACAACCGAATCGGCGATCATATTGACGCCATTGATCTCAAGCCAAATACCGGCATCGCCTTCGAGCGGGCCAATGAATCCATTAAGCGTAATCCGCGCGTTGGCGTTTGGGCCGCCATCGGGGCCGTGTCCCTCAAGGTTCAGGATGCGGATGCCGCGCATCTTCGCGATCGGATCGTTGCCGATCTGGACCCGTCCATTCACATGCGTGACGGGATACGGAAACTGGTGAAAGCGGAACTCGCCGTCGTGGAGTTCGAGTTCCCCGTTAACCGTTGGCTTGCCGCCGGCTTCGACTCGTTCGAGCACCAGTTTCAGACCGCAGGTTCCTCTTGGATGCAGCTTCTCGATCACCTCCTGCACTTCCTTGGGCAGCGAGCCGAGATAGTCCGGCGAAAACTCTGGAATCTCCAGATCGTGCCCGGTCACGGATGAAATGGTCAGCTTCGCCGGTGCGTCCGGCGAATAACCGTCGATCTTGCCGTCAACGTTGAACCAATTGCTCTCCACCTTTCCGCTGACATCCTTGAGTTCGATTCCCTGCTCGGTGAAGACCATGTTTCCGGACATCTGCCCGAAATGGATCGGCTCGGGCGTGCTGAGCCGCTTGAGCGCCTGCGCCAAGGCGGGCGAAATCCAGTGCCGCGATCGGGCCACATCAAGCACATCGTGAAACGCTTTGACGCGCTGGTTCTGATCGCGCGTCATCCATTCCTCGGGATGCAGGGCCATCTCAACATCGCTGAGATCGAGCTCAGCCCGGAAGATCGGTCCGCCGCCGCCCGGATTCGGGTTATAGATCATTTCCGGAATGTCGATGCGTCCCTGAAGCTGGTGCCATTCGCACCATTGCCGCGGCTGGGAAAGGAGCATCGTCTTGATGTCTGGGCCGAATGTGAAGTTCTGCAGCCGCGCGACAGAGACGCCACCTTGTGTGCGAATCGTTCCACTGGCGCTGGGCCCCATCGATTCGCGGCCGCGGCTTTGCAGCTGAAAGTCGTAGCGGTCGGCCTCCTCTTCATTAGGATTGAGGCTGCCTTCGATACTGTATGACCCCATAGGAGTGGTTTTGCCGTCGTGTAGTTCCATATAGGCCACCACCGCGTCACGAAGAATGATCTGCGGGAGCACCACGAGCCCTCCGCTGCCATTCATCCGCCTCCGCCCGATTGGGCCCGCGCCGTGCCACATCCGTTGGTAGTTCCAGCGATGGGTGCTGGGGTCTTCTACCAGATAGACGACCGGATCAATGGCGACAATCTGGGTTGCCGCGAGCTGTCCGGTGAGCAATTGCGTCGGATGAAATTTGATCAGGAATGTGCGGGCGTGAAAGACGATCGAATCGGGTCCATTGGTCGTATCCACGCGCAAGGTGACATCATCCAGACGCAAACCTTCAAAGATCGAGAGATTTGCTTTGACGATCGTCACTTCGCCGCCGAGCAGATCGGACAGATACGCGCTGGCCATGGACCGGACACGCTCTGCATCGGTGAGATAGATATAGCCAAAGATCGTCAGTGAAAGGACGAGCAGCAGAGATGCCATGCCCCATCGGCGCGCGGCGCAGTGACGCCGGCGCAGCGGATGGCGCGGACGCCAGCTTCTCTCGAACAGACGCTCGGGATTGAGGAGCATCATTATTGCTATATCGCTTGTCTGACGCGGCTGGAACAAACCGCGCTGGCCGCCACGATAGCCATCGGCCCTTCGGCCGGGATGCGATAACGGATCGACCCGACCGATAACGCGGCAGCGATGGTAAAATATACCGCCGGCAACAGCAAAAACCGCTTGACCGGCCCAGACAGGTTTGATCGCCGCAATCCCACCAGCACCAATAGATCAAATGTCAGGCTGAAGGTTAGCCCGACGACGCGATATATCCATCGCCCGCCATATTCCTGGCTGAGAGGCGTTGGGCTCCACGTTCGGGCGATCTTGGTTCCTGCCAATTCTATCGCCTGCCACCGATGGGCGACGATCCAATCGTCGGCTAGTCCCGAAAAATATCGCGAGCGGGCCACTTCACTCATATCGCTCGTCCATGGCATGGATGCGACGAACCGCTGATCACTGGCCCCAGTGGCATCGGGGTTAAACCCATCATAGCGCGTTATTCCGTCGTTGGTGCTGGTCCAAACCCACGCCCCCACGACCCAGCGATTGCGCGCGGCCCAAGGGAAGAGAACCAGGCCCGTCAGCAAAAGCATGGTGGTGGCCACGGGCAACGGCCATCGTGTTTTGTACGCCTGAAGTATGTCACGGTTCGCCAGGGCGGCTCCGCAGCCGAGCACAACTGGAATCAGGATCGCTCCGGGCCGCACCAGAATCGCCAGAGCCAGAATCGCTCCGCCCCCAAGCCACGCCAGCCGCTTGTTTCCTTCAGGCCACGGACCATCGCTCAAGACCAATATCGCCAAGCCGCAGCAGAGCATGGTGGTGAAAAGTGTTTCGGAAAGGATTAGGCTGCTAAAAAAAATCAGATAGGGATTCAACGCGACCAACGCCGCGGACAGGATCGCGCCGCGCGGGGTTAGCCATCGTCGCGCGAGAATAAATATCGCGATAACCGTGATTGAATCCAAAACCGATTGGGCGATGCGCACGACAACAGGATTGCCCCCAAGACATCCAACCAGAAACGGATAGCCCGGCGTGCGATAGGCATAAACCGTCTGGCGAAATCGCGGGTCGGACATTTCCAACCCATTGGCGCTAAAAATATTTTTCCCCAGATCGAGGTATTCGCGTTGATCGGGCAACTGACTGATGGCCGCGTCGTCGCTGGATTGCCGCAGTCCCCATCCCAGCCGAACGCCAAGCCCCACCAGCACCACAATCGCCAGCGCGATCCAAGCCGATCGCTCGCTCAATTCTCTCACGCGATCAAAAGTACCACGCGAGATTGGCGAAACCAACCACCGCGACGGTCGCGGGACGCAGACGAAGCCGCTAAACAGTCGGTGATGTGATATAACTCTGAGGCTCCATGAGCAGCCGATCTTTGGATAAATCGCTGGAATCGCTGGACGCGAAAGTCGCCGCCTTGGCTGCCACGGCGGCGATCGACCGATGGCGAAGCGACGTCGCTGCGGCGATCTTCCATCTGCGCCGGACACGCCCGCAGCTCATGGCCGTCTGCATCCTCGGTGGAACCGGAACCGGCAAAAGCAGCCTCGTCAATCGCCTGCTCGGAGCGAATCTGTCATCCGCCAACTTTCGCCGCACGTTCACCGCGGGTCCGGTCGCCGTCGCGTCAAAATTGGCGGATGTACCAGACAAATGGCTGGGATTGCCGCGCACCGTTGCCGCGCCGGGTGAACTTCCGGTGCGCGGGCAGATAGATTCGCTGATCGTGATCGAAGCCAAACATGATCTGCTGGATCATGTCGTGCTCGTGGATACGCCGGATTTGGACGGCGATCAGCCGTTGCATCACGCGCAGGCCGACCGCGCCTTTCGCTGGGCCGAGGCGATTATTTTTCTCGTCTCACCTGAAAAATATCAGATGACGGAGCTTCTGCCGTATTACCGGCTCGCGCGGCGTTATGCCGTCCCGTCGCTGTTCGTGATGAACAAATGCGAGACACCGGAAATGCTGGAGGATTATCGCCAGCTTGTTTCGGCTGATGATAAGGACACTCCCGTCTTTGCTATCGCCCGCGATGACGCCGCGTATGAGCCGCCGGCCCAATGCAATTTGTCGTCGCTCGCCCAGGCGATCTCGTCGCTTCAGCCGAATGAGGAGGCCCAGCGTGATGCCGGGATGGCCGTGCGAATCGCCGATGTGCTGGGACGGCTGCGCGACCAGATCACAGGTCCGCTGCGTAATCAGCGGCGTGATATCGATGCTGTCGTCGCGTCGTTGCGGGCGATGGAATCACCCGTGCCGGGTGTGGATGTGAATCCGATCACCGAGCAGCTTCAACGCCGATTGCAGCAGCGAAGCGTTCTATATCTGATCGGACCCGGCCGGATTCTCGACCGCGTCCGGCAAATGCCGGGCATTCTCGTGCGCCTGCCAAGGACCGCCTGGGATCTCGTCATCAACGGGCGAATGAATCTCAATTCGCCGTCGTCCGGGAATCCGCTATCAGGCGAGCGGCAATTGCCGGATTTTCACGCAACACTGACGGACCAGTTGGCGATTATTCAGAGCCGGATCGATGATGCGGTTCGTTCGGTCCCAGCCGGCCCGGGATGGCTGAGCGATCCGTCGCAGGCATACGCCGAGTCGAAAATCGATCCCGCCGAGGCTGGCAAGATCGCTGACGAGGAACTAAAGGATTTAAACGACTGGCTGCAAAAGCGGTGGAACGCCACGCCGCGCGATACGGTTTTGCTGCTGAAACTCTTGCGGCATCTGCCCGGCGGCGAAAAATTGACGCAGTGGACCGAGGCTGCGCCCTATCTGCTCGCGATTATCGTCGCGGCACATCATGCGATCTTCGGGCATGTGGATCTGATGATTCTCGGCGGTTATTCACTGGCGACCTGGCTCACCGAAAAACTGAGCAATGAAGTCGCCTCCCGCACGCGGCAAGCCAATCGAGCGATCGCGATGCGATTCGAAAGGCTGGCGCGCCGGCAGATCCGCCAAAGCATCGCATGGATCGAATCTCAAGCGCCGCGGCTGAGCGAAATCGACGCGATCGAATCAATGGCCAACGATTTACAGGAATCGCTATGACCGGGTCACAAGTCGAACAACTCGTCCGCGAAACAATGGAACTGACCGGCTCGGCCGCTCCCGAAATGCTGGACCCCGACGCCCCGGTGCTACAGGACAGTGGGGAGGGAATCTATCTCGTCGGCCTGATCGGCGGCAAAGAGGTCGGGAAAAGCGCGCTGGTCAACGCACTGGTCGGCGCACCCATCACCGATGAAACATCGCACGGTCCCGGCACCGAAACGATCGTCGCATATGTACATCGCTCCCGGCAGCGCGAAGCGGAAGAATTGCTCCAGCGCCGAGCGCCAGAGAAATTCCGCATCGTCCCGCATGATCAAGCGAAGCTCGGCGGGCAGGTGCTGCTCGATCTCCCCGATATCGACAGCCGGTTTACATCGCATGTCGAGCTAACCCGGCGAATGCTGCGGCACATGCTCTTTCCAATCTGGATTCAGAGCGTCGAAAAATACGCCGACGTCCAGCCTCAAAATCTTCTGGCCAGAGTGGCCGCCGGGAACGATCCAAAGAATTTTCTGTTCTGCCTGAACAAGGCCGATCAGCTTCCCGCCGACGGCTCGGCCAAAGAGCTTAGCGAAGATTATGCCCGGCGGATCGGTCGCGTCTTGTCGCTCGAATCGCCGCCGCGGGTATTTCTGATTTCCGCGAGACAGCCCGGTGCTTTTGATCTGCCGGAATTATCGCGGCTGCTGTCCCGCGAAAAAACCGCCGATTCCCTCGCGGAATCGCGCGACCTCGCCAATCGCCGGCATCAGCGTTCGCTGTTGTCATGGCTGGTCAAGTGCGATCTGCCCGGCCGGGCCGCGCGATTGAACCGCCTTGATGACGAGGCGGCGGAACTGCTTTCGGAACGACTCGGCGTGCCGCTGGTTGAAACAACCGTCCCCGCGATCACCGACAATCCCGCCTACCGGATGGTCATGACCGATGACGTCTTCGGCCGCCGGGTGGCCCGATGGCCGATCGTGAATTTGCTTCATTCGCTGCTATCACCGGTGCGGATTCTCATCCGTGAAAACGCCGCGGCCGGATCGTTCTTCGGCGGGGCCGAGGCGCTGGTCGATGCACACATTAAGATCGCCGGCGGCTCAGTTGCCGGCCGTGTGCAATCCGCCTTTGGCCAGCTCAATCAAACCGATCCGGCGCTTGCCGGGCTGTATGCCCATCGCAAACTCTGGGAATCGCGGGAAGCGGAAATAGCCGAGGCACGCCTTCGCCAGGAATGGATTGAGACCATCCAGCGGCAACGGCAGGAAGTTCTGTCGCGGCTGTCCGGAAAATCCGGAATCATCGCCCCGCTGATTCGCGGCTTGCTGACGATCGGAGCGCTGCTCTGGTTCCCGTTCATCCAGCCGGTGCTGCATACGATCCACAATTCACATTCGGCCTTTGGCACCGTCCGCGATATCGGGATTCTCGCGGTGGAGGTCATCAGCGCCGAATCGCTCCTGCACAACGCGATATTTTTAGTCATCTGGTATCTGCTCATCTGGTCGCTCCTGCGCTGGGGCACGCGAAGTCGTGTTGATCGCCTGCTGATCCGATGGAGAAGCGCCGCCTATGCAGATGATTCCCTGAATCTAACGACGCGAACGCTGGCGTGGATCGATGAACTCCTGGAGCCGATCAGGGCCGCGCGGCAAACGACGGATGATCTGGCCCGGCGTGTCGAAGAACTGCGAAGTGAATTGGCAGCGCAAAAGAGCGCGGCGTAAGTCAGCCTATCTGTATGCCTGACTTTATTGATTTTGTTCGGTTCCGCGCTGTCCAAAGAAAACATCCAGATTGCGGGCGCCATGCACTACCGCAATGATTTGAATCGGCGCAACATCCCATCGATAACCGATGACGTAGGAATATACGTTCCAGAATTTGTAATGTTGATCGAGCAGATCTTCTCGGAAATGGCCCATGCCCGGCATTTCGGATAACCGACCGAAGCTCTCTTCGATCCGGCGGATCATCTCATCGGCGGCGTCAATGTTTTCTTCGGCTATATGTTCCCAGATTGCGAACAGGTCGGCCCGCGCTTCGGGAGTGACCAAGAACCCGCTCATGCCCGATCCTTGCGCCGACGAGCACTGTGCTGTCGTATTTCAGCGAAAGCTTTGTCACCGGCAACAAGCTCGCCTCGCTCGGCTTGGGCTGCCCCGCGTTTGAGTTTGTTCTTGAGAACTTGAAAACCGGCTTCGCGCTGACGCTCCTGTTCTTCGAGCAATCTCAAGCCTTCGCGCACGACCTCGCTGGCGGTTTGATAACGGCCGGTGGCAACCCGCGATTCGACAAATTTTTCAAGTTCGGGCGTCAGCGAAACATTCATCGTGGTACGGATGGGCATGGCCACCATCTTATAATAGAAAATGGCCTGTGTCAATTTGTGCCACAGGCGTTCGCTGCTGGAAACTTTGGTTAATTCGCGGAAATTCGAGGCGCCCGGCAATACAAAGCAAACCCCAGCACAACCCCCACGCCAAACGGCCAGGATGCGAATCGATTGAAAAGCCGCTCTCCCGCATCTTCGGGCGATGAACTTGTGCCCAATGACTGCACAGTCGAAACCTGCCACGCAGGCGCGTAGGCGGCGAATGCCGGCGTCGCCGGATCGCGCATCGCGTTGCAATAGTTTTCCGTCTCGACAACCGACTGACTGATGAACTGCTTGATATCCAGCAGCCGGCTGCCGCCGATGAGGCTCACCGCGGCCAATCCAAATAAGGGGAACCAGAATCCGGTTCGTTCGCGGGCCGCGAAATGAAGTTCACGATTCCGCGGCCGACCCCAGAACAACAGCATCCAGCAACGGGTCATGTAGAGCGCCGTAATCCCCGACACCACGGCGGGGACGATGAAAAAACTCCAATAAAGCGGCTGATCGTGAATCGACGCGAGAGCGCCCGCATGGACAAGGATCGTCTGATAGCTGTAGTAGCCACAAGTGAAGGGTGCGCCGGCCATGGCGAGCAGGCCGATGGCAAACGTGACGCCGGCGAGCGGCATTTTCCGTATGAGGCCGCCAAACTCGCTCAGGTTCTGTTTGCCAAGCGCGGCGTGAATCGCGTTGCCGGCAGCCAGGACGAGGAGCGATTTAAAAAACGCATGCGCGAGCAGATGAAATAATCCGCCGACCCAACTGCCGATTCCAATCGCCATGAACATCAGGCCGAATTGGGAGACCGTGCTGTAAGCGAGAATTCGGCCCACATCGTTTTGTACGAGTGCCAGCACCGCGCCGATCAAAAGACTGAGAAGCCCCACAATGCCGATGCAAAGTTTGGCGGTCGGCGTCAGGATTGGATAAATCCGGGCGATGAGATAGAGGCCCGCGGCGGTCAATGTCGTGGATTGAACAAACGCGGCGGCGGGAATCGGGGCTCGGCTGGCCGCGGGAAGCCAGAAATGCAGCGGGAACAAAGCCGATCTGCAGGCCGCGCCGCAGAATATCGCGATGCCTACGAGCGTCAGGGTGTTTGCCGACATCCACGCGCCGCCGGGCAGATGGATCGTTGAACCCGCTGCTGACCAGAGCCAGCGGTCCATTTGTAGAAGCGTCGCATTGCCCAGGAAATGGAAGAGGATTCCAATTCCCAGAAGAAACCCGGCGTCTCCGACGCGATTGACGATGAATGAAATGATCGCGCCCCGGCGGATCGGGGAGTCGTCTAGCCGCGTAAGTAGCAGGTATCCGGACAGCGCGAGCAAGTACCAGAATATGAAAATCTCCAGAAGGCTCGCGCCCAAAACAAATGCGAGCATCGAAAAATACGACAATTGCAAATAAACAAAAAATCGGAAAAAGCGTTTGTCCTCCCGCATGTATCGAACGCTGAAGGCGTGCCCCAGGACCACGACCAGCGTGATCGTGTTGAACATCGCCACCGTCAGCGTATCGATGTGGAGGTAGCTCAGTTCGATCGGCTTGTCGCCCGGACCCCAGGTTATGCCGGCAAGTTGCCCCCCTTCATACCAGGCGATCATCCCGGCCATGCTGAGGGCGAAGCTTCCCGCGGCAAGTGCCGTGGCCACCCAGCCGGCGAGCGGATCCCCCATTCGCTTGCCGATCGCCAGCAATAGCACTAACGCCGCCAGCGGCAGTAGCGTAGCGATAACCAGAAGCAGGGCGGGCAATGGCATTGAGCGGCTCTATTGTTGGAGCAATTGCAGCGAACTCATTCCATCAGCGCATCGACTTTTGCGGCGCAGATGAAATCATTTTCAGATAGGCCGCCCACCGCATGTGTGCTGAATCGCACGACGCAGCGGTTGTAGCCGACTTCCAGGTCCGGGTGATGATCTTCCCGGTGGGCCAGCCAGGCGACGGCATTCACGAACGCCATCGTGTGATGGTAATCCTTGAATTGGTGCGCCTTGGCGATTTGACCCTTATTCAATTCCCATCCGGAAATCGCGGGCAGGAGCAGATTTATTTCGGCAGCAGAGAGGGCTGGGGTTCCGGGCTTGCAAGCCGTGCAACGTTTTTCTCTCAAAGCGGATTTCATGATTTTCCTCATGCAAAAAATGAACAGGAGCGCGAATCAAAGAGACATTGTATCCGATTGAACCTGCCGCAGGGCCTCAAACAATGCGATGCTCGCGGCGGCGGACAGATTAAGGCAGCGTTCGGCCGGCATTTGCGGGATGCGCACGATCCGGTCCGGATGCTCGGCCAGAATGTTTGGGGCGATGCCGGAGGTTTCGCTGCCGAAGATAAGCCAGTCTCCGTCGGCGAATTTTGTTTGCCATAGCGATCGAGAGCCGGTGCTGGAAAACAGCCAGGACGTTCCGCCGACTTGACGGGCGGAATCGAAAAATGCGGTCGAGTCATCATGAACCGTCAGCCGCAATCGCGGCCAGTAATCCATTGCGCTGCGGCGAAGATTCTTATCGCTCAGGACAAAGCCGAGCGGGCGGACAAGATGCAGTTCCGTTCCGGTTGCCACACAGGCGCGGGCGATGTTGCCGGTGTTGGGCGCGATTTGCGGCGCGAGCAGCGCCAGCTTCAATCGATGCGGACGGAGATTTGGCACGGTGGGCGACGTCATTGACGATCACTTTGCGTTTTCAAACGACGTGGCCTTGCCGATCGACCTGAACATAGCTGGATGTTTCGGGGCAGTAGGCAGTCAGTCGCCCCACCGGGCTGAGCGCCACGGCGGTATCGAGCAGGACCATTTTCTCGCCAACGACCGGGATGAGTTTCCCGCCGCCCTGCACGCTGTAGCCGCCGCGTGTGCCGTAATAATCGACCGGCGTGTGGCCGAAGAATCCAGTTCGACGCCAGGTTTTTGGCTGATCCACCTCGGCTGGAGCGAAGCGTCCCCACGTCGCGGTCTTGCGGAGATCCCGATCGACATCCAGAAAAGTTGCCGGGCTGGGATCTTCATCAGGCGTCGCCGGATCCCAGCGGGCGTGAATGATGAACAGGTCGGGTTCTTCAATCACCGGCAGAAGATTGCGGATGAAATCCCGGTGTGCCTGCGGAACTCTGGCGGTGAGGCCTTCGAGCCCGGAACTGGTTGGATGATCGAGCACTGCGCGCATCGCGGCATCATCCGCGCCATAGCTGGCGAGCGTTTCGCGAAGGCCGTGCTCCATGAACCATTTGTAAGCCGCCCAGCGATTGTTGTTGGTGAGCTGATCGACATAGCTTTGGCCGTTGAGAATGACGTCGAAGATGTCGTCATGATTTCCGCGGCAAAAGCGGGCGCCGGGAAGTTTGAGCAGGAAATCGATGACCCCGCGCGAATCCGGCCCGCGGTTGATGTAGTCGCCGACGAAGATCCATTTCGGCGACGAATCGGATTTAGCGACCGCGTCCACGAGCCCCTTGAGCGGCGCCGACATGCCGTGAATATCCCCGACGATCCATCGCACGCAGTTAGATTACCGGGGCATGGCTTGAAACGACAAGCGCATTATCGGTCCGTCACGAAAAAGCCGGGGTCCGACCGAAAATAAATGGCATCGCCGTGAAAAGGTGAAAGGGAGTTGTTCATGCGAAGCCGGAAACTGGGTTGGATCATTGTCGCTGGCGGATTGACGCTGGGATTCATTTCTTCCGCGTTGGGATCACCAGTCCCAATAACGTACGAAACGCAGAGCAGATCGGTATCGGCCAATTCGTTGGCGTCGGGCTTTACGCGCGGCGGAACGAATACGACGCCGACCACCGACACGCAAAATCAATCGCAACAGGCCAACGGGATGGGCCTATTTGCCGGCAATGCGAGCGTCACATCGGCGCTCGGCCCCAGCAGCGCGATGGCAACCGCGATGTCGGCGCAGCAATCGTCTCTGAACGCGAACGAAATTGACGCCAGCGGATCGGTGCGGGCGGATTCCAATCTCGGCCTCGGCACCGGCCCGGCAAATTCATCCGCCACGACTTCGTTTCATGTCACCTTCGATGTTGCACAGTCAGAGGCGTACGCGTTCAGCGCGAACTTAAATGGCTCCAACGATCCAGCCGTGCCGGGCAATACGTCGGCTTCCATTGAGTTGATGGATAGTTTGGGCAACAACCTCTTCTCGCCGATTTCCACGGTGAACCTGATTAATTTCCAGACGCAGGGCACGCTGGCGGCCGGCGTCTATAGCCTGAAGTTCGACGCGCAGGCAACCAGCAACGATGAGAGCGCCAACTTTGTGAATTACAACTTCACGCTGACGGCAGGTGATAATCCGCTGAGCTTGCTCAATGGCGTCGCCAATCCAACCGGACCGGCGGCCGTTCCGCTGCCCGCGGCAGCACCAATGACTTTGTTGATGCTGGCGAGCCTGGGTCTCGCGGGATATTTTCGATCGCGCTCCAAGCTTCGCGTGAGTTGTTCCATAGCCTGAACATCGATCAAGTAACCAGGACAATGCCGCGGGACGCCATCCCGCGGCTTTTTTTGCGCCTGTTTTCAACTGCACCCAAAACGAAAAATCGATTAACCTACGTAGATGGTTCGCTTTCTTCGCGTCGAGCCCGGCTTTTTTCGCCCGGAAAACTGCACGATCGTCGGCGACGTCTCCGTCGGCCTCGATAGCAGCGTCTGGTTCGGGGCGGTCATTCGCGGCGATGTCGCGCCGGTGGTGATCGGCTCTCGCGTCAACGTGCAGGACAATGCCGTCGTTCATTGCGACAGCGGGGTTGCCAATGTCATCGAGGATGATGTGACCATCGGGCACTCCGCGATCGTCCATGGCAAGCATGTCGGGCGCGGATCGCTCATCGGCATGGGAGCCACGCTTCTAAGCCGGTCGGTCATCGGCAAGGAATGCCTGATCGCGGCCGGGGCGGTTGTGCCACCGGATCTGGTCGTGCCGGACCGGATGGTGGTCATGGGGGTCCCCGGCAAGATCGTTCGTCCCGTGAAGGAAGAGGAATTGAAGTACATGAAATGGCTGACCAGTCACTATCTGGAATTGGCCATGGAATACGTAGCCGGGAAGTTTAAGTCGGTCGGCCCCTAGGTTTCCGGCCCGCAAGAGACGCAAATATCCGCAGAAAAACGTTGCAAATCCTGACTTCTCCGTTATAGTGACCAGCGTCAGCGGATCACTTCGCTTAATTGGTTGGGCACGCATGTCACGGCAGCAAGTTTGTAATAAAGACACGTTCGTGGGGCGGCAGGGCTATTGTCCAGTCGCCCACGTTGTTTCATTTCTTTGGTCCCCGCCGAAGTTTGGAGCACACATCTTCCGCTCCGCACGACTTCGTCGGCTTAGTTTGGGAGGACGGTCATGATTGTTGGCACCGTCAAGTGGTTCGATTCGAAGAAGGGCTTTGGATTCATCCTGAATCCGGAGGGAATGGACGTTTTCGTTCATTTCAGCAGCATCGAAGGCGATGGCTTTCGGTCCCTGAAAGACGGTGAGCAGGTCGAATTCGACCAGATCTCCGGCTCCAAGGGATTGTCCGCCCAGGCGGTCAAACGGGTTGGTGAACGGATATTGGTTAGAAATTGAGCCCGGTGGCGGTAGAGTAGCCGCCTCGGCTCATGAACCATTTCCTGCCAGGCCTTTTGGTCGGCTTATTGGGCAGCTTGCTGATCTCAGCGGGTATTGCCGCGGCTGTTCTCGTGCGCATTCAGCGATATCGTCGCCGGATGCGGCGGACGCTGTCTCGTATTCGCGCCTCCACGCGTCGGCGCAGAGCCCGCTGGCGATCCGTTCAGCGCCTGGCCGAACTCGGCACGCTCGCCGGCGGTCTTGCCCACGAGATCAAGAACCCTCTCTCCACGGTTCTATTGAACCTTCAGCTTTTGCAGGAAGATCTTGATCTGGCTGAT
>PMAK01000210.1 GCA_003153655.1 Phycisphaerales bacterium
GTGTAGCGCTCGCCGTTGCGGTCCCAGGGACAGGTGGTGGCGGCGGAGTTGATGGTGATGCCCCGCTTCTGCTCTTCCTCGTCAAAGTCCATGACGGCGGTGCCTTCGTGGACTTCACCCATCTTGTGAATCTTGCCGGTGTAATAGAGAACGCGCTCGGAGACAGTTGTCTTACCAGCGTCGATATGAGCGGCAATGCCGATGTTGCGGATTTTGGTGAGGTCGCGAGCCATAACAGTCCTTCGCCAATCTTCGGTAAAACGATATCGAAAGTACGTTGGGGGCGCGGTTAATGTTTCACTCCGGTTGCGCCCGGTCAGTCGAAAGAGCGGAGTAATGTAATCGGCGGCGGTTAATCGTCAAGCAGAGCCATGCCGCCGTGTTTTATGGGGATCAGGGGCGTCGGGTAAGTCTACGCCGTTACTGGGTGTAGTTTCGACATAAAAGCGGGCTGGGGAAACACGTCAAAATTACCGGGGTGATTTCGGCGCATTATTTTTTTCATATTCGCTGGTTGGAGCATGATTTCGCTTAACCAACTGGCAATAGCAGGCCGATAAGTTTGGGAGCCTGAATAGGCGTTGCAAACGGCTTAAACGGGCAAAAATCAAGGATAGTCGAACCGAACCATCCGGATTGGCGTTTAATTGACTCCATTTAACGCTCCGGAGGCTCGGCTCCCCTCGTGAACGAATTCTCGCGGCGAGCTCAGCCGGGCAATCTTAGCCGGCTCAACGGTCGTACTACTCATGAAGGAACTCATGAGAAGAGTTGTGATTATCGCCGAAGTCGTCTTCCTGATCGGGTGGTTCGCCTACCCGTATCTGACGGACGCCTATTCCCCATCCGACAGCGCATCCCGCGCGGCGGTTCAGACCTCGATCGGCGAGCATATCTCTCTTAATACCCCCCCTCTTCGGCAGCTTCATGGCCATGATGGATTTTGGCGGCTGGGCGAAGATCAGGCCGGTGTGTGGTGGTTTGTTTCGCCTTCGGGGCAGCGGGAGTTTCTGAATACGGTGACGACGGTTCAGCCGGAGCAAAGCGGTCGCGAGCACGGCGCGGTGGGATTTGTTTCGTCGGATTGGGATGGGAAGTATCTTGATTCGGATCTCAACTCTTGGGCGGAAGCGACCGTGAAGCGCGTTNNAGGATTATGGGTTCAAGGGTTTGGGGGCTTGGTGCAACCCGGCTTTTCACCGTCTTGATGTGCCGATGAGTCAGGACCTGAATCTCTGGGCATGGGTCAATGATGACTCCAAGCGGTTTTATTCGCCGGGCTGGGCCGAGAGCGCTGAGCAGGCTGTGAAGGCCCAGGTGCTTCCGCTGCGGAACAACCGCAACCTGGTGGGATATTTTCTCGACAACGAATTGGAATGGGGAGACGGGTTTTCGGGGCCCGGCGCTTATTTCGATAATCTGCCCAATACTGATCCCAACCGTCAGCAGGTTTTGCAGACGATCCACTGGGTCTGGCCGGAACTGCATGATTTCAATTTGGCATGGGGCGCGAATTTGACCAACTGGTCGCAGTTGGAAAACTGGCCCGTCTTGCCGCGCGAAGAGGCCCGGGCGTATGACCGTCTGAGCAATGCGTGGATCTCTCACCTGGCCCTGAACTATTTCCGCTTTACCACCGCGCTTGTGCGGCGGTATGACGCGAACCATCTGATCCTTGGCGTGCGGTTTAAGGGATTTGCGCCGGAGGAAGTTGTTTCCGCCTCGCGCGATTACACGGATGCCCAGTCGTTGAACTATTACGTCAGCGATGCGCAGCTCGATGCGGATATGTTTCGGATGATGTATCTGCGATCGAATCAGCCGATCATCATCAGCGAATATTCTTTCCATTCGCTGGATGGGCGAAGCGGAAACCGTGATTCGGTTGGTTTCTCGGCGCAGGTGTCGGACCAGCAGGCGCGGGCGGATGGATATCGGCTGATGACGACGCGATTGGCGCGGGTTCCGTACATCNNGATTGGTTTCAGTGGTGTGACGAGCCGCCGGAGGGACGGAGCAGCGATGGGGAGGATGTGAATTTTGGCGTTGTTGATGTACATGACAAGCCCTATGAGAAGTTGGTGGGAGCCATTCGGCAGACGACGCCGATGCTGAATCCGCTGCATGCGGCGAGCAGTTCCACGTCGCAGACGGATATTTGGCGGGAGAGTTATTCGGTGAAGCCGAGCATGCACGTGCCGTATCTTTCGAAGGTTCCTGCGCTGGATGGGAGTCTGACGGGATGGACGGCTGCGTCGCGGCTGGAAGGGATTCGGAGGGAGGAGACGGTTGATCTGGATCGGTTGAAAGTCCGGACGCCGGATGCGTTTATCGGGTGGACCCACGATGGGTTGTATCTGGCGGTGCAGGTTTTTGACCGGAATATCGAGGGTGCATCGGCGAATGCGTGGTGGTGGACGCGTGACAATATCGAATTCTTTATCTCGACGCGGCCTGTTACGCCGGATCAGGATGGGTATGACGTTAACTGTCATCAGTTCTTTGTCGTCCCGCGTGATCCGACAGCTGGGAATATGGCTGTCGTTGGGCAGTGGCACCGTGACGGTGACGCTCTGAAGGACAATGTGATCCCGGAGCCTTTCATCCGGCATACCGTCAAAATCTTCGCGGACCGGTATGTGGTCGAGATGTTTATTCCCGGCAAAGTGCTGCATGGATACGATCCACAGCGCCAGCGCACGCTGGCATTTAATCTTGACGTCCGCGATTTCACGACCGCGACGAATTTTTTCTGGTCGGCTCCCAAATCCGCGCGCACGGAGCTTCGGCCGAGCACATGGGGAACGCTTTATCTTGACCCGCCGCCTGGCAATATTGTTGCGCGAGCGGGCCAATCTCCTGCCGAGTCGATTGACAATCACAAGTAACGAGCCTTTCGTTCATTCAGGGCGTGGCCATGCCGAAGCTCGATGATCGAATCCGTGAGATAGGCGGCAAGATTTTCGCGCGTGTTCGTGCGTTGAGCGCGTCGCCTTCGCTATTGGCGCGGATCGACGATGCGTTCATGGATTTGGCGATGCGGGATGAGGTCGTCAAGTCGCAGCTTTTTCGGTTCGTGGATGTGTTGCCGACGCTGACCACTTCGGCGGCGGTGTTCCGGCATCTCCGGGAATATCTTGAGCCTATTGCCGATCGGCTGCCGGCTCCATTGCGGGTGGTGCTGACGAACGGGATTTTATCGCCGGTGATCGCGCNNCGGCGAATTTCAATGTGCGGCGGATGGCTTGGAAATTTATCGCGTCGCCGGATTTGGATCATACGGTTAAAGCGATTGGGCGGCTGCGGGATCGGCGGTTGGCGTTTACGGTTGATCTGCTGGGTGAGGCGGTAATCTCTGAAAGCGAGGCCGATCAGTATCAGCAACGATACCTTGAACTTGCGCGGTTGTTGCCGGGACGGTTGGCGGCGTTTCCTGAGGATGGCCTTATCGACCGGGGCGCGAATGGGCCGATTCCACGGGCGAATATCTCGCTGAAGCTTTCGGCGCTTTACAGCCAGTTTGATCCGCTGAATCCGGGTGGGACGGCTGATGCGGTCTTGCGCCGGCTTCGGCCCCTATTGCGCATCGCACGGCAGAATGGGGCATTCGTGAACCTCGACATGGAGCAGTTCACGTTCAAGGATCTGACGATCCAGATATTCAAATCGATATTGATGGAGGAGGAGTTTCGGGATTGGGCGGATGTGGGGATCGCCTTGCAGGCGTATCTGCGGTGTACGCTGGAGGATTTGGAATCGCTTGCTGAATGGTCTGTGCGGCGCGGGACCAGCGTCACCGTTCGGCTGGTTAAAGGGGCGTACTGGGATTTTGAGACGGTTGTCGCGGCTCAGAATGGGTGGGATGTTCCCGTGTTCACCGACAAGGCGGAGACGGATGCGAATTTTGAATCGTGTGCGGCGTTTCTGATCGAGCATCGGCGGGTTCTGCGGCCGGCGATTGCGAGCCACAATATTCGGAGTATTGCCGCCGCGCTGGCGAGTGCGGAACAGTTTGGCGCGGAGCCGGCTGAGATCGAATTTCAGATGCTTTACGGGATGGCTGACCCGATCAAGGCGGCACTGATTGAGATGAATCGGCGCGTGCGGGTTTATGCGCCGGTGGGTGAGTTGCTGCCAGGCATGGCTTATCTCGTGCGGCGGCTTCTGGAGAATACGTCGAATGAATCATTCTTGCGGGCCGGCTTTGTAGAGCATGAGCCCGAGGAGCAGTTGCTTATGAATCCGACCTTACGCGTGCGACCGCCGATTTCTTCGTCAAAGTTGGCTGCGGGATTTACGAACGCGCCCTCGTCGGATTTTTCGCGTGAAGCCAACCGCGTGGCGATGTCGCGGGCGATTGATTCGTTTGGGGCGAAGCCTTGCGCGGATTATCCACTCATCATTGGCGGTCGGCGCATTATGGCTGGACGATGGATTGAATCGACGAATCCGTCGCACAAAGCCCGCGTTGTTGGGCGATCCGCCTGCGCGGGTCCGGAGCATGCGGAACAGGCTGTTGCGGCCGCGAAGTCCGCGTTTGTTACGTGGCGCGATGTGTCTGCGAAGGAGCGTGCCGCCCTGCTCGACCGTGTTGCGGATATTCTCGAGCGCGATCGATTTGATCTGGCTGCGATTGAGGTTGCTGAGTGCGCCAAACCTTGGCGCGACGCTGATGCGGATATTGCGGAAGCGATCGACTTTTGCCGGTATTACGCGTGGCAGATGCGGGAGCTTTCGTTGCCGCAGGGGGTGGATGTTGCCGGCGAGAGGAATCAATGGCTGTACGAATCGCGCGGGCCGGCCGTGGTGATTGCGCCTTGGAATTTTCCGCTGGCGATTCTGACCGGGATGGCGGCCGCGGCGGTTGTGGCTGGGAATCCCGTTATTCTTAAACCTGCCGAGCAGTCGCCGGTGATCGCGTGGCGTTTGGCTCTGGCATTTGAAGAGGCGGGCGCGCCGAGCGGCGTCGTGAATTACCTTCCCGGGATTGGCGAGNNGCGCATGCGGATGTCGCATTGATCGCATTTACCGGCTCGCGGGCGGTGGGACTTTCCATCAACCACTTTGCCGCTGAAACCCGGCCGGGCCAGGATCACGTCAAACGCGTCATCGTCGAGATGGGCGGTAAGAACGCGATTATTGTGGATGACGACGCGGACCTGGATGAGGCGATTGTCGGAATCGTCGCCAGCGCGTTTGGATATTCAGGGCAGAAGTGTTCGGCCTGCTCGC
>PMAK01000154.1 GCA_003153655.1 Phycisphaerales bacterium
CTGGCCAGGCGGCATACGCGTTTCAGCCTCGCGGAGATCGGGCTATATTTCGGCGGCCGAGATCACACAACAGTGCTTCACGCGGTTCGGTCGGTGGAAGAAGATCGCGTCAACGATACGAGCGTCGCCGATCAACTGAGCCATATCGAAGGCACGCTTACGGCGTGAGAAGCGATTGCCGAATGCTCCCGGCGCGCCNNCGCCGGGAGCATTCGGCATTTTGATCACCCTCGCCCCTCGCAATCTTCCAACTCCTCCCTAAAATCGCCGCCACATGGCTCTGGTTTTAACCTACACCAAGAAGGTCCGGGAAGCACTCAAGGCGCCGGCGCGCGTTGGTGTTGATGTTCTGATGCTGGCATGCGTCGCTGGATTGCTGACGGCGCTGGTGGCGATGTGCCATCATGTCGGTTCGCCGCGAAAACAGGCGGTGAATATCGATCTTCGGTTCCGCGCATTGCCGCTTTACACTTTTTACAGCCTGACGCGCGGCTTCGTCGCGTACGCGCTTTCACTGATTTTCACGCTGATTTACGGAACGATCGCGGCACACAATCGCGCGGCCGAGAAATTCATGATCCCTGTCCTGGATGTTCTCCAATCCCTGCCGGTGCTGACGCTCCTGCCCATTATCGAAGTCGCCATGGTCCGTTTGTTTCCCGCGACCTGGCTCGGCCTGGAGTTGACGTGCGTCATCATGATCTTCACCGCGCAGGCGTGGAACATGACCTTCAGCTATCACGGCTCGGTTCGAGGCATCCCTTCGGCTCTTCGTGAAGCCGCGGCCGTGCAGCACCTCAGCGGGTGGCAGATCTTCCGCTACCTCGAAGTCCCCGCTTCGATGATCGGGCTGGTCTGGAATTCGATGATGTCAATGGCCGGCGGATGGTTCATCATCACCGTGAACGAGGCTTTTATGATCGGCCCCGACAGCTACCAACTGCCCGGGCTCGGTTCATATATGTCCAATGCGCAGGCCAACTGGGATTTCCCCGCTATGGGCGCCGGCGTCATCGCCATGATTGTGATGATCGTCGGCGTCGACCAGCTTTTCTGGCGGCCGATTGTGGTCTGGAGCGAACGGTTCAAGATGGAAGACACTGCGGCGACCGAAACGCCGCATTCGTGGTTTCTGCAAATCTTCAAACGCTCCGTTATCCTGAGATGGCTCCAGAGCGGCATGCAGTATTGGCATAAGCGTAGAATGTCCAAATCAGTCTCGGCTATTCAGCCGATTGCACACGATCTCGCGTCCCCCGACGCGGATTTATCCAGTCCCGGCATTTTTCGCCGGCTGGTGACCCCTATTAAATGGCTCATCATATTGGCCCTTGTTGCGACCGCCGCATGGGGAACACTCATGCTCGTTCGCTTGCTGATTCAGTTGCCGATCAGGGACACGGCGGAAACAAAAGGATGGATTGCCGTCCTTTGGGCGCTGCTGTCTTCATTTGTGCGAGTAACGGCGGCGCTATCGCTTGGCGCAATCTGGACGGTGCCGGCGGGCGTCCTCATCGGGCTTTCACCCCGCTGGTCAAGTCGGCTCCAGCCGTTCATACAAATTGTCGCCAGTTTCCCCTCTCCGATGATTTTCCCGATTGTTACGCTCGTGCTGCTGGCGATGAAGGTCCCGTTCTCGATCGCGTGCATCGGCTTGATTCTGCTGGGCACGCAATGGTACACGCTGTTCAACATCATCGCTGGGGCGATGGCCATCCCGAGCGAACTCCGCGAAGCGGGACGCGTGTATCACATGAGTATCTGGCAGCGCTGGAGCCGGCTTTACATCCCGGCTGTCTTCCCGTACCTCGTGACCGGGCTGATTACCGCCGCGGGCGGGGCGTGGAACACGACGATCGTCGCGGAAATCCTGGCTGTCCCCCACCGAACTCGAGAAACGACGACTTACATCGCCTACGGCCTGGGTTATATGATCACAGATTCCCAGGCCGCGGGGAACAATCCGCTGCTTGCCGCTTCGGCGGTTACGCTGGCGCTGTCGGTCATTCTGATTAACCGTTTTGTGTGGAAGCGCGTCTACCGCGTCGCTGAGGAACGGTTCACCCTTAACACTTGATCGATAGGCTGCGCTATAATTGAGTCTGGATTGGAAAAGGCGAAGAGGAAATGGAAAACGGCTCTCCGATTTCAGAAGCGATCGACGTCTCGATGTGGTTCGGTGAGCTCGGAGCCAAGGACCGGCTGCTCGTTCTCGACAAAATCTCCCTGGCGGTGAAGACTGGCGAAGTCCTCGCGATCCTCGGCCCCAGCGGTTCCGGAAAGAGTACACTTTTGCGCATCCTCATCGGCCTGCTCAAGCCGACCAGCGGAAGCGTTCTGGCCCATGGAGAACCGCTCTCGGGAATTCATCCGGGGGTTTCCCTGGTTTTCCAGAATTTCGCGCTGTTTCCATGGCTGACAGCCTTTGACAACATCAAACTTGCGCTCAACGGGCTGAATCTCAGCCCTGAAGCCGCCAAGGACCGCATCGGCCGCTGCATTGATGTCGTGGGCCTCGAAGGTTTTGAAGAGGCGTATCCGAAGGAACTGTCCNNCCGGCGGCATGAAACAGCGCGTCGGCATCGCCCGCGCCTTGGCGCGAGCGCCTGAACTTTTGTGCATGGACGAGCCGTGCAGCGCGCTGGATGTCTTCACCGCCGAAAGCCTGCGCACTGAAATCTACCGCATGTGGTCGGGCGGCCAGAGCAAGCTGCCGTTCCAGCCCAAAAGTGTGGTGATCATCACCCACCATATCGAAGAAGCGGTTTTTTTGGCCGACCGAATCGTCGTTCTGGGCACCCGGCCAGGACGCATTCGGACCATCATTCAGAACGATGTTCCCCATCCGCGTGAATACCAGTCGCCGACGTTTTTGAAAATGGTCCAGCGTCTCCACGATGCGATTACAAAAGACCAATTGCCCGACCTGCCGGAGTCAGCGCCGGTTCCGACGCCCGCGATCGGCGGAATTCCCGAACCGTCGCCGCTGCCGGCGGTGAACCTGGGCCACATCTTCGGCCTCATGGAGATCGTCCGCGATCATGGCAACCAGATCGATGTCTTCAAGCTGGATCAACTCACGGAATATGATTTCGGCCACACGATCGCGGTCGTCAAGGCGGGCGAGCTTCTCGGCTTCTTGGATACTCCGAAGAACCAGGTGCTTCTCACCGATCTCGGCCGGCGGTTTCTGGATGCCGACATCAACGGCCGAAAATCCATGTTTCGCGATCAGGTTCTCTCCCTCGGGACGTTCCGATTCGTTTTGCATCTGCTCAAGGAGGCGAATAATCACCGCCTGAGCAAGGAGATCATCGAAGAGGAACTCGCGGTCCGCCTCACCACCGAAGACGTGGAGAAGGTTTTCAACACTATCGTCGGCTGGGGCCGAATGGCCGAAATCTTCGGATACGACGCCTCTTCGGAAGAACTCTTCGTCGATAACGATCCGTCCATTTCATCGAACGAGAATATCCGGCCGGTCTAACGATTGGTCCCCGAATCTCCCGCGCACTTTCGGCCAGTCCGCTGAAACGGTCGTGATTAACTCCACCCCCCCGCCACGGCAGACAAGGGTGTCTTCGCTCTTCACCCCGGTGATCGAAGGATTCCACGCGAACGCCTGATTCTCCAGCACGCGCACTTCCGAAGATGGATCGGCAAACGCCTCTCGGCCTGCATAACCGGTAGAGCCGCCCTGGTGATGCAACGCGGCTTCTCCGGGAAATCCATTATCCGCATACGCCTTCTCAATAATCTTAAACATCTCGCCAAGCGTCTTTCCGGGCTTGGTCGAAAGATTCACGGTGGCGTCCACGTTGCACACGGCCTGCTGTTTCTTTTTGATCTCGGCGGAAAGCGGCTGAAAGCTGACGAAGCGCGTGATGTTCGAGATCAGCCCGCCGAATGATGCGCAGCTAACGAGCATGCAATAGCGTGCGACGCGGAGGTTGGTGGGTATAGGATGACGGAACTTGGCGANNAGTCATATTGCGCGAGATAAGTTTGCAGGCCGATTCAATCGCCGCGGAAGTTCGCCGGCCCCCTTCCCGATAGCGCTCAATCTCCGGCTCGGTCAGCCCCCATCGCAGTTGTACGAAATCATCCGGCAGACGAACGCAACCTGCGCCTAAGCGATCCCACTCCCCACTATCGGTGACATCGGCGGCGATCTTCCTTCCGGCGATCAACTCCTTGAGCTTCTTCTGCCCGGCCTTCCCATCCTGCCATGGATAAGTGACTACTTCGATTCCCGTTCCAGCCAGTTCCTCGCTGCCGAATCGCGGCCCCTCGATTGTGTTGGTGAAGCAGATGCGTTTGTCCCGCGTAGCGATGATCCCGGCGACGCCGTTGGGGGAATTGTTCGGGATGTAATTGTCCTTCCCGCAGGTGATCCAGGCGAAATTCGCCCGATGGTTTAAAAATACCCCGTCCAAAGCGTGCCGATCCAGAAACTTGCCCAATTTCTCCAACTTGATTTTGATCTCGTTATCCATGTTTTGCTCCTGATGATGCTAAATCGGCGGCTTGACCCTTGGGCTAATGCGAACTACGGTTCTCCCATGGCCACCACGCAGCTCAATACTGAACAAATCAACCGCTACAAGCGGCACCTGATCCTGCCCGAAGTCGGCATGGAAGGCCAGCTTAAGCTCATCAACGCAAAAGTCCTGTGCATCGGCGCGGGGGGATTGGGTTGTCCGATCAGCCTTTATCTGGCCGCCGCGGGCGTCGGGACGATCGGCCTGGCCGACGTGGATGTCGTCAGCCCCAGCAATCTCCAGCGGCAGATTCTCTTTGGCGTGTCGAATATCGGCGAGGAAAAAGTGGCGGCTGCCGCCAAACGGCTGAAGGATGTTAATCCGGATGTGCGAATCAACGAGCACAAGATGGTCGTCAACGGCGACACCGTCATGGACCTGATCAAAGACTACGACATCATCATCGACGGCACGGATAACTTCCCCACGCGATACTGTGTAAACGATGCGTGCGTACTCCTCAAAAAGCCAAACGTGTATGGCTCAATCTTTCGATTCGAGGGGATGGTCACGGTATTCGCCCCGCATCTGCCGAATCCGAATCGCCCCGGCGAGCATGGGCCGTGCTACCGCTGCATGTATCCGGAGCCACCCGATCCGGGTTCGGTCCCGAGCTGCGCTGAGGGGGGCGTTGTCGGCGTATTGCCGGGCATCATCGGTACGCTGCAAGCCAACGAAGTCATCAAGCTGATCCTCGGCATCGGCCGGCCGGCTATCGGACGGCTCACCACGTTCAGCGCGCTCGATCTGGAATTCAAAACATTTAAGGTTCCGCGCGATCCGGCGTGTCCGATCTGCGGAGAACATCCGACCATCACCAAGCCGATCGACTACGAAGAATTCTGCGGCGCCCCAACGCTTGATCCGAAGAGCCTTGCCGAAACCGAAGCGGAAGTTCGTAACGCGAAATCGCCGAAGGGTGTGGCCAAGCCTGACCCGTCTCTGGATAGCAATGGTTTGCCGCCGGGTTATGCGTACAAGCCTGATTGGGAGATCACGCCACGGCAAGTTAAATCGTTGCTCGACAAGAACGAGAAATTCGTGTTCATCGATTGCCGGCTGCCGAGTGAGAAGGCCATTACCGAAATTCCCGGCGCGAAGCTAATTCCCCTGCAACAACTGGCCCAGCGAATGGGCGAACTCAAGGGTCAGGAGAACGAAAAGATCGTCGTTCATTGCAAAAGCGGCGGCCGATCGATGCAATTCACACAATTCCTGCGGCAGCAGGGGTTCAAGAACGTGAAGAGCATGGCTGGGGGGATTCTGCTGTGGAACAAGGATGTTAATCCTGGGGGTCCGCAGTATTGAATCGTTGGAAGAGATGAATGACGTGCGATTTTCCATTTAGCCCGGCGTGATTACACGCCGGGCTCTCCGTGTCAGTAATCCCGCGCCGATCCCGAAAAGCGTTGCGGCCGCGCCAGGTTCCGGGACGTCCGCCATCAAACCATTCGCCGCGGCGAAGGCATCGATGGCTGTCCAATCCGCGGTGGGCAATTCCACGGATGCGCCGTTGTCGGCCTTGCCGAGATGGGCCACCAGCATTGTGAAATCCAAACCGTTCACCACGCCGGCGTAGGTGAAATCTCCCTGATCCCAGCCTTTGACAATCTTTCCAAGATGACCTGCGAGGATGGTGAAATCAGTTCCGTTCACCACGCCGTCCAGATTTGCGTCGCCATACAAGGTATATTTTATTTCGATCTGGCCGCTGGAAAGACCGGGGACAACGCCATCGGCGCCGTCAGCATAGCCCAGCGCGTAGCTGCTTGCGGCGGCAGCGGATGAGCTGGAAATTCCCGGGCCGTTCCACGTGCCGTTGTTGTATCCGCTTATAAGGTATTGGCGGACCGTGGCGATGGGATCGGGGGCGCCGGCGTAGTTGATGATCAGGTGGTTGTTTGTCAGATCAAGCGTTGAGCCGGTGTTTATGGTGAGTGATGACACAGTGGACAAGCCGGACCCTGGGGCAAGCTGCAGGGTATTGCCCGTGGATCCGACTCCGAGGCCGAGCGCCCCGGCGCCGGTAATTCCGGCGATGGAGCTGTTCGCGTTCACGATGAAGACGCCGTTGTTGACGATGGCAACGTGATTTGAGGCGGTGATTGAATCGGTGAACGGGTCGGTATTGCCCGCGACAAACACGGTTGAACCCGCATTGATGTTCAGGGTTGAGCCTGGAATTACGTAGACGCTTGCGCCGCTGAGCGCAAATGTAACCGTGCCATGATCGGTGGTGTTCAACGTTCCGCCCATCCAGGTCAGCGACGGGGAATTCAGCAGCAACGTCGCGCCGGTCGCGGCGTCGATTGTCCCGCCGGCTGCGCCGACTTCCATCGGCCGGCTGGACGTAAAGCTTGTCGTCACCGCCAATTTTCCGCCGGTGAATGCCAGCGTCAGGCCGGTGTCTCCGATTGCGCTATCGGATGCGGCGGTTATCGTGCTGCCAGTGGCGATTTCGATCGGCTCGTCACCGGTGAGCGTCAATCCGAGCAAACCGTTCGGCTGATCGAACGTGGCCCAATCAAACGCCCCGCCGTTGATATCGAAGGAATTCAAATCGAGGGAAGCGGTTAGAAAATTCATCCCGAGATCGCCGTCGAGGGTTAGCGTCTTGCCGGTATTTGGGTCCTGCACCGTGATGTCCAAGACCACGACCGGCGCATCGACGAAAATCAGGGGCTCGCCTTCGACGGTGGGGATTGTCAGCGAATCCAGATAGAAGCCGGTAGCGTCCACTTCCCCGCCGGTGCCCTCGATCGGGACGACAAACTGATTGGCGATCATCGTCGTGCCATCGTCGGTGCTCACGAGATAGGGATCGCCGTCGGAATCCAGCAATTGATTTCCGTGGGAATCGGTGGCGTATTCGACGTGCATCTTGGCCGCTTCCGCGGTGGAGAGGAATGACACGTCCGCGCCGGTGTCCAGCAGAAAGCTGCCGGTGGAGGTATGCCCGCCAAACGAAATGGAAATCGGTGGCGTGTTGTCGGGCGCGGGGTTGGACTGCAATTGCCGCAGCGGATTGGGGCCGATGAAGGGATTTGCCGCGGTGTTTGGAGTCGGCGCTCCCGCCGGGGTTACGGTTGTGAATTGATCGAACGAAGCAAAGCTCAATTTCACGTGATACTGCGTCTGCGGAATTCCGGGATCGGTATCGAGCGTGGATGAATTGAGCGGCGTGCCCGGTGCGTAAAGATAGGTGTGTTCCTCGTCCAGATTGTTCACGGGCCGAAGATCAAGCACCGTAACGCGCCCCTCCATCGCGGGCATGCCGGCGATGTTGAGCTGATCGGAGGGATCATCGGCGGGCGTGGGCGTCAGCTCGGCGCGGATCGGGCCGAGGTTGGTTGTATAGGTGCTGATATCCGGCGTCGAGCCGCCAAATTCCACGTCGTTATCGCTGCTGAATGGGGCGAGCGAAACGTAATAGGGAGTGGAGACATTGAAGGCGGTGCTGCCGCCGATCCCGATGTCGTTGTATTGGATTTCGGTGCCGTTGAAGGNNGAAAGATTGCATGACCTCGTTGCTCAGCACGATCGTGCTGGTTCCGGTATCGAGGAAAGACTGTATGTCGTACGAAGGATCGCCCAGGATATCCTGCCCCATAATCGGGCTGTCCGTGGGATTTTGCCGGACGACCAGGTGGGTTTGCGGCATATCGAGCGCCGCGGGCAGAACGCCTTGAATATCCACCGCCCGCGCTGCCTGCGCGATCGCGCAGACGCTGAGCGGAATCAATCCTCGCGAAATTTTCCGGTTTGAAGGTCGGGGCATCGAGCGCACCAAAAAATCGCTCTGTGACACACCCCGGGACGGCCTCAGCGATGGTAATGCTATCAGCACTCCTGGCTGCCGACAATCTTATTTTCCCGGCGACAGATCCAATACCAGCACGGAATCGACCGGGTCGGGCGCTATTGGGGGAATTTTGACCGACACTTGATTGCCGTTTTGCTCGAATGGGATGCCGTTCTGGCGCTCATCGGCCAGCATATACGCCTTGCCCACCGAGCCGGTGACGCCCTTCAGCACAAAAACATGATCGGGCCATTTGAAAAAATGAATGTACAACTTTCCCGGCCCGGTCGTGCATCGCCAATCCCACTTCGCCACCCAAATCGGACGGCCGTGCTTGTCTTTTTTCACCGGATCAAAGTAGCCGGCTTCATCTCCGAAAGCAGTCGGGCCGGTGCCATAGATTGAATCACCATTCACTTTCAGCCAATCGCCGATCGCCTTGAGCCGCTCAACCTCCGGCTCTGGGATGATCCCCTCGCTGGTCGGCCCGACATTGAGCAGATAATTTCCGCCCTTGCTGGCGATATCCACCAGATTGCGGAGCAGCGCGTCGGTGGATTTGAAATTCACATCGTTCACCTTGTAGCCCCAGGTATCGTTAATGGTCATACACGTTTCCCAATCCTCGCCGGGATACCCGCCCGGCGGGATGTGCTGCTCCGGAGTCTCGGTGTCTCCCTTGAATCCGCCGCCTAATCGGTTGTTGACGATGATCTGTGGCTGGAGCTTGAGCAGCGGCAAAAACTCCGCCGCGCGCTGGGGCGTCATCAATTTGCTGGGCGTATCAAACCACAGCACGGCGACCGGGCCATAGTTGGTTAGCAACTCTCTCACCTGCGGCACAGCGATGTTTTTCAGATAGGCATCAAAATCCCCATCCTGAGCCTTGTCCCAATGACCCCCCTTCGCGTCGCCGCCGGGATGATGCCAATCCTGACACTGCGAGTAATAAAACCCCAGCTTGATCCCGGCGACCTGACACGCATCGGCCAGTTCCGCCAGCGGATCGCGCTCAAACGGCGTGGCATCGGTGATGTTGTATCCATCAACTTTCGTGTGAAACATCGCAAAGCCGTCGTGATGCTTGGCCGTGATAACGATGTATTTCATTCCCGCCGCCTGCGCGATCCTGACCCAATGTTCCGCATCGAAGCCGGCGGGATTGAATTGCTCGGTGTACTGGGCATACTCCGCGACCGGAATCTTCGCGTGGTTCATGATCCACTCGCCGATGCCGGGGACTTCCTTGTCTTTGTAGACGCCGGCCGGAACGGAATAGACGCCCCAGTGGATGAATAGCCCGAATCTCGCCTCGCGCCACCATTTCATCCGGGCATTGTGCTGCTGAGGCGTTTCGTCGCGCTGCAGCAGCGGCTGGGTTGATGGAATGGTGGAAGGGATGGTTTGTCCCATGGCAATGTTCGTGGAAATGAATCCCGCCAAGACCGCTCCTAGAATATGTAAATGATTCATTCGCAACCGAGTATATCACATGGGATGGGCCACGCCCGAACCGCGGGATGGGTGCTCTATGATGCGCAGTGCGGCCTGTGCAGCTGGGCGGCGGGCCGGCACGCGGCGCGGCTCAAAGATCTGGGCTATCGCCTTTAACCGCTTCAGGAGGCCGGCGATAAATTACCAGGGCTGGCCGACCCACAGGAGATGATGGTTTTGACGCTGGATGATCAAATCTTTTCAGGCGTTGATGCTTATCTCCATCTTCTCGCCAGATTGCCTCATACAACTAAATTGGTGAAAATCCTGCGGCATCCGCGAATCAATCAGTTTGCCCGGCTTATTTACCGCTGGATCGCAAAACATCGCTCACATATCAGCCACGCCTGTCGCCTGAGACCGAAAGAGAAAGGTATAAATAACCCGGCCTAATGTTCAGACCCCTCCCCATTTATTCCGATAATCAGGATACCTCTAATGCATCTTCCCGCTCATCTTCTCCAGCAGATCGTCGGCCATCCCGTAGCCCACTTCTCAGGGTCCGGACACAAGCGTGCCCTGGGCCGTGTCACGCTTGAGACCCAGGCGACCCTCTTCCCGATTCACGGCGACCTTTTGGACAATCCGATCCAGGTCACCGCTCATGACATTTCCGCCGAAACCGTTGGTCTGGTCAGTCCGCTGGCAATGATGCCGTCGGCAAATTTCGCCATTCGCTTCTCCCTTCCCGACGACGAGGCTCTTGCCATTCGCTGCCGGGTCACGCGCTGCGTGCAACAGCCAAATGGAAAATTTGCGCTTGCCGCGGAATTCATCAGTCTTATTGATGTTGAGACGCTTGAGCCGCAATACCGATCCGGAACATGAAGAGCGACAACGGCGGCGGCTGGCCAAGTTCCAATTCTTTTTGACTTTCCCTTCATCTAAAAACAAAATGCACGCATATAGAAACGGCGTCTCCGCGGCCGCATTTTTTAGGGAGCTTTTTCATGCCTTCAATCGATATGCCGTTAGAGCAGCTTCGCCTTTACAAGCCGTCGCTCTATCGCCAGGAAGATTTTGAATCCTTCTGGGACGCAACTCTGTCGCAATCGGACAAGCAGCCCCTTAACGCGGAGTTGATTCCATACGATCTGCCGACGCGCGGCGTGCAATGTTTCGCCGTGCGATTTGACGGATTCGGCGGTGGACGATTGGCCGGGTGGTATCTGCGCCCCGATACGCGCGGCAAATGCCCCGGGCTTTGCGTATATCACGGCTACGGCGGCCGCGCTCCACGCCCGCTGGATCTGGTGCCTTTTGCGACGCAGGGAATTTGCGTCCTCAGCATGGATTGCCGCGGGCAGAATGGGCAGTCACAGGATAGCGCGGTCTATCCCGAAGGCCATCACATGGGGTGGATGACGGCCGGCATTCGCGATCCGCGTTCTTATTACTTTCGCTATGTTTACGNNGTCATGGGCGCCAGCCAGGGCGGCGGATTGAGCATCGCCGCGGCCGCGCTATCGCGCAAGCCCATTCTCGCGCTTCCGGATATTCCCTTCCTCTGCGATTTTCGACGATCCATCACCATCGCGCCCGCCGGCCCCTATCCCGAAATCACCGGCTTTCTAAAATCATTCCCGCATCTATACGAGCAGACGATCCGCACGCTGAGCTATTTCGATTGCCTCAATCTCGCCCCGTGGATCACCTGCCGGACGGTTGTTTCCAACGGCTTGTGGGACGACATCTGCCCCCCCAGCTCGATTTATGCGGTCTACAACCACATCACGGCCGAGAAGCAGATGGAGGTTTATCCATTCCACAAGCACGAATTCCCGCACGAACACCATGAGCTAAAATATCGGCTGATCACTGAAGTTCTCCGGCCATGATCCCCGGAGCCGCGATCCGGCTATAGTGTTTCTAATGGCCGACAGTTTCTTCGATTTTCACGAGCGTGTGGCCAAACAGCGGGCATCGCTGCGCTCGCCAAAGCCGGCGACCGGAGGCGCGGACGAAGGCGTAGAGCCCCTGACCGTCACGCAGCTCACCGCGGCAATCGAAAAGGCCATCAAATCCGGCGTTCCCGGCACAATCACCGTCCGCGGCGAGGTCAGCAACGCCAGCGGCCGCCAGGCATCCGGACATCTTTATTTCACGCTGAAGGATTCCTCCGCCTGCATCAATTGCGCGATGTGGCGCGACGCGGCTTCGCGATTGCAGTTCAAGCTCGAAGACGGCCTGGAAATGATCGCCACCGGCCGCGTTTCGGTTTACGCGCCGCAGGGACGGTATCAGCTTCAGGTGCAGAGCCTGCAACCCGCCGGCCGCGGAGCGCTGGAACTGGCGTTCCGACAATTGCAGGCAAAACTCGCCGCCGAAGGACTCTTCGCCGCGGAGCGTAAAAAGGCGATTCCGCTTTATCCATCGCGCATCGTTCTGCTCACGAGTCGCGCCACCGCCGCGCTGCAGGACATCCTAAAAGTCCTTCGCCGGTTTCCGTGGATAAAGCTGATGCTTTACCACGTGCCCGTGCAAGGCCAAGGGAGCGCTCCGCAAATCGCCCAGGCAATCGCACACCTGAACCGCCACAAAACCGACATCGGCGGCGTAGATCTGATCGTGCTATCCCGCGGCGGCGGTTCGCTGGAAGATCTCTGGTCGTTCAATGAGGAAATCGTCGCCCGCGCAATCGCCGCTTCGCGTATTCCCATCGTCACAGGCATCGGTCACGAAGTGGATTGCACCATCAGCGATCTCGTAGCCGACTATCATGCTCACACGCCGACCGAAGCGGCGCAGGTGATCACCCGCAATTGGGGTCGCGCCGGCGACGCGCTTGTGCAACTGACAACTCGGCTCGATCGCGCGATCCGCCAGAATATTTTGGATGCCCGCCAGCGACTCACCGCCGCAGAGCGCCACGAGTTCCTCCGCCGCCCGCTGGATCGTATTCAGATGTTTCGCCAGCTATTGGACGAGCGCCAAAAGTCGGCCACCTTGGCGCTTCGCGGCCGTCTCCGCAATGCCCAGCATCGCCTGACCGCCGTCGCGCCGCGATTGTTGATCGCAGCCCAATCTTCGCTGAAGATCCGCTCTGCCCGCCTCGATGCGTTTGACCGGCAACTCCAGGCCCTTTCCCCCCAGGCCGTGCTGAATCGCGGATATACGATCACTTCGATCAAGAAAACCGGCCAGATTCTGCGCAGCTCAACCGCCGCGAAGATCGGCGACCGCCTACTGACGCGATTCGCGGATGGAGAGACCGAGTCAATCGTCCAGGATTCCCGGCAGATGTCGCTGTTTGAATAAAAGCCTAGGGGAATCCTACGCCTGCAAAAATATCGCGGGACTGAGCTTGAAATGTTTGCCCAACCTGATGGCATTTGCCTTGCTGATCTTCCGATCACCCCGAATGATCGCCGGACCGAGCGTACGATTGCCGAGAATCCGCCCGAGGTCTGATGCACTCATTTTCAGGCCATCCATTAGATATTTCAGGACCTCAATCGGGTCTTGCGCCTCAGGCGCCGCGATGTTCTCCCGGTCGTATTTTTCAATGAGCATCGTCAACGTTTCCAGATATTCCTCTTGCCCGATGGATCGCCTTTTCATCACCGCGAGTTGGCCGACCATTTCACTCGCGTTGTCGTAATCCACATCATCATGGATCGGGCGCGGCCAGTGCATCGCGCAGAGAGCCTCAAAACTTCCCGGCAATTCTGATTGTGTCATTCGCGACTTTCTCATAATTCGTCCTTCCAGTCTCCCTTGTCATAATCGCTATGATTCAAAGCTCTGAGAATGTAAACGCGGCCCTTGACCGGATAACGATCGAGGTAATGGACCGCCGTAATCAACCTCAATTTATTGTTGGCGACATCTATCACCGTGACCGTATTACCATTATTTGTCCTGACAAAATCGACGCGATGCCCGAGCGCCCCTTTGATGTCGGCCGGGCTTGTCCAGGCGGCTGCTCGCACGATGGATATCCATAACATCAATTCGTTCTTCGTCCTCGGATATCTCTTCCATAAGTCATCGAGCTTCTTTTCACTGATTATCCGCACTCGTTATGCCCTGTATCCAAAATGTATACGATATGGACGTCGGGGTCAAATAAAAAAGAGGCGGAAACCCAAAATTCGGCAATTATTGCGGCTTATTATGGGCGTGGGCGCAGGGGATTTCGATCCGGACCCCATCAACTTGTTTTAACATCCGCGAAGAATGACGAGGGCCCATTGACGGGATTTACGGATGTCGCCATTTGAATAGGACACTCAGCGCGTGTTCAGAAAAACCCGCCCGACGATTCGTTCCCGCGGCACATCCTGCACTTCCTTTTTAGAGCCGGCGTTGCGCGCCACCAGCCAGCCGTTGGAATTACTTTCGCGCTCGATAGTGCCCAAAAGATATACTCCGGCGGTGTCGCGGTAGACCACCACATCCTGGAGATGGAAGGAATGGGCGAGTTTATAGACGAAGACTCTGCTGCCCCGGGAAATGATCGGTGCGACGCCATCACCCGTCACATAAAATTCCTCCGCCACGGCATATCGTAAGCCAAACGCCAGCACCAGGGCGATCGCCAGTTGCAGCGGGAGTTTTCGGAGCCGCTTTTTGAAATAAGTGCGCACACGCCCTTTGGCGGCTGCAATATTCAGGCCCACCCTTTTGGGACTGCCGAATTGATCCTTCAGCATGGCGTAAATCTCCTTTGGATTGGAATCCTGCGAATTCTCCGCGAGCGCGTGCAGATGCTCGGCCAATTCCGCCCGGACGCTGTACTCATCCGCCGATGCCAGGTCGGCATAGCAGAGCACGTCATCGAGATATTTTTCGATCCCATTACGCATGTGGGCCTTCCAGAACCAGCCGCATACCCCGAGCGATTTCCCGCCAGGTGACGACGTTTGCTTCCAGTTCCGCCCGGCCGCGGGCGGTCGGGGCGTAATATCGCCGCTTGCGGCCCTGGTCCGGCGAGGATTCCTCCCTCGTCACGCGAATCAGGCCCTTGGTTTCCAGCGAATAAAGCAGCGGATAAAGCGTGCCCTGCCCCAAGGCAAAAACGCCCTCGCTGCGCCGGTCGAGGGCTCCCGCCAGCTCATAGCCATACATGGGTCGCTCCGCCAGAAGTTGCAAAACCAGCGTCCGGGCGCAACCCTTGAGGAATTGGGTTTTGTTTTCCATACCTGATATCCAATACTATTCATTGCATAGTATCGGCTGATTCGATTGATGTCAATACCGGCTTTCTTGCCCAATGCTTGGCGAGCCTGTAAATTCCGTCGCTTCTCTACCTAACTTAATTCTTTGGAGGCTTTTAATGTCCCCTGAATTCCGTCGCAGCAACCATCTTTTCACCAGCGAATCCGTCACCATGGGCCATCCCGATAAGGTGGCCGATCAGATCAGCGATGCCATCCTTGACGCCCTTCTGGCGCAAGACCCCCGCAGCCGGGTTGCCTGCGAAACGTTGGTGACCACCGGACAGGTCGTCCTTGCCGGGGAGATTACCACCGAGGCGTACATCGATGCCGCCCAGGTCGCGCGCGATACCATCCGCGAAATCGGCTACACCCATCCCGAAATCGGATTCGACTATCAAAGCTGCGGCGTGCTGACGGCCCTCCACTCGCAATCACCCGACATCGCCCGCGGCGTCAATCGCGCGGAAGACGACACCAAGGAACAGGGAGCCGGCGACCAGGGCCTCATGTTCGGATACGCCTGCGATGAAACGCCCGAGCTGATGCCCCTCCCCATTCACATGGCTCATCGCCTCGTCGAGCGATTGGCCAACGTGCGATTCAGCAACAAGCTCCCCTGGCTGCGCCCGGACGGCAAGAGCCAGGTCACCATCGAATATGTCGGTGAGCGCCCTACGCGCGTTCACACCGTCGTCATCTCAACCCAGCACGATGAAACCGTACTCGACAAAAAACACGACCGCATCAGCGAAAAGGCCCGGCGGCAAATCATCGAGCAGGTCATCAAGCCGGTCATTCCCAAAAAACTCTGGAACGATGACATCGTTTTCCACATCAATCCAACCGGCAAATTCGTGGTCGGCGGCCCTCACGGCGACACCGGGCTGACCGGACGGAAAATCATCGTGGACAGCTACGGCGGCCGCGGAGCCCACGGCGGCGGCGCGTTCAGCGGCAAGGACCCCTCGANNCGTCAAAGAGCATTTCCCCCTGACGCCACGCGGCATCATCAAGCATCTCGATCTGCTCCGCCCGATCTACAAACAAACCGCCCGCCACGGCCATTTCGGTCGCCCGCCCGGCGCAGACGGCGGCTTCAGTTGGGAAAAAACCGACAAGGCCGAGGTACTCGCGAAAGCCGCCGGCATCTCAATGAAAAAAGCGGGATAAATACGTATTAGCCACGGCTCGACTGAGCTCGNNTCTGATTTTCATCTGTGGCAAATTGAATTTTACCGCATCCAACGCGAACAGATCGACGCCAATCCCAATAACGTCGCAAACCCCGCCATGTCCGTGATCGTCGTTGCAAAGATCGTCGCGGACTGGGCCGGGTCAAATCCCAGCCGTCGCATCACAAACGGAATCGCGGCCCCGCTGACGCAGGCCAGCGTTTGCGCGATGATCAATGCTACGCCCACGACGATTCCCAATGCAATGCCGTGATGGTATTGCCAGATCATGGCGATGATCGCCGTCGTGATGCCGATCACGATTCCGCTGAGAAGTCCGACAATCGCCTCGCGCATCAGGACGTGCCGCAGCAATTTCCGATCGGTGCGCCCCTCGGTGATGCCGCGAATGGCGACCGACATCGCCTGCGCACCCGCGTTGCTTCCCATGCTGGAGACGATCGGAATATAAATTGTCAGCACCGTAAGCCGGCTAAGCATTCCGCCGAAAACGGCCACAACCAGACCNNATATCCGCTTGGAAAAGCTGAATTGCCAGGTGCTGCTCAATCGTTCCTCGGCCCCGGCTCCGAACATGCGCTGCACGTCTTCCGTCGCTTCTTCCTGAATAACATCCATGACATCATCCAGCGTGACGAGGCCGCGAAGGCGCTGCTCATCGTCAACGACCGGCAATGCCATGTACCGCGAAGATCGCATTTGCCGCGCAACTTCCTCCTGATCCATGCTCGACGGCACGGACCGCACGCCGGGAATCATGATGTCACCCAGCAAACTTTCCGGCTTGGCCAGGATCAGGTTGCGCATCGACAGAACCCCCACCAGCCGGCGCTGCTCGTNNATGCAACCGCCGGAGCTCGGAGATCGCCTGCTCGACGGTGATGTCTTTGTGCAGGGCGGTGACCTGTGTCGTCATGATTCCGCCGGCGGTGTCGGGGGAATATTGCTCAAGCTCGCGCGATTCGGCCGCCTGAGATGCGCTAAACCGGCGCAGGAGATCATCGTGAAGGCCGCGATCGAGATTGCCGAGCAGATCGACGCGATCGTCCGGCGCCATGGCGGAGAGAATTCCCGCTGCCGCCTCGGGAGGCATTGTGGAAATCAGCGTTGCCGCCCGCGACGGCTCCATCCGGCGAAAGATTTCCCCCGCGGCATCAGCGGCAATATTTTGGGCAACACCCGCCGCCACCTCGAGCGGCAATATCTCCAGCGCGACGACGCCTTCTTCAGCCCCGAGGCCTTGCAACTGATCCGCGATTTCGCGCGGATCGTAAGCTTCTCCCGCAATTTCCTGGAGCAATTCTTCAGCCATGTCAGCCTTCAGTTCAGTACAAGATAGAAGAAGAGAACAACCGATTCCTTGACAAGGTCGTGATTCGACCCGTAATGCGTGTCGAGCCCGCACGGCTCGAATCCCAGTTTGGCCAGAAGCTGAATCGCCGGGAAATCATCCGCCGGCGACTGTGCGGCCAGCGCCCGCAATTCCTTTTGCCGCGCCTCTTGAATCAACTGGAACAAAAGCGCCGATGCCAATCCCTGCCGGCGAAATTCAAAATCCACGCGAAGATCGATGATGCGCAACACCCCGGCCAGCGGATCAGGCCGAGCCGTCGCGGCGGCCACCGCCTGCCCATCGTGCTCGGCCACCAGTGCGACGCCATCGTCTCCTCCGATAACAATCTGCTTGATCGCGAATGCTTCTTCAAGCTTCAGCGCATGCCGCAACGTGCGCTTTTCGCGTAAGGGTCGCAATTGGGTCTTCCACGACACCTCCAACCCCTCGCCCGCGCGATCGATGTGCAGATATTGCGAAGACTCCACGGTGGCGTCGATGTCCTTCACCGCATCGAGATCAGCCGTGGTCATTATGCGAATTTCCATAATTCCCAAGGATATCGCGCCAAGGGGATTGGGTCACGGTATTCGCGGACATTTGCGGACATTCGAGCCCGCTAATTCAATCGTCACGAAAACCGCAACCGATCGTCTCCTTCCTCATTTCTTCTTCCTCCCTTAATGTCGTTTGCAACCCCTCTGCAAAGCATTTCAGTTTCCGCATCTCAATTTTCCGATACCATTGTTTCCCATGGCAGCAATCAGTCTCGAACAAGCCATGAAGTTGGCCGGGCAACTCAAATCCCAGGGCAAGCTGACTGAAGCCGAAAAGGTTTATCGCCAAATCCTGGCCGCATCCCCATCCAACGCCGGCGTTCTCAATCTTCTAGGCATCGTCGTCGGCGATCTGAATCGACTGCCGGAGGCTCGCGAACTATTTCGTCAATCCACGCAAGCCGATCCAACCTATCACGACGCATGGACCAATCTCAGCCTCTGCTGCGAACGGCTCGATGAATTCGATGACGCCATCGCCGCCCGGCGCAAAGCCATCGATCTGAAATCGGATTGGGCAGTGCACTGGCATCGCCTCGGCACCTGTCTCGGCAAGCGCGGCGATCTAAACGAAGCGATCATCGCACTCCGCAAATCATACGAAATGAACCCCGCGTCAGAGGGCATCTCCCACGATCTGATCATGGCCCTTTGCAAAGATGACCAACATTCCGCGGCAGAAACCATTGCATTTCCACCACCCCCAGCCCCGCCGGTCGGAGACATCAGCCTGCGATATCTGGCCGACAGCCTGAAAAAATATGGCCGATTCGAAGACGCCACGGAAATCTGGCGCCGCACGCTCGAGATCGATCCCTCCCGCTCCGAAGCGCGCGGCCAATGGGCCATGTGCCTCATCACCCTCGGCGATTATGAACGCGGCTGGCGCGAATACGAATCACGCTGGGACTGCGATACATTCGAAGGCAATCGGCGTCTCGATCCCCACCGCCAATGGGGNNACAATGGGGCATCCCCCCCACCGGTCATCCAGATGTCGCGGGAAAGACGATCCTCCTCTACGCCGAGCAAGGCATCGGCGATTTCATCCAGTTCGCCCGGTACGCGTCGATCTTCGCCGCCCGGGGTGCCCGCGTGATCGTCAAATGCGACTGGACGCTAAAAGCCCTGCTCGAAAAATGTGACGGCGTCCGCCTCGTCTACACCGAACGCGAACCCCTCCCAACCTACGACTGGCACATCCCACTGATGAGTCTTCCGCTGGCCTGCGGCACGACGCCGCAAACCATCCCCGCCAACATCCCCTACCTCCGAGCCGACCCGGCCCGATCCAAAACCTGGCAATCGCGCGTCCAGTCCGCGACAACACCGGGCCACCGCCTCCGCGTAGGCCTAACCTGGGCAGGCAACCCCAAACACAAAAATGATCTGAACCGCTCCATCGATCCCGCCCTGCTCTCAGCCTTGGCCAAAGTTGAAGGCGTCGATTTCTTCAGCCTGCAAAAATCAAAAGAAAACAAAAAAGCCGACCCGCCCCCCGGCCTAAAACTCGTCGATTTCACAACCTCCCTGCACGACTTCGCCGAGACAGCCGCCCTGATCGAGCAATTGGACCTCATCATCAGCGCCGACACCGCGGTCGCCCACCTGGCCGGCGCAATGGGAAAACCAACCTGGACGCTGATCCCCTTCCCCCCAGACTTCCGCTGGTNNCCAAAACCCCCTGGTACCCAACCATGCGCCTATTCCGCCAGCAAACCCACGGCAACTGGGCGGAGGTCATCCCAAAAATCACGCAAGCATTAGAAATCGAAGCCGCCCAATCCGCGCGTCCAATTCAATGCTGAACCGCCAAGCAGCCAAGACACAGAGAATATTTCAGCCACGGCTCGACTGAGCTCGNNTCTGATTTACATCTGTGGCTAACACGCATTTCTTCGCGTCTTGGCGTCTTCGCGGCTGAAAGTCCCGATTCCATCGGGGTTAAATCCGATTTCGAAATCAAAGCAATCGCCCCAGGCGCCTGTGGACTTTCCCCCCGGAATCGCCACAATACCCGGCCTTCAAACAACCAGGAGAATCATGGCAGAGGAAACACAAGAAGGTGGACAGCCCGGCGTTCAAGTGCTTCTCGACGAACGCGAGCTTCGCCAAATCTACAGCAATTCCTATCGCATTCACGCCACGGCTGATGAGGTGATCATCGATCTGGGCTTCAACATGCCCAATCCAAATCCCCAGGCGGGACAGCAACAATTGCTACTGAAGATCACCGACCGCGTGGTGATGTCTTATCTTAACACCAAGCGCCTCGCGCAATCATTGCAACAGTTGATCAAGCGTTACGAGCAGCAGTTTGGCGAACTCGTGCCGAACAGCCAGCGTCCGCCGGCCAATCGCTGATTGGCCAAATCAAGCCTCACGACGCCAGCCGGGCCGCCGCCGCGGAGTGGGCGTTCAGTGCGCCAGCTAATTTTTCGCTGGTCAGGGGATGATTCCCATTCTGCTGGATCTCAATCGCCGCCGCGACCGAACCCAGATAAGCGGCCGCGTGCAATGATCCGCCGCACGCCAGCACCAGGCTCGCCGTCGCCAGCAGCGCATCCCCGCATCCCAGCGGATCAACCACCCGGCCAGATAGCGCCGGCAAATATTCACTCGCCAGTCGCCCCAAAGGCGCATCATCCGCCCGCTCCGGCGGACTAAATGTAACGAGCCCCTGCTTGCCAAGGGTAATAATCGCCTGCCGCGCCCCGGTATCGCTGAGCAGCCGCCACACCGCCGCCCCAAGCCCGCTGGAAAAATCGTGCAACGTTTCGCGCATCTCCCGCTCGGTCGGGCAAAGCAGATCAACCGATTTGAACCAAAGCAGGCTGCTCTGCCGCCCGCTCACATCCGCCGTCAAAATCGGCACCGTCTTTCGCAGCCGCGGCATGATCCGCTCCAGCAGCGTTTCCGTAATCAACCCATATCCAAAATCCGCAAACACCACCGCCGTCGCCCCATCGGCTGCCGCGAGGATTTTCTCTGCAACATCCGCCGCCACCTGCGAATCAATCGGATCAATCGCCCCCTGATCCACCTTGAATAACTTCGTCTGATCCGCCAGATACCGGCTCTTGGTCACAAGCTGCCGCCGATGCCCGGAAGACTCCACCGCCAGCCCGCTCGCTTTCAGCCGCATCTCCGTCTGGTGCGATTCCTGATCCTCTCCCAATCCCGTCACCAGCGTCGCATTCGCCCCAAGCCCTGCCAGATGCAGCGCAATCCCCGCGGCCCCGCCGTCAAAATCCTGGCTCTGAAGCTGTCGCAGCGCCATCATCGGCCCTTCGCCCGCAATCCCGGTGGCATCACAAAAGTGATACCGATCCAGAATATAATCCCCCACCACCACCACCTTTTGCCCGTTGAACTTCTGCATGAGCGAGCCGAGCGATTTTCCCGTCAGATCAAATTTCTCCCGGAACCGCAGGATTTTTTCGTCCGTAAACGCTTCCCGGCCATCCAGCGCATGAATCAAAGCAGTTGATGAATAAACCACGTCCCCACTGGAAAAAACCACCCGCCCACCATGCTTCGCAACCATCTCCCGCTCAGCCAGAAACCGCGGATCATGGTTCTGCTCGTATTCCTTCCCTTTGACATAAATATCCGGCTGAAGCTGATCCAAAAGCTCCACCGCCGTCGGATTCGAATTGACATAAACCCAATCCACGCATTCCAGCGCCGCTAGACTCACCGCACGTAAATCATCCGGAATCAGCGGCCGATCGACGCCCTTGCTCACGTGCGAATCCGAGCTGACCGTCACCACCAACTCATCCCCCAACGATTTGGCATATTGCATGTGCTGGATATGCCCCGGATGGATGATGTCAAAACACCCGTGACAATGCACCACAACCCGGCCCGATTCCCGTGCTTTTCGCCGAATCGCCGTCAGCCGCTCCAAATTGCAGATTTTTTGATTCGCCGCCATGAAATATTTATCGGACGAAACCCCGATAGAACTAAACTCCCGGCCTCCACCCGTCCGATAATTGGGGTAACTCATGCGACTCAGTTACATCCTCACAACCCGAAATCGCCGACAGGCGGCCCTCGATATTCTCCGGCTATTGCCCGCAAACACGCCCCTTCCCGAAGACCAATGGGAAACGATCTGTGTGGACAACGCATCCACAGATGGCACGGCCGCCGCGATAACCGCCGAATTGCCCGAAGTCCGCCTGATCCTCAACCGCACCGATAAAGGCCCCGCCGCCGCCAATCAGGCGTTGGAAGAATGCACCGGCCGGCAAATCATCCGCCTCAGCGAAGACGCCTACCCGGACGACCCCGCGACAGTCCTGTCGCTCCTGGCCCCAATGGATTCCGATCCACAAATCGGCGCGGTCTCCGGCAGATTGATCTTCCCCGATGGAAACGCATACGCCGGCCCCCTGCCAACGCTGGCAACCCCCGGCGCCACTTGCTATCGCAAACCCGTTCTCGATCGTCTCGGCGGATTTTCAAGTCTCCTAGGGCCGGCTGCGGAATATGATCTCGCCCTCCGCATCGTCAACGCCGGCTTTCGCATCGAACAACGCGACGACATCATTTTTCACCGCCGCAGTGAAATCACCAGCGAACCGACCGACCCGTCCGAACGTCGCGCTCTCATTCGCGACCATCTGACGATCGCCAGCCGTCTATTGCCCGGGGCGGTCGGCCGCATTTACTGGCACGACTGGTGGATGCGAGACAAAGCGCTAGCCGCCCGCGCCGTCCAGACCCACGCCGCCTGGTCCGGATTTTTCTCCGCCTGCATAGGTAGGATATCCCACATTTTCACCGCTCCCGACGCCATGTCGCGCGAATCAGTCGAGGATCTATTCGAATACCGCCGCCACAACACAATGATCGGCGACTGGGCCCGCCGCAACAGCGTCTGGCGCGTAGTCCTCGCCGATTTCAGCGAAAACATCTGGGCAACATTCAACGCCTGCCGATCCACCGGCCTGCAAATGCGCTGTATCTCCGACAACAATCCCGCGTTTGATAAACTGGTCTATCGCGATCTCCCAATCGTCCCCGCCGGCCGAGCATTCGAAGGCGGCGGCATCGACGGCGTCATCATCACCACCTCAGACCCCGCCAAAATCGAGCCAACCGTCAAACAAATCCGCAACCACTTCCACGGCCCAATCCTCCGCCTAAGCCAAACAGTAAAAACCGCAACCCGCGCCCAGGCCACAGCGGCGTAACGGATCAAAAGAAAAACAACCGCGAAGATATTAAACCGCCAAGACGCCAAGACGCCGAGAAAACCAATTAGAACTCAGAAATACGCATTTGCCACAGATGTAAATCAGATGCACACAGATAAATCCCGACCAAGAATTCGTATTTCATCTGTGTGCATCTGATTTACATCTGTGGCTAAAAATTCTTTTGGTCTATTCCTTGGCGCCTCAGCGTCTTGGCGGCTGAAAGTCCCGATTACATCGGGGTTCAATCGATTTCCTTAGCGCCTTCGCTGTCGATTAAAATTTCTTTCATTGACCCACCCGCAATTTCCGATAGAATCTAAGAAATATGCGAAAAATAGCCCTGATCGCACGCATGATTATTATCCCAAGAAAACACGGGTAGGGCTCTCTGATCATTCATCCAGAATTACAAGCCCTGCCCGACGGCAGGGTTTTTTATTTCCCCGTTTTGCTAGACTCTGAGCCAGACCATGGAAGAAAAGAAAAATTACAAAACCACGCTCAACCTCCCGCAAACCAACTTTGCCATGGAGGCCAAACTCATCGCCAACGAACCTGCCCGCCTCAAACGCTGGAAAGACACCGGCCTATACCAAAAACTCATGGCCGCACGCGCCAATTCCAAAAAATGGGTCCTCCACGACGGTCCACCCTTCGCCAACGGCGACATTCACATCGGCCACGTCATCAACAAAACCCTCAAAGACGTCATCCTCCGCTTCCGCTCCATGCAGGGATTCCAAACACCCTACGTCCCCGGCTGGGATTGCCACGGCCTCCCCATCGAACACAAAATCCAGCAAGACCTCGGCCCCAAGCTCCGCGAAATGAGCGTCCTCGAAGTCCGCAAGCTCTGCCACGAATACGCCGACAAATACGTCAAAGTTCAAAGCGAGCAATTCCAGCGATTGGGAATCCTCGGCGAGTGGAACAATCCATACCTGACCATGAGCCGCGGCTACGAAGCCGAAACGCTCGAAGTCTTCGCCCGCTTCGTCGAAGAAAAATTAGTCTACAAGAAGCTAAAACCCGTCCCCTGGTCCATCGAAAACCAAACCGCACTGGCCGACGCCGAACTGGAATATCAGGATGTCTCGGACCAAAGCGTCTACGTCGAGTTCCCCATCTCGGGCCGCCCGGGCGAATATCTTCTGGTCTGGACCACCACACCCTGGACCCTCCCGGCCAATCTAGCCATAGCGGTCCATCCCAAGGTCGAATATTCCTTCGTCCGATACCGGCGAAACGATGAATCTCGCTGCGCAGTCATCGCCTCGCCGCTCGTCGAGCGCGTCTTCGCACGCGAAGGATTCAAAATCGAAGAGGTCTACAAAAAGGAAATGGGCGAAGCTTTGAACGGCACCGCCTACGACCACCCCTTCGCGGGCAAACGCAATCGCCAAATCGTACTCGCCGAATACGTCACCACCACCGACGGCACCGGCCTGGTCCACACCGCCCCAGGTCACGGCGAAGATGACTTCGAAACCGGCCTCCGCGAAAAGCTTGAAGTCTACAGCCCCGTCCTAGCCAGCGGCCGATTCGACGACACCGTCCCCGAATGGATCCGCGGCAAAAAAGTCTGGGAAGCAAATCCCCTCATCATCCAGCACCTGAAAGACGCCAAGCTCCTCTTCGCCGAAGAAACAATCAAACACAGCTATCCCCACGATTGGCGCAGCAAAAAGCCAATCATCTTCCGCGCAACCGAGCAATGGTTCATCGGCGTCAACACGCCCTTCTCCGTTTCCGGCGACGCCGCCCAATCACTCCGCCAGCGCGCAACCAAAGCCGTCACCGGCCAGATCGATTTCGTCCCCAAATGGGGTCAGGCCCGCTTCGCAGGCATGATCGACTCCCGCCCCGATTGGTGCGTCTCCCGCCAGCGGGCCTGGGGTTTACCCATCCCCGTCTTCTACAACGAAAAAGGCGAACCCCTCCTGACCCCCGAATCCGTGCGCGCCGTCGCCAAACGATTCTCAGAAAAAGGCAGCGATGCCTGGTTCACCGATTCCCCGGCTGAACTCCTCGGCGATTTCAACCCCGGCCCCAATTTCCCCAAAGACAAACTCCGAAAAGAAAAAGACATCTTCGACGTCTGGTTCGAATCCGGCAGCAGTTGGCACGCCGTCCTCCAATCACGCAAAGAACTGCATTTCCCCGCCGATCTCTATCTCGAAGGCTCCGACCAACATCGCGGCTGGTTCCAACTTTCGCTCCTCCCCAGCCTCGCCGTCACAGGCAAACCCCCGTTCAAACAAGTCCTCACCCACGGCTTCGTCGTCAAACCCGACGGCACCAAGGTCAGCAAATCCGACAAGGATTACGTCACCGCCACGCAGGAGATCAACAAGCACGGCGCCGACCTTCTGCGCCTCTGGTGCTGCAGCGTCGATTATCAAAATGACATCCCCGCCAGCCCCGCCGCCATTCAGGAATTCGGCGACAAATACCGCAAAATCCGCAACACCCTGCGCTTTCTCCTCTCCAATCTCTACGACTTCGATCCAAAATCGGACGCCACGCCGCCCGATACGCACGGCCTCGATGGCTGGGCCCTCCACGAACTCGATCAGCTCATCCGCGAATCCCAAAAAGAATACGACACCTACCAGCTCCACCGCGTCTTCCGCCGGCTCCACGATTTCTGCGCCGTGCAGGTCAGCACGATCTACAGCACGGCCATGAAAGACCGCCTCTATTGCGAGCTCCCAAATTCCCCGCTCCGCCGTAGATGCCAACAGGTGATGTATCAAATGGCCGACGCCCTGATCCGTCTCCTCGCCCCGATCCTCGTCTTCACAGCCGACGAGGCCTGGGAACACTTACCGAAAAAATCCGGCGAAGACGCCCCAAGCGTCCACTTGCTGACGCTACCGAAATCCGATCTGAAATCATCGGACGAAGACCTGAAGCGATGGACCCTGCTCCGCGAAGCCCGCGACCAAGCCACCGCCCAACTAGACGCCCTGAAAAAATCCGTCGGCCTAAACAAAGCCCTCGACGCGGAAATCGTCTATCACGTCAACGACGCAACCCGAAAAACCCTCGAACAATGCGGCCCGGATCTCGAAGACGTCGTAGGAGCCGGCTCTCACCGATTCGTCACCAGCGCGGGCGATGCTTGGCACGTCGAAGTCGTGGATGTCCGCGAAAAATACAAAGCCTGCGCCCGAAGCTGGAAACGCCGCCCGGATGTCGGCCAAGACCCTGATTACCCAGACCTCTCAAAACGCGACGCCGCCGCCGTCCGCGCCGTCGCAGCCAAATAAACAATGAACCGTCCCCCGATCAATCTCGCCATCCTGCTCAGCGGCTCCGGCACAACGCTGCAAAATCTCATCAACCACATCCGCGCCGGCTCCCTCAACGCGAAAATCGCGGCCGTCATCGCCTCGCGCACAGGCATCAAAGGAATCGACCGCGCACGCGAAGCCAACCTCCCCCTTCACCTGATCGAGCGCACAAAATACCCCGACATCCCCACCTTCAGCCACGACATCTTCAAAATCTGCACCGATGCAAAAGCCGATCTCATCTGCCTCGCAGGCTGGCTCTCGCTACTGGAAATCCCAGTCGCCTTCGACGGCAAAATGATGAACATCCACCCCGCCCTACTCCCCAGTTTCGGCGGCAAAGGAATGTACGGCCAGCGCGTCCACCAGGCCGTCCTCGATCGCGGCTGCAAAATCACCGGCTGCACCGTTCACTTCGTCGATCGCGTCTACGACAACGGCCCCATCATCCTCCAGCGCGCCTGCCCGGTCTTGGAAACCGACACCCCCGACTCCCTCGCCCATCGCGTCTTCGAAGAAGAAAAAATCGCCTATCCACAGGCTGTCCAACTCTTCCACGAAAACAAATTGCGCATCGAAGGCCGCCGCGTGCGCATCATTTAGCGATTCACTGCGTCACCGGCTGCGCATCCCACCCGCCGCCCAGCGCCTTATAAAGACTCACCAGATCCAGCGAAATACTACTGTCACTCTCCGCCAAAACATTCTGCGCCTCGAGCAGCGATCGCTGCGCATCCAGCACCTGAAGAAAATCAATCACACCCTGATCGTACTGCTGCCGCGCGAGATCAGCCGCCTCCTTCGACGCATCCACCGCATCCGCCAGCGCCCGGTGGCGAAGCTGTTCCGTGCGATATGACGCCATCGCATCCTCCACTTCCCGCAGCGCATTCAAAACCACCGATTGATACGACGTCGCCGCCTGCCGCGTCAGTTCCTTCTGCACCTCAACGTTATTCCTGATCCGCCCCGCATCAAAAATCGGCCACGACACACCCGGACTCAGGGCGAAATAATGGCTGTTCCAGTCAAAAAGCTGGTGAACCTGCGAACTATCCAATCCAAACGACCCGGTAATGCTGAACTTCGGATAAAAATCAGATGTCGCAACCCCGATCCGCGCACTCGCCGCCGCCAGTTGCCGCTCCGCCCGCCGAATATCCGGCCGTCGCCGCACCAGATCCGCCGGCACACCCACCGGCACCTCCGGCGGCACCGGCGGAATCGGCGCGCTCACCGATAATTCCGCCGAAAGCGAATCCGGATCCTGCCCCAGCAAAACACCCAGCGCATGAATCATCTGACGAACCGAAGCCTCCAGCATCGGCAGCGTCGCCGCCGTCGAGGCCACCTGTGCCGCCTCCCGCGCAACATCCAGTTGCGTCGCAAATCCAGCCTTATATCGCGAGCGCGTCAACTCCAGCGTGTCCTGCTGATCATGCAGATTCTGCCGAGCGATCTGCGCCTCAAACTGCGCCGCCCGAAGCTGGATGTAATCCCGCGCCACCTCGGCCAGAAGCGAAACTCGCACATCCCGCCGATCCTCCATCGCCGCTNNCCCGCCGCTGCCCGCCAAAAACATCAACCTCCCACGAAGCGTCAAATCCCGCCTGATAGAGATCGGTCGTGACGCCGGGAAATCCGCCGTTCCCCAGCGGACTTTCCGGTCCACCCAGCGGCGCTGAAGAAGCTGCTACAGCCGCGCCGCCGCCCGCCCCACTACTCCCGCCACTCGTAACAAGCGCCGGCGTTGCCGTCGGAGTCGCCGACGAAACCGCCGGCGTCGCTCCGCCGCTCCCCCCCGTGAANNCGCGCATGCTGATATCCCCCATCCGCATTGATCTCCGGCCAAAGCGCCGACCCCACCACCCCGCGCTGCGCCCGCGCCTGCCGCAGCCGGGATTCAGCGATGCGAAGATCGAGATTATTCGCCGTCGCCCGATCGATCAGAGAGTTCAACTCCGGATCGTTAAATCCGCGCCACCACCGGATCGCATCAACGCGATTGTTGTTCACGCCGGCAGCCGGTTGAGTAGTCGCCGATTCACCAAAACTTGGCGAAACCGTAATCTTCGGCGCCTGATAATCCGGCCCAACCTCGCACCCGGATAAAACCAGCACCGACAGAACGAAGCGAAATCTCATCTCTTTCATCATGACAAAGCTCCTGACCCGATCAATGCCGCACATGAGCAGCTTCTCCACGCGGAATCTTCTTCAAAAACAGCGCAAGTCCGATCATGCAAAAAGCAGCCACGCCCAGAGTCTTAAAAACATCGATATACGACAGCATCGACGCCTGGTTCTGCACCGACTGATAAAGAACCGCGACAGCCCGTTGTGCCGCCACGACGGGATTGAGCCCCCGCTGCGATAAAGTATGCGTGAAGGAATTGATCGTCTGCTGATAGGACGTATTGTTGAAATTCGACGTGCTGAGAAGCCGGTTCTGGTGAAACTGCGCCCGGCGAATCAGCATTGTATTAGCCAGCGAAACGCCAAAGCTGCCGCCCAGATTGCGGGCCAGATTGATCAGGGCGGATGCGTTATTCGTTTTCCCCTTGGGCAATCCGTTATACGCGGCCGTGTTGATCGGCACGAACAAAAATGCCAGCCCCGCCGCCTGAAAGCAGCGCGCCCACGCAATCGTCGCGAACGAACTCTGCGTATCAAAATTGGTCATGTAGATCAGCGAACATCCCTCGATCAGCATGCCAAACGCAATGAGCCATTTCGGCTGGTAATGCGTAACGAGATATCCCACAAGCGGCATCATCGCCATCACCGCAAACCCCCCGGGCGAAATAACAAACCCCGCATGCGTCGCGTCATATCCCAAAAGCGTTTGCGTATACTGCGGCAACAGTTGCGTCGTGCCAAACAAGATGAATCCAACCGCAAACATCACCACATTGGTGAATCCAAAATTGCGATTCTTCAGCAGCGGCAAATCGACAATCGGATCCGGGGTAATAAATTCCCAGATGATCGCCCCAATAATCCCAATCGCCGCCAGACTCGCGAAAATGAGAATAAAGTTTGAGCTGAACCAATCGTCTTCCTGGCCTTTGTCGANNCAACCTGAAGCGATCCCAGACCTATCGCCACCAATCCGAATCCAAGATAATCAACTTTCAACCCTTTTTTCAGCGTATTTTTCTGCTCGGCAATCGCTTCAGCCGATTCCCGTAGCAGGAAATTCACAAGAAAAAGACTGAGAATCCCAACCGGCACATTGATGAAGAAAATCCATCGCCAGGAATANNCGGCAAGAATCGCCTGCTCGCTCGGCGCCAGCCCGCCGCCTCCCATCCCCTGAAGGATGCGAAAAACAATCAACCACCCGAGCGATGGCGCAAGCCCGCATAGCAGCGAACTGATCGTGAACAGCATCACGCATGTCATGTAAAATCGTTTGCGGCCGATGACGGATGAAAGCCACCCGCTGATCGGCAGAATAATCGCGTTACTGACGAGATAACTCGTCAGCACCCAGGTCGCCTCATCCTGGCTCGCCGCCATTCCCCCCGNNTAGCGTCATCGACGGTGGCCGAGAGGCTGCCCGCGATGTGCGGGAGCGAAACATTGGCGATGCTGGTATCCAGCACCTCCATAAATGTCGCCATCGAAACGACAACGGCGATAAGCCACGGATTGACTGGGGGTCGATCGTCAGCCATGGCGATTCATCTGAATTTGACGCTCGGATTCGCCGACATCCCCGGCGAAAGCAGGTGCTCCGCATCATCATTCTGATGCGGATCAAGCACGATTTTCACCGGAATACGCTGAACGATCTTGACATAATTCCCCGTCGCATTCTCCGGCGGGAGCAGCGTAAACCGCGCGCCCGTCCCGCTCTGAATGCTCTGCACCTTCCCCGTAATCTTCCGCCCCGGATACGCATCAACAGATATCTCCACCGGCTGCCCCGGCTGAATATGATCCAGCTGCGTCTCCTTAAAATTCGCCACCACCCACACGTCATATTCAACGATCGAAAACATAGGCTGATCGACCTGGATATAATCCCCCGGGTCCACATTCTTGCGGGTGATGACGCCATCTGAGGTAGCGTAGATTTTGCAATAACCGACGTTATTCCGAGCCTGCTGCAGAGCTCCCTCCGTGGCCTTCAGATTTCCTTGCGCGGTTTGCACCGCCATCTGCGCATTGACGACCTGAGCCTTGGCGGACGTGAGCTTTGCCTTGGCGTCTTCAACCTGCGCAGCCGTGGTCCGCTCAGCCGCGATGGCATTGTCCATCTGCTGCTTCGATCGCGCCCGCTCGTCCAATGCCTTGAATCTCGCCAAATCATTCCCTGAATTCTGCGCATTCGCCTGCGTGACAAGAAGCTCCGCCTGCGCTTCGCCGACATTCGCCTGGCTGACCTCCACCTGCGTTTGCGATTCCGATAATTTTCCCTGCATGGAGGCGTAGTTGCCCTCCGCCTGCGCCAAAGCAGCCTCATAGTCGCGCGCATCCAATTCAACCAGAAGATCCCCCTTCTTCACGCGGGAGTTGTCATCGATATTGACGCTCTGAACGATGCCGGAAACTTTCGGGCTGACCGAGATGACCGAGCCTTCGATGAACGCGTCGTCGGTTGTTTCGTAATGTCGTGCATCCAGCCAATAGACGAGCGCGGCCGTCCCGCCACCAACGACCAGCACGATCAGAATGATCATCCGCACCGGCCGCTTATAGAAAGGCTTCCTGGGCTCGGAAGGCTTCCCGTCCTTCTGCTGATTCTTCTCCGAATTCTTATTCTGATCGGATTGCTCTGATGGCCCGGAATCTTTTGATTGGTTTTCGTCCATAGCGTTATATTTGAGTCTGTTGTGCTCGGTACTATAGGAGCAAACCTGTGATTTGGCCCCTGTAAATTTGAGATGATAACCGGAAGCGCAAATCCGACCCGCGCCATTTTCCAATCGATTAAGCCGGGGCTTTGAGGAGCAAAACGGGCACGTCCACTCGATGTTGCACTCGGCTCGCGGTCGCGCCGAGAAACAGATCCCCAATAATTCGGTGTCCATGCGTCGTCATCGCAATCAGATCACACCCCCGCTCCTGCACCCAGCGCACAATCTCCGTAACCGGATCACCAAACGCCAGATGCGTCTCCACGCTAAACCCCTCCGCGGAAAGCTCGTCCTTAATCGTTTCCAAATAAGCCCGATCCTCATCAATCTCCGGACCCACCGCATCCGGCCCATGCGTCCGCGCCGCCCACCCATCCGCAACGTGCAACAACACGATCTGGCTGTTCATCATCTTCGCCAGCGGCCGAACATGATCCAGAATGATCCGATCCGTCGGCGTCGCATCAAGCGTGATGAGGATCTTGTTGTACATGCAGCCGTTCCCTTTGGATCGCCATTATACCAATCTAACGATCAAACCAGCATTCTGCCTGGCAATCCGCCATCGTGTACAATCAGAACCATGTGGCAGCGATTTCCGCCGCGAATGCGACGGACCCTAGTTTCAGCACTCGACGAAGCGGCTCGATCCGGCCGTGAAGCCGCCGACGTCGAAGACCTCTTCACCGTCATCGCCGGCGATCGCGAAAGCGCCGGGGCCTATCTGCTGGAACAATGCGGCGTGGATGTCGAACTCATCCTCGACCGCGACGATGCGTCGGTCGCTGAAAATCTCCCCCCCTGCCAACGCGCTCGACGCCTTGATGGATCGGCCCTACGAATCCTGCGGGCGGCATCCGTCGAAGCCACCCGGCTGCGCCACGCACACGTCGGAACCGAACACGTCATCGCCGCCCTCGCACAGGCGGGCGATCTGGCCCTCGGGAAAAAGCTCAACGATGCTGGAATGACCCCTGCATATACCGAAGCCGCCATGCGGCGATGGATCGCCGACGGCATGCCCCGCCGCCGAAACGGATGGGGCTTTGCTCACATCCGCCCCGCGGCCCTCGCCGCCATCGTTCGACCTCTGCAAAGAGCCGCCCGAATCCCGCGAATCGCCTGGAACATCTACGGCAAAAAAAGCCTCGGCCACCCGGGATTCGTCAAAAATCCCTACCCCCTCTATCGCTGGCTGCGCGAGCACGACCCCGTCCGCAAAGACCCGCTCGCCCCCGCGTGGGTGCTCACGCGCTACGACGATGTCCTGGAAATGCTCCGCGATCCGCGATTCAAAAAAGACCCCTTCGCCCCCGAACGCCTGCCCCGCCTCGTGCGCAAGCAACTCAATGTCGGCAGCGAAGACACGCGCGTCGAGATCGAAGCCGTATCAATGCTCTTTCTTGATCCGCCGAATCACACCCGCGTCCGCGGCATATTCGCCCGCGCCTTCACACCCGCCTCTCTCGCCGAGCTTCGGCCCCGAATAGAATTAATCGCCCGGAAACGCATCGATTGCGTCGCCGGCAGCGGCAAGATGGATATCGTCGCCGACCTCGCTTATTCCCTTCCGGTGATCGTCATCGCGGAAATGCTCGGTTTCCCCGCCGAAGATTATCCCAAAATCAAGATATGGTCCGATCAACTCGCCGCCGCACTCTCATTAAATCCCTCCGGCGAGCAGCAGGTCAAAGCCAACGAAGCATGGACCGAAATCCGCGGCTATTTCGATCAGGTCGTCTATCAATCCAAAGCCAAGCCGGGCAACGCACTCTTACACCGCTTGCTCGAAGCAGAAAACGAGCCCGATGGACTCAACCGTGAGGAGATTTTTACCAACTGCGTTCTCCTCCTCTCCGCCGGCCACGAAACCACGACAAACCTCATCGGCAACGGCGTCCTCGCCCTCCTGCAAAATATCGACCAGTGGAACCTGCTCGTTCGCCAACCCGATCTGATCGAAGCGGCTGTCGAAGAAATCCTCCGTTACGACAGCCCCGTCCAATGGACCAGCCGCCTCACCGGCGAAACAATCGAAATGAACGGCCGCGTAATCCCCCCCGGCGAAATCATCCTCGGCTGTCTCGGCGCCGCCAACCGCGATCCCGCCAAATTCACCGACCCCGATCGCCTGAATATCCAGCGCACCGACAACAAACACCTCGCCTTCGGCTCAGGAATCGACTTCTGCCTCGGCGCAGCCCTCGCCCACATGGAAATGCAAATCGTCCTCAGGGAACTAACCACCCGATTCCCAAAAATGCAATTGGCGAAAAAACGCCTCGAATGGCTGAAAGGCCTGACCTTCCGCGGCGTGAAAAATCTTCCCGTAATCGTCCGGTAGGCAAAAATGCGGTAAATAACCCCGCCACTACTAAAGTAAGTACAGTTTCCGCCCCAACAACCCTAAAGTTTAGCCGCGTCGCTTGCGACGCGCGTGCTTATCCATGTCCCCGAAACGCAACCGCCAAATTAACCGGCCGTCTGCTCATCCCCGCTCGAATCATCATCTTCTTCAAGCGTGATCGATTTAACCACGTCTTCCGCCGCTGTCTGCCGATTGACCGCAGCCTTCAGATTACTCGTCTTAATCCGCGGCTCCTTCTTTTCCTTCACCTTGTTGACCGCCAATTCGATCGGCAGATCGTCCGGAATATACAAAATACATTTGCAACTCGGACAGAAAATCAGTTCATCGCGGCTATGAAGCTTGTTGTAAACGTCGGTGACCAGATCCATGTTGCAGTTATTGCAGGCATATTCTTCCCGCCGTCGGTCTGGTTTGGTGAGCGCGCTCATCGCCTCGCCTTCAAACCGATCCGCAAGCCGCTCGAAAGCATCCAACGCCGCCTTCGGAACGGCCGCTGCCGCCGCATCACGCGCCGGACGCAGCGAATTGACCTCAGCCTGAAGCTGCTTGACGCGGTCGTTGATCTCCTTCCGCATCGATTCCAGCTTTTCCTTCTCGACATCCAAGAGCCCGCTCAGCTCCTTCGTCTCTGCCTGGAGCTTCTCAACCTCCGTCATGACGTTGAGCAATTCTTCCTCAACTTTGCCCTTGTCTAATTTCTCTGTGTTAATTTCGACGAGGAACGCCTGGTACTCGCGATTGTTCTTGGCGTTGGTCTGTTGCGTGCGCAGCCGTTCAATCTTCACTTCGCGCGTCTTCAGATCGAGATCAAGCTGCGCAGCCTGCGATTGCTGCTCCCTCAGCGTCGTCTGCCCCAGGCGCAAACGCTCCGAAAGCTCGTTGGATTTTCGCTCTTGTATGCGGACGTTCTTGCTGACGGCATCGAGCCTCGATTGGGCTTCGCGGAGTTTCTGATCAGCTTGATAAAGTTTCACCAGCGCAATGTTCGTCGGACCCATAAGGGAATACCTCAAACAACTTCGGACCTACTATTATGGCGACCCAGCACCGGATGGAAAGGGGATAATCCAAAATTGACCCGCGATCATCGTCAACCCTACCCATTTCGAGTAGAATTCCCGCCGCCGGCGATGGCTAGCCGAGGCTGCTGATGCTGCATAATCTAAAGGTTATCGTTGTTCTTCCAGCCTATCGCGCCGCCAAAACGGTCGAGCGTACCTACCACGATTTGCCCCTGGATGTGGTGGATGAGGTGCTTCTGGTAGACGACGCGGGAGGCGACGACACCGCCGAAATCTCCCGCCGCCTCGGAATCAAAACCATCCTCCACCGCCAAAACCTCGGCTACGGAGCCAACCAAAAGACCTGTTATTTCGAGTCTTTAGCCGCCGGCGCCGACATCGTCGTCATGGTTCACCCCGATTACCAATACGATCCGCGACTCGTAACCGCTATGGCCGGCATGGTCGCGTCCGGCGTATACGACGCCGTCCTCGGCTCACGCATCGGCACCGCCAGAAAAGGGGGCATGCCCATCTGGAAATACATCGCCAA
>PMAK01000109.1 GCA_003153655.1 Phycisphaerales bacterium
CCTGACCCCCTTCGTGTCTCTCAAAAACAAACCCTTGTTCGCTTAACTGAATGGCATTCGTGACTGTCCCTAGTTTTCAATAGGTGACTGTCCCTAGTTTTCCGTGACTGTCCCTAGTTTTCAATAGGTGACTGTCCCTAGTTTTCCTTTCAATAGGTGACTGTCCCTAGTTTTCCGTCCCTAGTTTTCCTAGTTTTCCTCATCCGATCTCGGCGCTCTTTGCGGCTTCGCGGTAAACTGAATTCCAGTTAAACCGCGGCGCGAAGGTCGCGAAGAGGAAAGGGCGGGAGGGCGACGGCGGAAGTGAACCTGACCCCCTTCGTGTCTCTCGTGGGGGTAGTTGGCAAGGACGCGGTGGTACATTTCCGTGACGGCGGAGAAATGGGCGGGGCGGTTGCTGTTGATGATGATGGAGATCATTTTGTGGTGGGGTGGTTGGGAATTGGTTTGGGGTTGGGTGGCATTATCTGGATGGTTGTTGGAAATTGTCAAACGTCTGGATTCTCCCCAGGGAGCAAGCTCCCTGGGCTTTGGTTTTTTGTGGTGGATGAGATACTTGTAGTAATAATAACTATTGCGTCGAGAGAATTATATTGACAATTCTAGTTATTATTACTACGATTATTGCATGGCTAGACCAAAGAAAGACCCGGCATTGCGGATGGATGAAGACCTGAGGATTCCCGTTACCGCAGAACAAAAGCGGCTGATTGTAGAAGCGGCGGCGGCGGATCAATCCGATATGACCGCTTGGGTGAGACCGATCTTGCTGGGCGCGGCCCAGCGAAAACTGGCCAAGCCTTTTATGCAGCGCAAACGGAAGCCGCCCGCAAAGCCATAAGAATGGATAAATACACGGCGAGATTTACAGAACTCTGCAAGGGCGACGGTTTCACCCGTTTCGATCTGGACGGGAAAGACCCCAATCTTCTTGAACACAAACTTCTACGAACGACCTGGGAGCAAGGCGCTGAGGTAATTCATTCACATCGCCAGCCGAGAGGCGATCAAATGCCCCTTTTCTATTTCGATTATGTGGATCATCCTTCATTGCAGGCATGGGCATATTACGACAAGCCGGAGCATTGCGGCATGATCGGGATGCACACCGGGGCCGTCTTGCTGGTCTATGACTTGTTTTACCGAACCCTTTCGCACCCGCAGATTTTGAAAAGCATCGGCAATGCCAGTGCTGAAAGCGACGCGAGGACTTTTTCAAAGCTTGGAATTTATGGCAATTACAAACGGCTCGAAAAAGCGAGAGGAAAATCTCTAACTCTGTCCGATGTCATGCCAAGAGACCCGGAACGACGCGAATATGCCGAACGCCTCGCAAAGATCGCGATGGAATTCTTCGTTTTGCACGAGGTGTCGCATGTTACCTATGGACATAGCGAATATTTTAACGACCCCAAGACACCGTTATTCATGGAATTCAGTGGGGGAGTGAGTAAACGCGATCCGCTGGTCAGGCAATTCACGGAAATTGTCGCCGATAGTCACGCCGCGCTTACGTCATGGATCAGAAGACTACAGAATGCCGACTTATCCGACCGAACAAGGCGCGGAAAATTGGACAAAAGTCCGGAAATTGTGGTTCCAGACGAACTGTTCATGTTCGATTGGACGTTCGCGATCATTTACATGTTTTGGCTTTTCGACCACGACACCGACCCCAAGAAGATAGCAGCGTCCACTCATCCGCCACCGCTCCAACGGATGGAGTTGGCCAACACAGACATATTCCGAATGCTAAAGAAGATGGCACCACCCGATGCACAGGAACAATGGGATCGAGCGCGAACAAAAGCAGCCATAGAAGCCAATGATTCGCTTGGCATTTTCGGAAGCGGGCAAATGCTGAAGAAACTGCGGGATTATTCAAAGCTCAAAATCGACGGTATGCTCGACGATCACCTTACAAACATTATGGATGTAGGCCAAAAGGTCAAAGGCGACATAAGCAAGTTTAGCCATCATACCCACACTCCATAGCACGCATTATTTCTTCTTCAGATTCATCTTCATCACATCGGCGAGAGCTTTATGATCCGGCAGGGCTGTCAATACCAGTACCACATAACTTAACATAACCCTCATTATAGGACGTAGCAGGGCGGTGAAATCTCTGCGAAAAGCAAGGGGATTCTGCTTTTTCGCAGTCTGGGAACGCGCGTTGCACTTCGACTGGGCTCAGTGCAGGAAAACAACGCGGCTAAGCGGTGGATGAACGTGGGATTTGGATGTGCTTCAGGGTTGGATCACGCTTTNNTTGGACTGCGGTTCTATATTCCGGGGCTACGTGCAGGCGGCGGAACATGAGTTGGGTGCTGAGGGCTCGGGTTAATGGGCTTGTGGTTGCGAAGGAGGCTAATTGGCCTGTGGGGTTTTGGATTAGGATGTCTGTTGTGGGGTTTTGGCCGTCGTAGATTTCGTAGGGGGCGTCGCGGGGTTCGTCGTAGAAGAGATCGTAATCGGGATTGCCGCCGGCTTTTCTTATGGCTTGGGCGGCGGACTCCTGGGCGCTTCGCAGGTCGGCTGGGTTTTCTTTTGTGCTGATGTCGATGGTTTTAAAGAGGCGGCGGTTTAATAGGCCGTCGCATAGTTTGGCCAGGATTGGGTCTGGGGCGCGGGTCCAGAGTTTCAGGCAGTGTAATAAGGAGATGTCGTCTAGCTCTTTGAAGTCGTTTAAGTCTAGTTGGCCCCCTACCAGGGCTTTAAAGGAGATGTCGTCTGGTGTTGGGAGTGGGAGTTGGTTTTCGTTGGCTAATTTGCGGGCGCGGCGGAGGGCTAGTTTTAACATGCCTTCCGCGGTGCGGACTACTTTGTGGAAATAGACGTTGCGGTACATGTGGTAGCGGGATTGGAGATAGGCTTCGGCGGCGCTGACGCCTTTGCTGGTGACGGCGAGGCGGGAGGTGGATGCGTCGACGGTGAGGGCGTGGAGGAGCCAGCGGAGATCGTAGCCGCCGTATTGGGAGCCGGTCATCAGGTTGTCGCGGAGGAGATAGTCGAAGCGGTCGGCGTCGAGTTGGCTGGCTAGGATGTCGTGGTAGAAGGTTCTTTGCTGCGTGGGTTGTAAGAGGTTGGCGACTCTTTCGGGGAGTGCGGGGTCGTGGGCGATGAGGATTTGGTGGACTTCGCTTTGGGGGTTTTGGATTATCCGGACGGTTAGTTTTTCGTGTTGGGTGTTGCCTACGTATTCGAAGACGTGGCTGAGTGGGCCGTGGCCGAGGTCGTGGAGGAGAGCGGCGGCGAGGCAGGCGGTGGCATCGGGTTCTTCGATGCGGATGTTGTTGGCCAGATGATCGAGCATTCTGCGGGCGGTTTCTAATACGCCTAGGGAGTGGGAGTAGCGGGAATGGTCGGCGCCGGGGTAGACGAGGGAGGCTAGGCCTAGCTGGCGGATGCGGCGGAGGCGTTGGATTTCGGAGGCGCTGATGAGGCGGTAGAGCATGGCGTCCATGGGACGCTCGAGGTGGAAGGCGATGACGTCATGGACGGGATCGCGGATAATCTTCTCTGGCATAAGAGATTCAATTTAGTCTTTAATCTGGAAATCTGAAATATGAGGAATAGTTATTGGTTGAGGCGGAAGAAGATTTTCGTTTGAGATGTTCGTGACGGCCGGCGGCGCTTACTCGAATATAAATAGGCGCGGCCGCGGCGGGCGGTGTTGGCCACTTCGACAGGCTCAGGGCAGGCTGGCCTGTTGAGGTTCTGGTGGGCCGTCTGGTGGTGCGGTTTTTTAGATCAGGNNCAGGCGGCGTCTAGTTGGGCGGCGACCGTTGCCAGGAATTCCACGCCTGCGGAGAGGGTTCTTGTGGTGGTGTCGGTTGGGCGGGTTACCCAGATGACTCTTGCGGGGATCATTTGTCGGCGGTTGGCTAGGGGTTGGCCGGTATCGCTTAGGCCTACGTGGATGCTGAGGAGTTTGCCGGGGCGGACTTGCATGTGGGCTGGGAGTTCGAGGCGGAGGCCTGTGGTGCTGACGTCGTGGGTTTGGCCGCCGAAGTAGCGGGAGGTTGTGGGTTCGAAGACTTTGATTGGGCGGGACTGGTTGATGCGTAGACCTCGGCGGCGTTCGATGCCGTCGTCCAACTGGGCGTCTTCGGTTGTGGGTTGCGTGAGGGTCAACATCGCTTCCTCCTTACTTGTCTGGCTCGGACGTTTACTCAGTCATAGTTATCGGGCTGTTTGGTTGGGGAAATGAAGGAAAATGGGTTGGTGGGTGGGAATGAACGGGGGGAATCCCCAGGGAGCGGTTCGACGCAGCTCACCACGGGTCAAGCTCCCTGGGCTTTGATAAAGGGGTTCGGGCGTTTCTATCCTATTAAAAGACCCGTGGTTGGCGTTATATTCGTGGGATGCCCTACAACTTCACTTTGATTGAGAAGAAATGGCAGGCTTATTGGCTTGCTAACCGGTCGTTTCGGACGCTTGAGCCTGCCGAGGCGGGGAAGATGCCCAAGGCTTATGTGCTGGATATGTTTCCTTACCCTAGCGGGGCTGGGCTGCATGTGGGGCATCCGGAGGGGTACACGGCTACGGATATTGCTGCGCGGTATCTGCGGATGAAGGGGTTTAACGTTTTGCATCCGATGGGGTGGGACGCGTTTG
>PMAK01000304.1 GCA_003153655.1 Phycisphaerales bacterium
CCCGTGCCGAAGTCATCGACCGCTACGGCCACTTTCATCTCGCGTAGTTGCGCGAGCTTATCTCCGGCATCTCGAATGTTACGCATGAGCAACGTTTCGGTTAGTTCGATCTCGAGCCATCGCTCACGCACACCCGAGGTTTCCAGGGCGCTGGCGATAGTGCGAATGAAATCCGGTTGAGCGAATTGAACGGTCGAGACATTCACAGATAGCGGCATCAGCGGCAACCCGGCGGCAAGCCAGACACGGGTCTGGCGCGCCGCTTCCTCCAATACCCATGTTCCGATCGGAATGATGACGCCCGTGTCCTCCGCCATCGGGATGAATTTCGCGGGGGGGATCATGCCCAATGTCGGATGCTGCCAGCGTAGCAGAACCTCGAGCCCGACGATGCGGCCGGTCTGGTCAACCTTGGGCTGGTAGTGCAGGCTCAATTGCTTGTTTTGAACGGCCTGACGAAGAGCGCCTTCCAGTTCCATTCGTTCGACAGCGCCTTCACCCATATCGGGCGTGAAAGCCCGAGCCGTATTGCGCCCATCGTCCTTAGCACGGTAAAGCGCCAAATCGGCATTTTTGAGCAACGAAGTTGGATCACTGGCGTCAGGCGGAAAAACAGCCGACCCGATGCTGACTGTGACGAATTGCTTTCGCCCCTGGAGGTCGATGGGCGTTTTGAATTCTTCCAATAGCGCAAGTGCCACGGCCTGCGCATCTTGCGGGCTCGCCAAGTCGGTGAGAATTGCAGCGAATTCGTCGCCACCCATTCGAGCGAGAAGATCGCATGCGCGCAGCCGGTGCCGCAAGCGGTGCGCCACCTGGCAGAGCATTTCGTCGCCCGCCTGGTGGCCATATGTGTCATTGATGTATTTGAAGCGGTCCACGTCCACCAGCAACGCAGCGGCCGCGCGGCCCGACCGTCGGGCGACGGCCAGTGCTTGCTGCAGATGATCGGCAAAGAACTCCCGGTTTGGCAGTTGCGTCATCGCATCGTGATGCGCCTGAAATGTCAGCAGATCAGCAAGTTGACGCTGTTCGACCGCTACGCCGGTCAGGTCGCTGGCCAATTTCATGAGCTCGATCGCCGACGTATCGGGGCGGAGATTGTCACGCCGGTACAGCGCGAACGCGCCGGAAGATTCCTTGTGCCGCGAATGAATCAATATGGCCCAGCAGGACCGAAGACCATGCTCGTTGATCGTCGGCCGCAAGCTCTCCCACGCGGGATCAAGAGTCAGATCACAGACAACAATCCGCTCACTGCTCTCGGTCGCAATCGCCGTGAAGCGGGTGAGCAACGAATAGAGTTGTCTTTCAATCGAACTGGCAAGAGGCGCCGGAAGATTGGGCGCGCAATGATGCAGAAGGCCGCCGCAAAGCATAACGCCCGCGGCAACCGCCTGCGGCTCCTGACGTTCGGCGGCATCGATCAGCCGGCGCAGGATGTCATTCAAGGGTTTTCCCTGAGCAATCATCTCCAGCACTTCGGCCCGAGTCTGCTCGCGATTCTCCATCTCCTTGCGGTGAGTCACATCGCGTGCCGAGGCGTGAATCTCGCGCGGCGTCCCGTCACGTTCGTCCGCCAAAGTCCTGCATGTGGATTCCAACCAGACAAATTTCCCATCGCTGCGGAGGAACCGAAATTCGATTGTCCCTGTTTCGCCCGAAGCGCGCGGCATGCGATAACAAGCATCCAGGGCAGCGCGATCCTGCGGATGGACAAATTCGGAAAGCGAACGCCCGTGCAATTGCTCCGGCGGGTATCCAAGAATAGCTCGGGAGGCCGGCGAAGCGTAAAGGTAGATGCCGTTCGGATCATGCCGAGAGATAGCATCGGAAGAATTTTCAGCCAAAACGCGGAATCGCTCTTCGCTTTCCTGAAGCGTGAGCGCCTTCTGCTCCAGCAGATCCATCAGGCGCTTGGTCTGCAGCGACGAACGCACACGCGCGCGCAACTCAGCCGGATCGAACGGCTTGATGACGTAGTCCGCAGCGCCCAATTCTAAGCCGCGCAGCTTTTCCTCGGTGGATGATGCGCCGGTCAAAAAGACGACGGGAATGTCAACGGTGGCGGGATCGGCCTTGAGCTTGGTGCAAACCTGGAAGCCGTTGAGGCCCGGGAGATCGACGTCCAGCAATATCAGATCGGGGCGCACTGCGCGCGCAGTATCAATGGCCTGCTCGCCGTCAAAGCACGAGAAGAATTGCAGCGATTCGGTGACCAGCCACGCCTGAACGAGGTCGTGGATATCGGGCGAATCCTCAATGATGAGCAGCTTCTGCTGAACCATGTGTCTCCTTGCTTCGGTCGTAGCCTTTGATCGAGCGAATCAGCTCAACCAGCTCGTCCACCCCGGTCTTAATCTTGTCGAGTTGCTCGGAACCCTTGATGAGCGACTCGACGCGAGCGGCTATTTCGGTGATCTGCGGGAAGCCGTAGCCCGCTCCAGCCCCTTTGAGTTGGTGTGTCAGGCGGCGGAGTTCTTCGGTCTCGCCTGTCTGTACAAGTGAAGTTAGTGAAACCACTCTGGCCGGCAGTCGATTGATAAATCCCTCGACGGCCTTTCGCATTGCCGACGCTACGGCATCCGCGCCGGCCACAGCAGGCGCGGCGGATGGCTTCGGCGCGGGCTTCGCCGGCGAGGCGGTTGCAGGTGCACTGGGCACCACTTTCTGGAGATAGCTCGCCGTCGTCCGAAGAAGTAATTCCCGATCGATCGGCTTGGTCAAATAGTCCGTGCATCCCGCGGCAAGGCACCGGGCGCGGTCCCCGCTCATCGCATGCGCCGTCAGCGCAATAATCGGCAGCCGGAATCCCTGCCGGCGCAGCTCGCTCGCGGCGGTATACCCGTCCATCTCGGGCATCTGCATATCCATCAGGATGATGTCGAAGCGTTCGTTCTTCATCTTCTCGCAAGCGTCGCGGCCATTCGGCGCAACAACCACTTCGGCCCCCGCCATCGTCAGGTACATCGTCAGCAGGTGCTGATTGTCGATGCCGTCTTCGGCAAGCAGGATTCTGCCTCGAAGTGTGATCTGTTCGGATGGAACCGACTCGGTTTCGACGTGCAGGGTCGCTTCGGTCAGCTCGCGGCGCAATTCAACGCCTTCGAGCGATCCGCCATCAAACCAGAGCGAGAAGACGCTGCCCTTGCCCATTTCGGATTTCACGCCCAGGTCGCCGCCCATGTACTGCGCCAGCCGTTTGCTGATCACGAGGCCCAGACCGGTGCCGCCGTATCGGCGCGTCATCGAGTCATCCGCCTGAACGAACGCCTGGAACAGACGGCCCATCTGCTCGCCGGTCATTCCGATACCGGTATCGCAAACGTCGAACTGAATGTGGCTCGCCGCCTGTCGCGCTTCGACGGAGATCTTAAGACAGACTTCGCCCTGCTCAGTGAACTTGATTGCATTGCCAAGAAGGTTCACCAGCACCTGTTTGAGGCGCAAAGGATCAGTGCGAACCTTGGCAGGAATCGGCCCAACGAATTCCACGCGCAGTGCCAATTGCTTGGCCACCGCCCGGGGCCTGAGCATGGACACAACCTCGACCGCGGTTTGTGCGATGTCGTGCGGAATCCGCTCGACCGTCATCTTCTCCGCTTCGATCTTGCTGATGTCCAGGATGTCATTGATGAGGTCCATGAGGTGACGCGCATTGCGGCGAACCACCTGCAGGCAGTTGATCCGGTCGGACATCGTCTGGATCGGTGCGAGCATGAGGTCCGCATAACCCAGGATGGCGGTCATCGGCGTGCGAATCTCATGGCTCATGTTGGCGAGNNTCTCATGGCTCATGTTCGCGAGGAACGCGGACTTGGCGGCACTGGATTCTTCCGCCTTGATTCGGGCGGCTTCCAGCATCTTGTTAGTCGCCTTCAGCTCGACGGTTCGCTCGGAAACCTCCTCTTCAAGATGCTCACGATGCAGCGTGAGCTGTGCATCGCGTTTCTGAATCTCAGACAGCATCTCGTCGAAGCAGGCAATTAGCACACCCAATTCATCCGATTCGTGCTGCGTCGTGCCGACGCGCAAGCCATAATCCTTGCCGGTGGAAACCGAACGCGCTACCGCGGTCAGATTCAAAATGGGGCCTGAAATCACCCTCTGCAATCGTCTGACGAGGAAGTAAGTTCCTACCATCGTGCCTGATAAAACGGTCAGGATCACAATCAGGCAGTTCACAAGGTGCTCATGCAGTTGGCGAAGATCGCTATGGGTGTAAACCCATCCAATCTGCTTTCCGTTTACATCGTGGATCGGTTGCCATACCTCCAGGAATCCATTGCCGAATCTGCTCCCTTCGACCCCTGCCTGAGCGGGAATCGACCCGCTGTAACCATCGCGAATGTATTTGGCCAACGGCTCGCCCGATGATTTGTAGATCGCGCTTGACTGTAAATCCGATTCCAGCCGAAGGGCTCGCAGGGTAGAAGTGGCCGCATCCGAGTCGTTAAAGCTGACGGCCGCCGAGGCGTCTTCAGCGGCGATGCGGGTCATCGCCATCCACTCGTCAACGGTACGATCCTTGATCTGTCGATAGTCGTAAATGAGAAAAATTGCGCAGGCGACCAGCATCGCCACGCTCGTCGTGATCATGCCAAGCACAATCAGCTTTGCCCGAATGCTGAGTCGCTCAATGAATTGCATAGTTCGCTTCGCCTCTTTCTGTCACTCTTGCTCTAGCTGATCAATTCTTTTTGAATATCTTGGCCAAACTCATCAACCGGGAACTCAGTCTGAGGGCCGCCTTATCAGCGGCGTCCGGGTCGATCTCAAAACGAATCCTTCCGTCGGCAATAAAGAATCGAATGATTCCCCCAGCCTGCATAAACTTTGTTGTCTCTCCAACCGTTAAGATCGGCTGATTTCCAATGACATTGAAGATGTCATCTAAATGACTTTCTTCGGATTCCGGAATGAATAGCAGGTGACAACCACTGATTTGGCTCGTCATATCCAGATGTTTTAGGACGATCGGATGCCCCGCAATCGACTTCCCGTCCAATACTCGCTCCAGCGCGGGTCCCAAAGAGCCATCTCCGATAAAAGCGAGGACGAACGGAGAATCGCTGCTCGCGAACGCCGAGTCCGGCCATTGTGTGAATTGCGCAAAGTTGTAGATGAACGCGGCCTTGATTTCGTAAACTTTGCTCGCGGCATCCAGGCGCGTGGGAGGTCCGGCGCGGGTTCGCCCCGCTCCCAGCATGGCTATAGTCACGATCACTGCGGTAATTTCAGTGATCAATGATCTTTTTCGTTTCGATGACTTCATCACGCTGCCTGTGCAACGACACGCCTTGCATCCCTACTGCCGAGATTCATGCCGCACCGACTCCAACACGGAGCGGTCGGCCTTGATTCAGATCTGCCATATCAATTGGCTGAAAGGGGACCCAGCCCCACGTCTTGTGAGTTCGGCAACCGGTTGCCGTGGACGGCGTTTCGGCCATCCAGTTAGCCTTCGTTGCCTTCATTTGCAGAACTACCGATCTGGCGAGTCGGCTGTTGCACTTAAAACGGATGTACTGACTTTAATGATCGGGAGAGCTAGAGCGGCTATTTAGCAGTGCTTATATGTATTTTCACGTATCGGGATATGGGACTAAATGCGGGCGAGCGGCATTCATCCGGAATCCAAGAATGACCCTAGAAGACGCTTATTATCTGCGCCGTAAATTAGTGACGCCAGTTAACCGACCACAGACGCCATTGAAGAATAACAGCAGTTCGGCAGTTCTAAGTTGAATCAGCCCAGATACTATGAAAACGGAGAGGCCGGGATTCGAACCCGGGATACGAGTTTGACCCCGTATAACGGTTTAGCAAANNTCAGCCGCTCGGCCACCTCTCCAAGATGCGACATCACCCCAAAAAAACCTGGTTTTTCCGGATATTTTGTCACCGCCCGCGGATTCGGCTGTCGCTCCGCGGGACTTCCTGGAATTATGCCCGAATTCGCCCTCGCGTGACAAGTCGGATGACATGTAAATTTCGGCGCCCGCATCGACTTCGCTTCGTTTGTGGGCTGCAGATGTAGATACACGATTAATCCTCTTATCCCAAATGCAGGCGAAGCAACAGCGGTAATTTCGCTGCCGCAGCCGCAGTTGCGTCTCGCGAAAGTTTTACGTTTTTGAGTGTTTCATCGGTCACTTGCTGGAATTTGCAAGTAAGCGGAAACCCGATGGCCGCTTCACAGCTGAGCGTGTCGGCCACGTAAATGTGCCTGACGAGCAGCTGATGTTCGGACGGCGTTGATTCGGGGTCATGGTGCCATTGAATCGCAGCCGTGATCTGCGGCGCGAGGCTCCACTTCGCTCCTAATTGCGCGCCGAGTTCGCAATGGTTAAATCCAAAAACGCGCTGTTCCTGAACAACAAACGGATCGTTGCTCGTCTCGGCGCCGCTGATCAGTTTCGCCCCCATTTCCGCTTCGGATTGCACGGCCAGCAAGAGCGCGATGTCGTGCATCATGCCCGCCAGGAATGCTTCCTCCGGATCCAGGGCATTTGATTGGGCGGCCAGCTCGCGTGCCAGGATCGCTACCGCGACGCTATGGTCCCAAAGGTCTCGGCCATCGTATGCGCCTAATTGCACCGGCTTGCAGAGACCTGATAAACAGGACGAAAGCGTGACTTCCTTCACCGCCCGAAGGCCCATCAGCGCAACGGCCCTGTCGAGCCGCGTCACTTTTGTCTGCAGCGCGTAGAACGCGCTGTTGATCGCCTTCATGATGGAGCCGGCGAGAGCGGCGTCCTGTGAAATCAGCTTCAATAATTGAGCGGTATTGCACTCTTTATCGCTGGTCATCCGGAGAATGCGGCTGGTGTTTTCCGGCAACGCCTTGACGACACCATGCTTCTCAAGAAAGGCTTCAACCGCGGGANNGGAGCGGAATTAATTGTCTCGGTCATGCTGCACTCCATTTCGGACCCGTTTTACAAAAATTATCAGATGCCCTCGCCGCGTTTCCGAAACACCAAAGGTCGCATCGAACAGACTCGATACAGCAAGCAATCCGGTCTCCGCGAGGCATTATCGGAACGTACTTCGTGCAGGCACTGTCCGTCTGGTTCCGAAGCACCATCCAACGCACCAGTATCGGTAATCTATCCCCTCCATTTTAGAGGTCGGTTGGTTTCATAGGATGAAACCCAAGCTATTTAATAATTTCTTGCTCCTGCCGTCATGATATTTCTTGACACCTATCGGACGCTCGTTAGGTTTATTGCCATGCGGATCAGGATGTATTCATTCTTCGCCATTTTCTCGATTCCGGCCTTTGCGGCGGTCAGCGCGCCTGTAGCGCGAACGATCGGGAGCGGGTCTGCATGATCTTGTAAAGGCAACATCAAGCAGTGTTCAAAAGACCCGTTCCCTTGTGGGAGCGGGTTTTTCTTTTTTAGCACGAGGTCAAAAATGCTCATACCAACCGCCAAACGCATGCAGAATGTCCGTCGCTCATTTGTCCGAGAAATATTGAAGGCGACGACGAATCCGGAAATTATTTCCTTCGCCGGCGGACTCCCGAATCCAAAATTCATTCCGGTTGACCCGATAGCCGAAGCGGTGCAATTCACGCTGGCTGCGCAGGGGGCGGCCGCACTTCAGTATTGCACGTCCGAAGGCCATCCGTTGCTGCGGCAATGGATCGCGGATCAATACAACGCTGCCGGCCTGAGCGTCGGCGCGGACCAGATTCTGATCACCACCGGTTCGCAGCAGGGGTTTGATCTGCTCGGCAAGGTGCTTCTCGATCCGGGTGACCGCGTGATCGTTGAAGACCCGACTTATCCCGCAGCATTGCAGGCATGGGGCATGTATGAGCCGGTGTTCTGCCCGGCGCCGACGGGTCCGGACGGAATCGATGCGAAGCGATTGCGGAAGGAAATCGAATCCGGCGCGAAGCTGGTTTACTGCATGCCCAATTTCCAGAACCCAACCGGCAGCAGCTATAGCGCGGAGCGCCGCGCGGAGGTGGCTGACGCGCTGCGGAATTCTTCGACGGTTCTTGTCGAGGATGATCCGTATGGGCTTCTGCGATTCAGCGGAGTGGCGCTGCCGCCAATTGCTTGTCATCTGCCTGAGCAATCCGTTCTCCTTGGCACCTTCTCCAAGACGATCGCGCCCGGTCTGCGGCTCGGATGGATTTGCGCGCCGAAGCAGTTGATGGAAAAGCTTGTGATTGCCAAGCAAGCTGTTGATCTGCATTCGGAGAACCTTGGCCAATGGGTCATTCATCGCCTGGTCACCAGCGGACGCTTCGAGCAGCATTTGCAGGCCATCCGAGACGCATATGGCCGGCAATGCCGCATGATGATTGAAGCCATCGAGCGATATCTTCCGCGCGAGGTGCGCACCACGCGCCCCGAGGGAGGAATGTTCCTCTGGGTCACGCTTCCGCCTGGCATTCTCGCGGCGGACCTCTTTGAGCGCGCGATCCAAAAAGGCGTTGCCTTTGTGCCAGGGCGGGCATTCTTTGCCCATGGCGGAGGCGAAAATGCGATGCGGCTCAACTTTTCCAACAGCGACGAATCGCGGATTGTCGAGGGCATCCGCAGACTCGCGGCGGCGATGGAGGAGATGTGACCGGTGAAACCCGGCGACCTGCGGTCGCCCGCTAAATATTTTTCCGCACATGATGTCTGACGGACCATTAGGTTTTTCCTGGCGGCAGGACTACGCGGATATTTGCTTCGCGCAGTTGCTTTTCATCGATTGCGCTGGGCGAGCCGCACATCAGGTCGGCGCCGCTTTGGGTTTTCGGGAAGGCGATGACGTCGCG